>NZ_JBCHVD010000020.1:0-56879 GCF_046736435.1 Arthrobacter sp. LAPM80
CAAAAAAGCTGATCGGGGTGAACTCCGCGGGTGCCGCGGGCTTGCGCAGTGGTTTCCTGGCGGGTCATGACGCTGCTTTCCACGTGGCCTGTCCCTCTTCTTTCCCCCAGCCTAACTATTTCGCGTCCGCGTAGCACTGGACAACACTGACATTGACGGGAAACTCCAGCGGCATCGTTCCAAAGATCAGCTCGGTGGCAGCCCGGGATGACTCGTGGACAATCCGGGTGACGTCATCCACCATGCCTAGGGGGCAATGCACCATGACCTCGTCGTGCAGGAACGCGACCATGTGAGGTGCCTCCTGCACAGTTGTGGCACCCGGGTCAGGCGTTCCCCCGGCGCCGGGTGGGGTGGGCGGCAGGGCCCGCAGCCGCCGTCGTAGTTCAGCCAACCAGCAGCAGGCCCATTCCGCGGCCGTTCCCTGGACCACAAAGTTACGGGTGAAACGGCCGCGGGAGCGGGCCGCCGACTCGGCGCGGCGCTGCTCCTGGGCGGAGGAACTGCGCTGGCCGTCGAGCCATTCCTGCGATACGGGCGGGGTGCTGCGGCCCAGATAGGTGCTGACGCGTTCGCCGCGCTCGCCAGCGCGGGCAGCCTGCTCAACGTAGTTAAGGGCGCGTGGGTACATGCGGGCCAGCTGGGGCACAAGCCTGCCGGATTCACCCGTGGTTGAACCGTAGATGGCACCCAGCAGGGCGATCTTGGCCATGCTGCGGTCGCCGCCGAATCCTTGGGCCGCGATCCCGGCGTAGAGATCCGTGTTGTTTCCCTCGGAGTCCCGGCCCGCGGCAGCCATGGCGGAATCCTGGGCCAGTGCGGCAAGCACCCGCGGCTCGAGCTGGGCGGCGTCGGCAACGATGAGCACATGGCCGGGGTCGGCGACGGCTGCGCTCCTGATTTGGGCGGGAATCTGCATGGCGCCTCCTCCGCGGGAGGCCCAACGCCCCGAAACCACGCCGCCCACCACGTACTCGGAGTGGAAGCGCCCGTCACGGACCCACTGCTCAAGCCAGCCCCAGCCATTGGTGGTGAACAGCCTGCTGAGCTTTCGGTAGGCCAGTAACGGTTCAATGGCTGGGTGCTTGAACTCCCGCAGTTCCCAGCTCCTGGTGGATTTTGCCTCAATCCCGGCCCGATGCAGGGCCCGGATCAGGTCCTGCGGGGAATCCGGGTTCAGGGCAGGGGCATTTAGGGCGGTGCGCAACTGCCCCGCCAGGGCCTCCAGCTTTTCCGGGCGGTCGTGGTTGATGGGTTTGGGTCCGAGCAAGTCATTGAGCAGCCTCCTGTGCAGGTCTTCCCTCCAAGGGATGCCTTCATATTGCATCTCCTCAGCGACCAATGCACCCGCAGATTCCGCACTGAGCAAAAGTGCGAGCCTTGCTGGGTGTGTGGAGGAATGAACGGCCGTTTTTTGGGCGCCCAGTTCCCCGGCCACCGTGGCAAGATCCCAGGCAGCCGTGGCCGGGTTTGCCGCCGGGGCATCAAATAAACTGTCCTGGCCCGCCTGTTGTCCGGCGGGGGATAGGCCGTGGCGCACCGGGTCAGTTTCCGGAGGCAGCGGGGTGGCTCGCTGGTTGTATCCGGTTGAGGCTGCAAAAGCAGAATGAAGCAGGATGTTTTGGCACAGGGCGAGGTCGTGGCATTTTTCCACGCGCACTCCCGCTGAAAGCAGCAACGGGTACCACTTGGCGGTCCTCTCCCACACCCAGCGGGGGTGATGGGCGTCTTCCACTTTCTGCACAGCCGGACCCAGTGCGGCCAAGGCCACCGTCCGGGCGTCCGAGGCGGGCTTGCCGTCGTCGTGCCTGAGCTGGACCACGGCGGTGGAACCCTCGGGACCCTCGGCCAGCAATGCGTACATAAGTTCTATTCTCCACTGGTGGCCCGCTTTATTCCTCCACAACGGACGCTGCCTGCCGACTTCCCCACTTTGCGGCCCCAGGGTGTGGAACCTGCTGGCGGGCGGCGGCACAGTTGCCCCATGAGAAAAAGTCACGGCCTTCCCCTCGGCACTGTGCCGGAACCTTGGCTTCCGCGCCGGGACACCACAGTTTTGCTGCTGTCCGCTTCCGCGGAATTGCAAGGTGCGGTGGGGCGCGTCAGTGCGGCGGCCGACGTCGAACTTGTCGTGGGGGAGGGGCTGGAGCAGGCCGCCGGTCGATGGGGGGACCTGGCCGCGGTGCTGATCGATGCAGCCTTGGATGCCGAGGTTGCAGTGGATGCAGCGCTTGCGGGGTGGAGAGGTCCAACCGCAGTGGTCGGCTTTTCCGCCGACTCGGCGCAGGTGTGGCAGCAGGCCGAGCGGATGGGCGCCGACAGAGTGGCCATTCTGCCCGAATCCGCGCCTTGGCTTGCCAATTACCTGAGTTGTTTGCGGAAGCCTGCCTCGGGTGCCGGAGTGGTGGGGATTCTGGGCGGATGCGGCGGGGCGGGCGCATCCACCCTGGCAGTTCTGGTGGCGGCAGGGGCTGCACGCCAGGGTGTGCGGACGTTGCTGGTTGATGGGGACCCATGGGGTGGCGGCTTGTGCACGGCGTTGTCGGCGCAGGATGTTCCGGGCCTGCGCTGGCCGGAGCTCCTGCGGGCCTCGGGTGCCATCAATCCCGAGCAATTGGCGGCTGCACTCCCGCACATCGAGGGGCTGGCACTGCTCTCGTGGGACACTGCGCGGCAGCAGCCGACCCGGCCCTTTGGCACTGCTTCGTTCGGGTCCTTGCCATCCCCGCAGCCTGCTTCCCCGGCGCACTCCCAGCAGCGGGCTGGAACTGCGGTGGGTGAGGTCATGCGTGCTGCGCGGGGGGCCTACGGCCTGGTGGTTGTTGATGTGGGCAGGACCCCCGACGCCGTCAACGGCCTGGCGCCCCACTGCAACGGGGTCGCCGTCGTGCTGCCGGGAAAGGCGCGCGCCGCCGCAGCAACTCTGCAAATGCGGCTGGCACTGCCGCCCAAGCCTGTGGCCGCCGTGGTGTCCGGCCCTTTGGGGGAGGGGCTCGATGCCCCGATGGTTGCTGCCGCGGTCGGCATGCCGATGGTGGGCAGGCTGCCCAGGATGCGGGGGCTGGCTGAGGCGATGGAATCGCGGCGTCTTCCCGAACTCTTGGGACGGCGGCCAGTGCAGGCACTCGTGGCGAACATTCTGGACTGGATGGCAGGGGATGACCCCAACACTGGCCGAAGACCAAACGACGGCATGGCTGCGGCAGGAACCCTGCCATGACCGCGCAACCACAACCGGACGGTCCGGCAGCGGGGCCATGGGACGGTGCCGTGGACGCGCAGTTGCTCGACGTCGTGAGGCGCAGCATCCTGGCGCAGGCCGGGCCGGTGACAGACCTGAAGGTCGCCGCTGCCGTGCGGGAAAGCGGACGATTGCTCGGGGCGGCAGGATCGCTGGTCGCCATGGAAAGGATTACCGCCGAACTCAACGGCCTGGGTCCCCTGCAGGGGCTGGTGAAGGACCCCGAGGTGACAGACATCTTTGTCAATGCCCCCAACTCGGTATGGCAGGACCGCGGGGCGGGGCCGGAACGGGTGGCGGTGCGGTTTTCCAGTGAAAGTGAACTACGCGCGCTCGCCGTCAGGCTCGTGGCCAGCGGCGGGCGCCGGCTCGACGAAGGCAGCCCCTGCGTGGATGTCAAGACAGCCTCCGGATACCGCATCCATGCGGTGCTACCACCGATTTCCGCCACCGGAACCCTCCTATCTATCCGCATTAAGCGTCGCACCGTACTCACGCTGGCCCAAATGGTGGCTGCCGGAAGCGTGGGGCCCGGCTTTGCCGAAATTCTTGAAGCCGTCATTGCCCGCAGGCTGAATTTCCTGATCAGCGGTGCAACCGGGGCCGGGAAGACCACCTTGCTTTCAGCACTTTTGGGCCTGTGCCCGCCAAGGGAACGGCTGGTGCTCATCGAGGACGCTGCCGAACTGGAACCCGAACACCCGCACGTGGTGACCATGGAAGCCCGCCATGAAAACACCGAGGGTGCCGGAGCCGTGGATTTGGCGGAACTCGTGCGGCAGGCGCTGCGCATGAATCCGGGACGTCTCATTGTCGGTGAGTGCAGGGGCCGGGAAGTCCGCGAACTGCTGATGGCCCTGAATACGGGCCACTGCGGGGGTGGGGGAACCATCCATGCCAACAGCGCCCGCGACGTCCCCGCCCGGCTCGCGGCGCTGGGCGCCCTCGCCTTTATGTCCCCGGAAGCCGTGTTCCTGCAGGGCGCCAGTGCGCTCGACGTCGTCATCCACCTGACCCGGATCAAGGGGCGGCGCATCGTGGCAGAGATTGCAGTGGTGGAATTGCACAGCGGCAGGCTTGAAGTGGTTACTGCACTGTCCCTGGCGTCTTCAGGACCGGGGCGGGAGCATGACGACCCGGACGGTGCCGACCTTGTTGCAGGACCTGGCTGGCCGCCCCTCGCTGAGCGGTTGGGGCTGGACAGAATCTTTGGTTTGCCGCCGGGAATGGGGGATTCCGGGAAACCACGTGGCACCCAGCCATGACCGCACTGCTGATTTTTGCCGTTTCTGCAACAGCCTGCTGCCTCTTCAGCCTCCAACGGGCCGCATGGCGGGCACCCCCGGGCGGCGGGTGGATCCGTGCGAGTGGTTTCCACCGGAGCCGGCCGGGTAAGGCGGAACCACAGTCGCTTCCAAGACTTGTACGCCAGTTGGCATCGCTGATGGCAGCAGGACGCACGGGACCACTCCTGTGGGAGGCGCTGGCCCTCGTACTGGAAGTGGAACAACACCGCACACGGGAAAACGCGAGGGCCCCAACACGTGGGCCACTTTGGAATCATGGCTGGCAGCCGGATCATCCTGCCGGACCAGTGGACGAAGGGTCAGAGGGAATACAGGCAGACGCCACACTCCTGCTGGTCCTGGCTGTGAGGCGCGCAGGCATACTGGGGCTTCCCACAGCCGCCGCCCTACGCGATGCTTGCGCCGTCGCGGAGGCAGGCCGGAGACGGTCCACGGGGCAACGCCGAGCGCCATTGACGGAGGAGCAGCTACGCATGTGGCTTGATGTGGCCGCGTGTTTTGAGGTGTGTGAGGACAGCGGAGCATCCGTTGCCGGCGTACTTGAACGCCTGGCGGACACCATTGAGGCAGACCAGGATGCTGCGGCCTTGAGGGAAACCGCGCTCGCGGGCCCCCGTGCCACGATGCGGCTGTTAAGCTGGCTTCCCTTCATTGGGTTGGGTCTGGGGGTGCTGATGGGTGTGGATCCGCTGGCCGTGCTTTTCGGCCATCCCATGGGATGGGCTGTGCTGGGAGCCGGCGTGGGTTTTGCCGTTGTGGGACGGATCTGGTCGGCGAGGATGATTGCCGATGCTGCACGCCCCGCCCAGCGGGGAACAAGGCATCTGGCCGACGCAAAAGTACTGTGGCCCTCCGTCCACGCGCGGAGGAGGGGCTGACCATGGGTGCACTCATGGTGTTCGTCCCGGCGGCCTTGGCAGCCTTCTGCCTGTGGGGCGGACACAGGGGGAGTGGCGTGTTGCTCCCCGATCGGGGAATGGGCCCCACCCGCAGGTTTCCAGTAGGCGGTGGAACCGTACCGGCGCGCGTGGACGGTGGTGGAGAGTCGCCATCGGCCCCATATGGGGGAGTGGCCTCGGTGCCATTGCTGCTTCAGCTTTTGGGCACGGCACTGGACTCCGGGCTGACTGTCCAGGGCGCCTTGGGCACAGTGGCCGGTATCTCGGCGCCGGGAATCCGGGACAGCCTGCTGCGCGTAGTGGCAGGCCTGGAGATTGGGGCGTCTTGGCAAAATTCCTGGGACGGGAATACCGTTCGCGCCGACGTGGCTCAAATTCATGACGCTCTGAGCTTCGGTGCGTTGACGGGTGCATCCGCTGCGCCGCTCCTCTACGCCGAGGCGCGGCGATGCCGGACTGCCGCCAGCCGCCATGCGGAAAAGCGTGCCGCCGCCTTGGGCGTGAAACTCGTCCTGCCACTCGGTCTTTGTTCCTTGCCGGCCTTCATTGCCTTGGGGATCGTACCCGTGGTGATGGCCATGATTCCGAAGCTCTGACCGATGTTCATTCATCCACAGCAACAGCCGCCACCGTTGCACTCCACCAAACGCCGTTGGGGCCTTTTTCCTAGACCGTGCGGGGAGAAGAGTTGGATGATCGGATTCTGGCAGGCCATCTTGCCGGGGCCCGGTGCCAGAAGTGATGCAGCATTGTGAACAAGGGAGTTGAAATGAAAAACAACGACGCAGCAACGGGATTGGCACCCGGGGCAGAGGAGGTCTTCGACGGCGGGAATGTCAGCGAAATCTTTCCCGGCGCCAGCATGAACAAGCCTGTGCTGAACCCTCCCAACCCCGCCTGGCCGGCGGAAACGGAGCAGCCTGCGCTGGGTCTGGCCGGGGCGAAGCGGGCAAGGAAGTGGGCCAAGGACGGCATGGAAGCCGGAATGGCAACTGCCGAATACGCGATTGCAACGCTGGCGGCCGTGGGTTTCGCCGGGCTTCTGGTGGTGATCCTTAAGAGTGACGAAGTGCGTGGTTTCCTCTTGAACGTCATTCGCACAGCCTTGAGCTTTTAGCCGCCGGCAAGACAGGCCCGACAGGAGGCTTAAGGTGAAAGCATCGAGAGAATCCCCACAGGCAGTTCATGCCGCTCCGCTGGATCATGCCTCAACGGGCGGCGGCTGTTGGGCAAGGACAATGCGGGGCTCGGTGACAGCCGAACTGGCAGTGGTGCTTCCGGCGCTCACGGTGCTGTTGGCAGTCCTGCTGCTCGGCGTTTCTGCCGGCATGCTCCAACTGCGGCTGGAGGAAGGCGCCCGCGCCGGTGCCAGGGCCCTGGCCCGGGGCGACTCGCTGGTCCAGGTTCAGGACACTGTGGCACGGGTATCGGGCTCCGACGCCTCAGTCTCGCTGGCCCTGTCCGTGGGTTATGCCACAGTCACGGTTCGGGGACGCGTGGGCGGGGCCTTGTCAGGACTGGTTCCGTGGACCCAAACAGCCCAAGCCAGCGCGAGGGTTGAGAGTGCCGGACACAATATGCGGTCCGACGGATCCACGGCACGCAAGTCATCGTTGTGGCGGTGGGTGCGCACTCCGGAATGCAGGCTGAGAACGGGGCTGTGCGAGGCAACCGCGGCGGGAACGTTGGGAGGTGTCCTTGTTCAGGGGTGAGGAAGGCGCTGGTACGGTGCTCGCTGCCGGATTGGCGTTTGCCATGGTGTTGCTCACCGTCCTGGCATTGGGTGTTGGTCAGGCAGCCGTCGCGGCGTCAAGGGCGGCCACGGCCGCCGATTTGGCGGCGCTGGCCGCAGCAGATGCCTACAGGGGTCTCGTCCCGGGGAACCCGTGCCACATTGCCGGGGAGGTATCTGCCCGGCACGGAGCTTCATTGGTGGAATGCACCTTGGCGGGAGACCAATCCGTCCAGGTGGAAGTGACCGTCAAGATGGCACTGCCGTGGCCATCAACGGGCAGGGCGAGGGCGGGCCCACCTCCGGACACTGTCCTACCGGGAGTTCGCTGAACTTCCCGGCCCAGTCACCAGTCCCTGCGCGCTGCTGCGCAAGCTCCTTGAAAACTGAACAGGGCAACTAACCGGGTGCGTTGGCCCTTGAGGCGTTGCCGAGCAGAAGCTTGAGCAGAAGTATGGCGCCTGCCTTGTCCAACGGGTTGTTCTTGTTGCCGCACTTGGGCGACTGGACACAGGAGGGGCACCCCGACGGGCACTCACACGCTTCAATGGCCTCCATCGTCGCCTTGATCCACACCCTGGCCATGTCAAAGCCGCGCTCAGCGAAGCCGGCTCCGCCCGGATGCCCGTCATAAACAAAAATTGTTGGCTGTCCGGTGTCGGAATGAATGGCAGTGGACACACCGCCGACATCCCACCTGTCGCTGGAGGCAACCAGCGGAAGCAGTCCGATGAGTGCGTGCTCCGCCGCGTGCAGGGCGCCCGGAAACTGCGGTTCCACCAGGCCGCCGGAAATCATCGTCTGGTTGTCGAGCGTGAACCAGACTGCCTTCGTGAAGAGGTCGCGGGCCTCAAGTTCCAGGGGTTCCTCGCCCAGGACTTCGTTGGAGATCATGGCCTTGCGTTGAAAGGAGACCACCTGCGTGCGGACCTGGACCGGCCCAAAATGCATCTCCACGGGCCCCCACAGCTCATGCTTTGTGGATTCGAGCACTTCAATCTGGGTGACGTCACGGGCAGTGGTGTAGAAGTCGGGGGTGCCGCGGCGGACCAGGGCGCAGTGGTCTGCTTCGTTCAGTTCAAGCACCACGTAGCTTGTTCCCTGGTGGACGTACACGGCCCCGGTGTGTGCCTGGTAGTGGGATTGCGGTGATCCCATGGTTCCCAGCAGTGCCCCGGTATCAGCCTCAATGATGTTGATGGGACCTCCGCCGTCCTCGCGCAGGTTGACCATGGCGGCGGCGCTTTGGGGGTGTGTCCAAAACCAGCCGGCAGTCCGTTTGCGCAGGTAGCCCTGGGTCACCAGCTGGTCAAGCAACGTGATGGTGCTGGCGTCAAAGATGGCCAGGTCCTGGTGGGTGATGGGCAGCTCGGCGGCGGCTGCGCACAAGTGCGGGCCAAGGACATAGGGGTTGGCTGGGTCAAACACTGTGGCCTCCACTGCCCGGTCAAAAATGGCCTCCGGATGGTGGACCAGAAAGGTGTCCAGGGGGTCGTCGCTGGCCACAAAAGCGGCCAGCGCATCCTGGCCGGCCCTTCCCGCCCGGCCGATCTGCTGGAAAAAGGATGCCCTGGTGCCGGGCCAACCGGCAACGAGCACGGCGTCCAGCCCGGAGATGTCAATGCCCAGCTCAAGGGCCGAGGTGCTTGATACACCGAGCAGCTCGCCAGCGCGCAGGGCCTTCTCCACTTCCCTGCGCTCTTCGGGCAAATACCCTGAGCGGTACGCGGCGACCCGCGGCGGAAGGCTGGGGTCGACGTCGTCCAGGAGCCGTTTGGTCACACTTGAGATGGTCTCCGCACCGCGCCGGGACTTGATGAACGCAATCGTGCGCACATGCGAGGAGACGAGATTGGCCAGCAGGTCGGAGGTTTCGGCAATCGCGGAGCGGCGGGACTTCGCGCCGTTCTCACCCTTGAAATCCGTCAGCTCCGGCTCCCAGAGCGCAACTGTGGTGGCGCCGTGCGGGGAACAGTCTTCGGTGACTGTTGTGACAGGCGCCCCGATCAAGCGGGCGAAGGATGTGCCTGGATCTGACGAGGTAGCCGATGCCCCGATGAAGATGGGATTGGCACCGTAGTGGGTGCAGATGCGGCGAAGGCGTCGCAGGAGCACGGCCACATGGGAACCAAAAACCCCCCGGTAGCTGTGGGCCTCGTCGATGATGACGTACTTGAGGCGCCTGAAGAACCGGGCCCACCACGTGTGGTTGGGAAGGACCCCAAAGTGCAGCATGTCCGGATTGCACAGAATGAAATTACTGTGGTCGCGGATCCAGCGCCTGTCGGAGGGAGCCGTGTCGCCGTCGTAGGTGGCGGCGCGCAGGCTTGGCAGCTTCAGGGAATCCAGCGCAGACAACTGGTCCGCCGCGAGCGCCTTGGTGGGGGAGAGATACAAGGCGACGGCGCCGTCGGTCTCCAACAGCCCGGGGTTTTCCGCCAGCCGCGCCGCAGCACGGTGCACGGCATCGAGGGCAGGCAGCTGGTAGGCGAGGGATTTTCCGGACGCCGTCCCTGTGGCGATCACCGTGTGCTCACCCCGGTGGGCCGCATTGGCCCCCTCAACCTGGTGCCTCCACGGCTCGGCAACACCGAGCATTGAATAGGCGCTGACGATGTCGGGATGAACCCAACCGGGCCACTGCTCGTTGACCGCCTGGCGGGCCGGAATTCTGCGGACATGCTGCAATTGGGGAGGGTTGGCTCCTCCCCCCAGCAGTGAAATCAGCGAATCATTGGTAGGCACTCCATCATTGTGCCACCGCGGCCATCACAGCCGGGCCATCTCCGCCAGCCGCTCCTTCGGCACCAGGACGGTCACAGGGCTCAAGGAGCGCCAGCCAAGTTTGTAGTACAGGCGCTGTCCGCCGGTGCTGGCCAAAATCAAACCCGTAGTGACGGGGTAGTCAAGAGCGCGGGCGGTCAGGGTCTTCATCATCAACATCCCAAACCCATGGCGGCGGTGCGCCGCATTCGTCTCCAACCCGTCAAAGATCGCGTACTCGCCATAAATGCCGACACTTCCACTGGCCAGGATCGTTTTGCCATGCAGAATGGCAGCGGAAAACCGGGCCTGGCAGGCAGAATCACTATGCCTGCCACCAATCCTCCTGACCGTCAGGACAAGCTCGGGGTCGCCTAAAAAGGGATCCTGGTTGTCCTGGGTTTCCATGGCGCAGACCATGAGCTGTTCGGACGTTGAGACCATCCCCATACCGGACCGGTGTGCCAGCTTCACGTACCCATGAATATCAGGGCCAAAAACGGACAGCGCCCGCTGCTTTGAAGCGGTCACCTCGGAGGCCACCGCGGCAAAGGCGGAGGGCGTCGGGGTGCAGGTGAAATACTCCCAATCGCCGCGGCGGTCAAAACGCAAAGCGGCAAAAAACCCCGGCCCGGTGCGGCTTTGATAGCTCCGCAGTGCACTCCAGCCGGTGAACCATGCTGTTACGTGGTCCGCAAGCTCAGTGGCGCCATCAGTCATGTCTCCAGCCTATGCCCCCGAAGCTGTCGGCAGCCATGAAAGCCGGGCCATTTGGCGGCGCAAAGTAGTCTTTAATACGTGTCGATGAACAAAATTGTGCTCTTTTATGGCTTTACCCCCCTTAGCGACCCTGAAGCGATTAAGCTCTGGCAGCGTGCCTTGTGCGAAAAGCTCAGCCTCAAGGGCCGCATCATCATCTCCAAGGACGGCATCAACGCCACCGTTGGCGGGGACATCAAGGACCTCAAGCAATACCTGAAGACCACCCGTGAATATCCCGGGTTCAAGGACATTGACATCAAATGGTCCGACGGCACAGGGGATGATTTCCCCCGCCTGAGCGTGAAGGCGCGCGAGGAAATCGTCAGCTTCGGCGCACCGGGCGAACTTAAGGTCGACGTGAACGGCGTTGTCGGCGGTGGCACCCACCTAAAGCCAGAAGAGCTCCACGAGCTTGTTGCCGACAAGGAGTCCAAGGGCGAGGAAGTGGTGTTCTTCGACGGGCGCAACGCCTTCGAAGCCCAAATCGGCAAGTTCAAAAACGCCATCGTTCCCGACGTCGACACCACCCACGACTTCATCAAGGAACTGGACTCCGGCAAGTACGACGACCTCAAGGACAAGCCGGTCGTCACCTACTGCACCGGCGGCATCCGCTGCGAAGTCCTCAGCTCCCTCATGGTCAACCGCGGCTTCAAAGAGGTCTACCAAATGGACGGCGGCATCGTCCGCTACGGCGAAACCTTCAAGGACAAGGGCCTGTGGGAAGGTTCCCTGTACGTCTTCGACAAGCGCATGCACATGGAATTCAGCGATGAGGCCAAGGAAATCGGCCACTGCATCCGCTGCAGCAACCCCAGCAACAAGTTTGAAAACTGCTCAAACCCCAGTTGCCGCAACCTGAACCTGTACTGCACCGACTGCGCCAGCGCCCCCGAAACACTGCAGTGCCCACAGGGCTGCACCAACTAATCCCCACTCGCCGGCCCGATAAATCGCTGACGCGATTTCCCGGGAACCTGGCGAGCGTGGGCCCAGCCGGCCCGATAAATCGCTGACGCGATTTCCCGGGAACCTGGCGAGCGTGGGCCCAGCCGGCCCGATAAATCGCTGACGCGATTTCCCGGGAACCTGGCGAGCGTGGGCCCCGCCGGCCCGATAAATCGCTGACGCGATTTCCCGGGAACCTGGCGAGCGTGGGCCCCGCCGGCCCGATAAATCGCTGACGCGATTTCCCGGGAACCTGGCGAGCGTGGGCCCAGCCGGCCCGGCGGGGCTCCGCCGACTCGTTAAGCTTGGTGCATGACTGATTTCGCCACAGTGCCCGACGCTCCTCGCAGCGACAACCCGGACCTGCTTGCCACCCTGGCCCATGACTTGATGGCCATCAACTACACGGTTGACGGCGTGGCGGAGCTCCTCGGCGATGACGCCAACCAGGCCCTGGGGCGGGACCAGACGGTGCCTGCAACGCTGGAGCTGCGCAACAACGCCGAGCCGCTGGCCGTCGTCGTCCGTCTGTGGCTGCTGGCCCAGAACGTAAGCCCCGAGGAACTCGGGAAGGCCCTGCCCGGCGTCGGCGTTGACGCCCTAGCGGCACTGGGGCTCGTTGAATCGGCGCATGACCAGGCCATGATCCGCGCGGCCGTTGACCTTCGCCCCTACGGCTGGCCGGCCACGGAAGATGGCGGCCGGGACACCAACCTCTGGGTTTCCAGCGACCTCGGCGCGCACCAGCGCCCCGGCGTGCTGCGCAAGGACCACGTACTGGGGATCGGGCAGGCGTCATTGACCTTGGCGCAGGCCACCATCCGCCGCGTCGTGGGCCGGGCCCTTGACCTTGGCACGGGCTGCGGCATCCAGACCTTCCACCTGCTCCACCAGGCAGGGTCGGTCGTGGCCACCGACATTTCCCCCCGTGCACTGGCGTTCACCCGCTTCAACCTCATGCTCAACGCCGCCTCGCTGGGCCTGGCGCCAACCGATTTTGACCCGCACAACGAGGTCGCCCGGATTTCGCTGCGTCTGGGCAGCCTCCTTGAGCCGGTCGCGGGAGAGACTTTCGACCTTGTCGTCTCCAACCCGCCGTTCGTCATCACGCCCCGGCACCGCGGCGAGGAGTCCGCAGAGCAGTTCACCTACCGGGACGGTGGCTTGGCCGGTGATGCCATCGTGGAAACGCTGGTGCGCGGACTGCCGTCAGTCCTAGCGCCCGGAGGTATGGCCCAGATGCTGGGCAACTGGGAGATCCAGGAGGGCGCGGACGACGCCGGCACCGGAGCCGGGTGGGCCACCCGCCCCAAGCAGTGGGTCAAGGAAGGGATGCAGGCCTGGTTCATCCAACGCGAACAGGTCAGCCCCGGCGGTTACGCCGAAACCTGGCTCCAGGACGCATCCCAGGGCCGCGACTCGCAGGCCTACATCGACGCCTACGAGGACTATCTTCTGGATTTTGCCTCACGCAACGTGGTGGGAATTGGCTTTGGCTACATCCTGTTGCGCCGCCCTGACGCTGCGGACTCGGATGGCGGGCCGGTCTGGAACTTCTCCACTGACTCCCGTTTTGAAGAAATCCTCTATCCGATCGAACAACCCGTTGGTCCGCACCTAGCCTCCACCCTTGACAGGGAAGCCTGGATCGACGCGCGGGAGTCCATCATGGACGAGCGCCTGGTGGTCGCCGATGACGTCACCGAGGAACGGCATCAAAAGCCCGGGGCCGAACACCCGGGGGTGATCCTGCTGCGCCAGGGTGCAGGCCTGCGACGCACCAACCTGCTCAGCACTGAGCTGGCGGGGTTTGTCTCGGCCAGCGACGGCGAACTCACGGTGGGTCAGCTGGTGGGCGCCCTGGCTTCGTTGCTTGAACGCGAGGATGCGGATTTTGCCGACGGACTGTACTCGGACGTGTGCAACCTGCTCCGGGACGGGTTCCTCCTGCCCGCCTAATGCAGTCCCGGGCCAACCGAAAATGCCCACCCCCCAGCGGTATTTCCTTCGAGGGAGAAAACGAAGATAGTGCTCCTTGGGGTCCCGCAGATAGCCAATTTTTTTGACCCGGTTTCCCAAGCAATACGCGTTCGCGGTAAAAATATGGTGAACTAGGCTCTTGGGGGACGCCGTTCGTCCACCTTTCATTCCCCGTAGGAGTACAGTGCCCAGCAAGGCAGCAGCCAGCAAGCCCAAGACCGGCAAAAAGCTCGTAATTGTAGAGTCCCCTGCCAAAAGCAAGACCATCGCCAAGTACCTTGGCGAGGGTTTCGTTGTCGAAGCCTCCATTGGGCACATCCGTGACCTGCCGCAGCCTTCCGAGCTGCCCGCGGAGCTGAAAAAGTCCTCGATCGGTAAGTTCGCCGTCGATCTTGAGAACAACTTCAAGCCGTACTACGTGGTCTCCTCCGACAAGAAGAAGAAGGTGGCGGAGCTCAAGGCGCAGCTCAAGGACGCCGACGAACTTTACCTCGCAACTGATGGGGATCGCGAGGGTGAAGCCATCGCGTGGCACCTTCTTGAGGTGCTCAAGCCCAAGGTTCCCGTGCACCGCATGACCTTCGCCGAAATCACCAAGGAGTCGCTCCAGCGCGCCCTGGGGAACCTGCGCGAGCTGGATACGGACCTGGTTGACGCGCAGGAAACCCGCCGCGTCGTCGACCGCCTGTACGGCTACGAGCTCTCCCCGGTGCTCTGGCGCAAGGTCGCTCCGAAGCTGTCGGCAGGCCGCGTGCAGTCAGTTGTCACGCGCATGGTGGTTGAGCGCGAACGTGAGCGCATGGCGTTCCGTTCTGCCAGCTACTGGGACCTGGTCGGAACCTTCGGCACCACCGACACCCACGAATCCTTCAGCGCCAAACTGGCCGCCGTCGACGGAAAGCGCGTCGCCTCCGGACGTGACTTTAACGACAAGGGTGAGCTGACGGGCAAGAACGTCGCCCACCTGGATGAGGTCGCCGCCACGGCCCTCGCCGCAGCCCTGCAGGACGTGAGCTTTGCCGTCCGCTCGGTCGAGCACAAGCCCTACACCCGCCGCCCGGCCGCGCCGTTTACGACGTCGACCCTGCAGCAGGAAGCCGGCCGCAAGCTTCGCTTCTCCTCCAAATCCACCATGCAGACCGCCCAGCGCCTGTATGAAAACGGTTACATCACTTATATGCGTACCGACTCGTCCTCGCTGAGCGAGGAGGCAGTCAACGCCGCCCGCCGCCAGGCCTCGGAACTGTACGGCCCCGAATTCGTGCCGGCAGCCAAGCGTGTCTACGCCAGCAAGGCAGCCAATGCGCAGGAAGCCCACGAGGCCATCCGCCCCGCCGGTGACTCCTTCCGTACCCCGGCCCAGGTGGCCAGTGCCTTGGGCAAGGACGAATTCAAGCTGTACGAGCTGATCTGGAAGCGCACCGTCGCATCCCAGATGGCCGATGCCAAGGGTTCGACGGCGACCATCAAGTTGGGCGCCACCGCCGTCGGTGGCGCTGCCGACGGCCAGGACGCCGAGTTCTCGGCCTCCGGCACTGTTATCACCTTCCGCGGCTTCATGGCCGCCTACGAGGAAGGCCGTGACGAGTCCCGCAACGACTCGGAGGATTCCGACCGCCGCCTGCCTAACGTCAAGGAAAATGACACGCTCTCGGCAGCCGAGGTCCAAGCCAATGGCCACGACACCTCACCGCCGCCGCGCTTCACTGAAGCGTCCTTGACCAAGGAAATGGAAGAGCGCGGCATCGGCCGCCCGTCCACCTACGCCTCCACCCTGTCCACCATCATGGACCGTGGCTACGTGCGCAAGCAGGGCTCGGCGCTGGTGCCGAGCTGGATCGCGTTCTCCGTGGTGCGCCTGCTGGAACTCCACTTCACCGATTACGTGGACTATGAGTTCACGGCCGGCATGGAAAAGGGCCTGGACAGGATCGCCAACGGTCAGGAGCAGGGCTCCGATTGGCTGACCCACTTCTACTTTGGCGGCGACGACAACCGCGGCCTTCAGGACATCGTGAACAACCTCGGTGAGATCGATGCGCGCGAGATCAACTCCATGCCCATCACCGACACGCTGGTGCTGCGCGTTGGCAAGTTTGGCCCGTACCTGGAGAGCACCGTTCCCACGGTTGATGCCAAGACCGGCGAGATCATCGAAGCCGCCCGCGCCAATGTTCCCGAGGACCTGGCCCCGGATGAGCTCACGCCTGAAAAGGCGCAGGAACTCATGGACACTGCCGCGCCCGAGGAACGCGTTCTCGGCGTCGACCCCGTTTCTGGGCACTCGGTTGTCGCCAAGAACGGCCGCTACGGCCCCTACGTCACCGAGGTCATCCCGGAAATGACGGAGGAGGACATCGCCAACCAGCCGGTCGAGTACTACAAAAACGGCAAGCCGAAGCCGCCAAAGAAGCCCGTCAAGGTCAAGCCGCGCACGGGTTCCCTGTTCAAGTCCATGACGGTTGACACCGTCACCATGGACGAGGCGCTGGCCATTATGAGCCTGCCCCGGGTTCTGGGTGCCGACGCCGAGGGTAACGAGATCACCGTTCAGAACGGCCGCTTTGGACCGTACCTGAAGAAGGGCTCGGATTCTCGTTCCATCGGCACCGAAGAGGAAATCTTCACCATCACGCTGGATCAGGCGCTGGAGATCTACTCCCAGCCAAAGCAGCGCGGTGCCCGTGCGGCAGTGGCTCCGTTGGCCGAGTTCGGCGAAGACCCGGTGTCGGGGAAGAACATCGTGGTGAAGGAAGGCCGTTTCGGGCCCTACATCACCGACGGCGTCACCAACATCACCGTTCCGCGCGGCACCGAAGTTGAACAGCTGACAAGGGAAACCGCCATCGAGCTCCTGGCCGACAAGCGCGAACGCGGACCCGTTAAGCGGACCGCGAAGGCGCCTGCCAAGAAGCCCGAAGCCAAGGCCCCGGCCAAGAAGAAGGCTCCCGCAAAGAAGTAGCCTGACCGCAACGTCCGGCAGTTCCGGACATCCAAAAAGCCCCGCTCCCGGCGGGGCTTTTTGCATTCCCGGCCATGGTTCCGGAGCGTCTCGGCGAGCCTAAAGAATTGTTCAATAATGTTCGTTTTACACCGAAATGAGATCGGTAACTTATGGATTTAATCCAATGAGACCCGTAACATATCTCCAGTAGCCCCCTTTTTTATGTCTTGGATCACGTTCCTTTGGTGGTTGGCAGCAGGACCGGGTGCTCGAGTCCATATGACCAATCCAGCATTTCTGGGGAGATATGAAAATTCGCCATCGCACGGGCCGGAATGCCGTTGTTGCGGCTTTGACCGCGGCCGCATTGACCCTGGCCTCCACCGCCATAGTGCTCCCGGGCGCGAACGCCGCCGTGGCACCGGCGCTCGCGCCGGCAGTGCTCGCCGTTACGGCACCGGCCGGTGCCGTCCCGCTGACACCGGCCGGTGCGCCCCAAACAATTCCGGGACTCTCAACCTGGACCGCTGCTACCGGCCAGTTCACCCTTGGCGCCAGCGCCAAGGTCATTGGCGCCGATGGCGTGTTGACGGGCGATCTCGCGCAGCAGCTCTCCTTGGTCCTTGACCGGAGCGTGGCAACGGCTACCATCGGTGCCATTGCCGGAGACCTAGAAGTTGCCATCGATCCGTCCCGCAGCGCAGCGCTTGGCAAAGAGGGCTATGAGCTCGTTGTTGGCAACACCGTCAAGGTTGTCGGCGCAACGGACACCGGCGCTTTCTACGGAGCCCAGACCATCCTGCAGCTTCTAGCCCAGGGCAACACCGTTAACAAGGGCAGTTCCATCGACGTCCCCCGATACCAGGAACGCGGTGTAGGGCTGTGCGCGTGCCAGCTGAAGATTTCCATGGAATCCCTGGAACGCACCATGAAGGACATGGCATATAACAAGCTGAACCAGCTGTGGCTGGAAACCAAGCTGAAATCGGATGCCTACCCCAACGCCAACTTTTGGTCGTATTACACCAAGGTCGAAGCTGCCCAAATCAGTGCGTGGGCCAAAAAGTACCATATTCATCTTGTCCTTGAGGTCAACTCTCCCGGTCACATGCGCCCATGGCTTTACAAATACCCTGAGCTGCAGCTGGTCAACAATGCGGGTGTGAAGAAGGAGAACCAGCTCGATATCAGCAAGCCTGAGGCCTTGGAAATGGTGACGAAGCTTGCCGACGAATACGCCGCAGCTTTCCCGGATTCGACCTATTGGCACATGGGCGGTGACGAGTACATGATCGGCGACAGTTACAGCAATTACTCACAGTTTGCTGCCTTTGTTGCCGCGAATCCGGATAAGTTCCCGGCCGGTTCGGGGCCCGGGGATGTCTTTATCTGGTTCATGAACCAGGTCAACGCTTACGTCAAGTCCAAGGGCAAGCAGTTGCGCATTTGGAACGACGGCGTGCCCTCCTCCAGTGTCATCCCGCTGGACAAGGACATCATCGTTGAGCACTGGGTCAACTCCGGCCCGACCCCGCAGGCTCTGCTCGACGCGGGACATGACGTGGAGAACTCCATGCAGGGGTTGTACTTCAATCGTCCGGGCCAGTTCAACGTTAACCTGGTGAACCTCTGGAACACGGGTTGGACTCCGGAGAAGTTCGACGGCGGACGAACGGCTACCGTTGTTCCCGGCAAGGGCAAGATTCTCGGTGCCAAGTTCTCAGCGTGGCCCGATGACACTCCCGCGGCCACCGAGGCCATGGTGGAAAAACAGATGTTCGCGACAATGCGCTTCCTAGCCCAGAGCACGTGGGGCAGCCCCAAGCCCACCAATGATTTCGCATCGTTCACAGCCTTGACGAACAACCTGGGGCGTACCCCCGGTTACAACAGCTACGCCCGCACTCCGCTTGGCAATGGTGGCTACGCCATCTCCACGGCCAGTAAATCGGTCAATGCTTCGGGTTCCGGCGTCACTGTTTCGACGGCTGCTAACACAACCTGGACACTGGCATCCACCGATGACAACTACTACAAAATAACTGCTGAGAATGGGCAATGCCTGGCCATGGCAGGGGGCACCTTGTGGCTGGAAGCGCCCATGGACCAGAACTTGGCGCCGTCACTTTCTGCTTGCACCACAACGGATCCTCGCGTGAACAACCTGCAAAAATGGGAAGTTCTCAAGGTCGACGGCGGCTACATGATCCGCAATGCCATCACGCAGATGCCGTTGAGTGTAAACGCATCCGGTGCATTGACGCAGCAACCAGCGGACATCCTGCCTGCAAGCGTCTTCACCGTGGCTGGCGAGGTGTCCACCAGTGTCACCGGTCCCGCCCGCGCAGTGGCCGGCACCCCGGCTTCCCTCACGGTGAATGTTGACAACCGCACGACGAGCATCATCACTGGCGCCGTGGTCACCCCCTCGGTTCCGGCAGGTTGGGGTGTTTCACCATCCTCCATCACAGTGGGTGATGTCGCGGCGGGAACAGCCAAGACAGCCAGCTTTACACTCACGCCGGCTGCCGGCGCGTCCTACGGAAACTTCGCCGTCACGGCATCCACCGCTTACACAGCGGGGGACGAATCACGGACAAGTGCTGCAACCACCACCGGACTGTTGAGCTGCTCTGCTGCCCCGGTGCGCCCAGTCGGTGCAACTGTGGACAGCTTCAACAACGGCGGAGGAGAAATCACTCCGGGCTCTAATGCCATCGACGGGGATCCCAACACATTCTGGGGAACAGCATGGACCCCCTCCGACGCGCCCTTGCCGCACACCATTACGGTGGACTTGGGCAAGGAGATGAGCATCTGCGCCGTCAATGCACTTCCTCGCCAGGGCACTTCCACCGGTGCTGCTAACGGCCGGATCAAGGACTACGAGCTCTACGTCAGCAACACTGCAGGAAGTGTGGGAAGCAAAGTTGCCCAGGGCGCCTTCCCTAACCTCGCCAGCCTGCAGATTGTGGCCCTTGAAACGCCAGCGGTTGGCCGCTACCTCACCCTGAAGGCACTTTCCGAACAGGCGAACAAGCCGTGGACCACCTTGGCAGAGCTGACTGTAGACGCAGTTGACCCAGCTCTGATTCCAACGGCGCCTGCAACGACGGCGCCTGCAACGACGGCGCCTGCAACGACGGCTCCGGCGACGACGGCTCCGGCGACGACGGCTCCGGCGACGTCTGCCCCGGCGACGACGACGGCGCCTGCAACGACGGCTCCGGCGACAACGACGGCGTCTGCCCCGGCGACGACCGCACAGGCGACGACCGCACCGGCGACAACGACGGCGCCTGCACCGACGGCCCCGGCGACGACCGCTCCGGCGACGACGACGGCGCCTGCCCCGGCGACGACGACGGCGTCTGCCCCGGCGACGACCGCCCCGACTGAAACCGACCCTGAGACGTCGGCTCCTGCCGGCACCACGGCAGCAACCACCCCAGCCGGGACCACTCCCGCGGCCACTGCCACGACCACGAACCCGGCCGCCGCAGTCGTGGCCAAGGACGTTCGCCAGGGCCAGTCGGTGACGTTGACCGGTTCGGGATTCCAGCCCGGGGAACAGGTCACAGGCACCGTTCACAGCACCCCCGTGGACCTGGGGACTTCCGTTGCGGATGCCAGTGGAAACGTCTCCTTCACCTGGACAGTTCCGGCCAGCTTTGACCTGGGCCAGCACATTGTCACCCTCACCGGCGAACTGTCCGGCCGGTCGGTTGAGGCTTCCTTCACCGTCCTGCCCAGCCAAGCCGTGCAGCAGGACGGCGATGGCCTGGCCCATACAGGTGCCAACACCACATCACTGTGGGGTGCAGCACTGTTGATGGCACTGGTGGGCGCCGGGATCGTCCTTGGCAACCGCCGTCGGGCAGGTCTGCACAAGTAACAACCGGTAGCGCAACCAGCCGCCAACAAAGGCCGTCCGGTGTCGAAGCAACGCCATATGCTTCGCCACCGGACGGCCTGTCACATCTAAGGGCTGTCGAGGGTCAATAATGGGATTATGAGATTAGGCGTGCTCGACATTGGCTCAAATACAGTCCACCTGCTGCTGGTTGATGCGCGCCCAGGGGCGAACCCCGTGCCATACGCCTCCCACAAGCGCCCGCTGAGCCTGGTGAAGTACCTCGATGACGAAGGGAACATCACCGACGAGGGCCAGCACGAGCTGATTGAGTTCATTCTCGAGGCGTGGGAGTTTGCAGCCAAGCACAAGGCCAAGGACCTCCTGGCATTTTGCACCTCCGCGATCCGGGAATCCACCAACGGCGCGGCCGTGCTCGACCGGGTGCAGCATGAAACAACCATCAGGTTGACCGAACTCACGGGCGAAGAGGAATCGGCCATGACGTTCTTCGCGGTGCGGCGCTGGCATGGCTGGGGCGCCGGCACCATCTTGAACCTTGACATCGGCGGTGGATCCTTTGAAATTTCCCAGGGGAGCAACGAACTGCCCGACCTGGCGCATTCGGTGCCCTTGGGGGCCGGACGCCTGACCCGCGAATGGCTGGCCGAGGACCCGCCCACGGCCAAGAGCATCAAATTCCTGCGCAAGTACATCAAGGACACCCTTCGGGAACCCATTGCCGCAACCCGGGAACTTGGCGCCCCGAACATCGTCACCGGCTCATCCAAGACCTTCCGGGCGCTGGCGCGCATCACGGGAGCAGCGCCGTCGTCCATGGGACCGTATGTGCGACGCGAACTGCACCTGAGCGACCTGGGGCTGTGGTCCCAGCGGCTGTCTGCCATGTCGTCCGCCGATAGGCTGTTCCTGCCCGGTGTTTCGGCCGCGCGGGCCCAGCAGGTGCTCGCCGGCGCGCTGGTGGCGCAGAGCGCGCTTGAGATGTTCAAGGTGACAAGCATGCAAATCAGCCCCTGGGCACTGCGGGAGGGATTGATCCTGCGGCGCCTGGACCAGCTGGTTTTTGACGGCCCGCTGGATCCACCCGCGCACGTAGGCAAGCTCAGCAATTCGGAAAAGAAGTAGGCAAAAATGATGCAGGAACCCACGAATTCCCCTGACGCGACCCCGGATATGCCTGCAGGACCGCGCAGGCACATCCCCGTGGCGCTGTCCACGGCCTCGGTTTATCCCCTGTCGGTGCACGACGGCTTCGCCGTGGCGGCCGATCTCGGGTACGACGGCGTCGAGGTGCTCGTGACACACAACGGCGACAGCCAGAATGCGTCGGCACTGAACCGTCTGGCTGAACGCTACGACCAACCCATTCTCGCCATCCACGCACCCACGCTTTTGCTGACGCAGCAGGTGTGGGGCAATGCCTGGAACAAAATCCAGAAATCAGCGCAGATGGCTGTGGATGTGGGCGCCGAAGTGGTGGTTGCGCACCCGCCGTTCCGTTGGCAGAACGACTACGCCGAAACGTTTTCCCATGGCGTACGGGACATCGCAGACGCCTTCGGCATTCGCATTGCCGTGGAAAACATGTACCCGTGGCGTGTCCGTGGGCGCGAGGCCCTGGCCTACCTGCCACACTGGGACCCGGTTTTTCAGGACTACCGCGACGTCACCTGGGACTTCTCGCACGCGGCAACCGCCGACGCCTCAAGCCTGGATGCCGTGCGGGCCTTGGGTGACAGGCTGCGGCATGTTCACCTCACCGACGGCATTTCGCCGTCGACCAAGGACCAGCACCTCATTCCGGGCCACGGCACGCAGGAGTGTGTCGAGGTGCTCCAGCACATTGCCCACAACGGGTTCGACGGCGCAGTGGTCGCCGAAATCTCCACGCGCAAGGCCAAGGGTGCCGGGCAGCGCGAGGAATGGCTGGCTGAAACGTTGGAGTTTGCCCGCGTACACCTGGGCCAGAGCGTCGCGTAGCCGGAAGACGCCGGGCCGGTTCAGCCTGTACGAAAATTGGCCTTAAAGTGAAATCGCCGGAGATTTTTTCACCAGTGGATGGGGGGAATCACTGGCGAGATCTCCGGCGATTTGACTGGCCTTCAGGACAAGGCCAGTCCGATCATCACTCGCACCCTTATGAGGTATTTAAAAGATTACGGCCGGCGTTTGAGAATAGCCGGGGCGCCACCTGTGCGTTTGCCATTAAGTGATTTTAGTGGCCAAAAGTTTGTGATTCCGGGTCTTGAAGCGGCTGCCCGGTTGCATGCAGTGCCGCCGCAAATAAAGATGGAGGAATGATGAAGAAGATTGTGTTTCTTGGCTGCGGTTCAATGGGTGAAGCCATCCTGGGTGGCATGCTGGCCGCCGGGGTGCCGCCACAGTCGGTTGTGGTCACTGTGCGCCGCCCGGAACGGGCCAATGAACTTGCCACCATTCATGGTGTCACCGCCCTTGCCTCGAACGAGGAAGCCGGGGCCAACTCCCTGGCGGTCGAGGGTGCAGGCGTGGTGATCCTCGGCGTGAAGCCCGTGGGAACCATTGACTTGTGCCGCGAAATTGCCGACTCGCTTGATCCCGGCGCAGTGGTCATCAGCGTTGCGGCAGCTGTCTCACTGGAACAGCTGGAAGGTGCGCTGCGCCCGGGGCAGCCAGTGGTGCGCTCCATGCCGAACACACCGCTGAAGGTTGGCCGCGGCGTCGTCGCCCTGTCCGGAGGGTCAAGCGTTGACGAACACCACCTGGCGGCCGCCCATGAGGTGTTTGACGGGTCAGGCGTGGTCCTGGACGTCCCTGAAGACCAGCAGGACGCGGTTTCGGCCATCAGCGGCTCGGGCCCGGCCTACGCGTTTTACCTTGCCGAGGCCATGGCTGCGGCCGCCGAGGACTTTGGTCTGTCGCCGCACATCGCCCAAGTTCTTGCGCGTGAAACCGTCGCCGGGGCGGGCATGATGCTGGCCGAACCCGGAGCCAATGCAACCGAATTGCGACGAGCGGTCACAAGCCCCAACGGCACCACCGAGCAGGCCATTGCCAGCTTTGACAGGGCAGGGCTGCCAGGAATCATCCTTGCCGGTGCACAGGCCGCCGCCGCTCGTGCCGCCGCGATCACGGCGGAGCTCTCCGCCAAGTAGCAGGCAAACGCGTCGGGATGTCGAAACGGTCATCCGCTGGTGATATATCAACAGCGGATGACCGTTTCGCAGTCCTGGCGGCCGAATTCAGGTGGATTCCCGGACCAGGCTCCTCCACAGACGCAAAAGCGCGCCGCAGTGTCCACATTTGGTGGTGGCAGCGCAGGCAGGATTGATGGTTGGTCGCACCATGGAGTGATGAACACCTTCCAACTGCTTCCGTTCATCACTGCCCCGAGCAAGTTCGTCAGTGAAAACGGGTCTCGTCAGCTCTCCAGACTTGCCGCAACCGGTGAACTGGTCCGGATTCGCCACGGACTGTACCTGCGCAGCGAGGAGTGGGAGGCGCTGCCGCCCTGGCACAAATACCGCATGCGGATACAGGCAGTGCACGAGCTGGCTGTCCGAAGTCCGGTTTTTGCCCGTGAATCTGCGGCACAGATCATGGGCCTGCCGTTGACGTCCGCGTCCCCGAGAGTACACACGCTCGTGCGTCCAGGTCAGGACGGCGGGCGCAGCGGCAACGGGGTCCAACGCTCGCAGGCGATCGCCGGTGACCCGGAACCGTGGGAAATGTTTGGATTGCTGCTGACACCGCCGGTGCAAACGGCCAGGGATCTGGCCGTTCACCTGCCATTGATTCATTCCCTGCCGGCCATGGACAAGTTGCTGGCACAGCAGATCCTTCCCGGATCCCCGGCCGGCGTGCAGCTGGCTTTCACAGCTGGAAACGTGGAAGAAGCCATCACCATGCTGCCCAATGCAACGCAGCGGAACCGTGCACGCAGGGTTCTTGGAGTCGCGGATGGCAGGTCCGAATCGGCGGGCGAATCCTGGAGCAGGGCCATCATGATCCAAAACGGCTTCCCCACGCCCGTCCTTCAGGCGGAGTTCCGGGACGGATTGGGGCGGATTGGATTTCCCGACTTCGACTGGGAGGAGTTCAAGACGCTTGGTGAATTTGACGGCCACGAAAAGTACTCCGCCCAGCGCTACCTCAACGGCAGGACGCCTGCTCAAGTGGTGATTGAGGAAAAAAACCGCGAGAACCGGCTCCGTGCACTCGGCTACAACGTGGTTCGGTGGGAATGGAAGGACCTGAAAAATCCCCAACGACTGGTTCAGCTGCTGCGCGGCGCGGGTCTGCCGCAGGTCAGTGCCCGGAAATCCACCTGAATTCGGGCCCGAGGACTGCGAAACGGACATCCGCTGCTGATATATCCACAGCGGATGTCCGTTTCGACGTCATGGATGCCGAGAGAGGGGGTCATTGCCCTGCTTCGAGGGCCAGGAGCACCGATTTTGCCTCCGTGCCGCCCAGATAGGCTCCCTGGCTGCCATCCGAGCGGATCACCCTGTGGCAGGGGACCACCAGCGGCAGGGGATTGCGTGCACACGCAGTTCCCACAGCCCGCACGGCCCGCGGGCTGGACGTCATGGCTGCCACGGCGGCATAGCTGGCCGTGTGGCCGTACCCAATCTCGGGCAGATGGGCCAGGACCTCGCGGCGGAACCCGCTGGCCAGCCTGAAATCCAGGTCCAGGTCAAAGCTGTGGCGACGGCCGGAAAAGTATTCGTCCATTTCCCGGGCCGCCAGATCCAGCCGGGCAGGTGCCGCGAGGATGCGCGGGCTCACGGCTTTGGAGAGCTGTTCCAACACCGCTTCATGTCCCTCGCGGGCAAACGCCACACGCACCAGGCCCAGCCCTGTTCCGGCCAGGAGCAGCGGCCCCACGGGGGAATCCACCACCCGATAGGCAACGTCCACCAGCCCTTCCGCCGCCGCGGCAAGACGCAAGGAGGCGCCAAGACGCTCCAAATCCGCATCCCGGACTTCTTGCGCGGCCAATAATTCTGCCGGAAACTCATAGTCAGTCATGGCCAAAATCCCTCTCAACGTGCGCCAGTTCACGGCGCAGCGACTTCATACCTTCGGACGCGGCCCTGCGCGCGGCCTCCGGCGACTTTCCCAGCAGTCGGCCCACCTCCGCGTACCGCAAGCCTGCAAGGTGGTGAAAGACCACCGCCTCACGCTGGGCGGGCGGCAATTTTCCCAACGCCGCCCATACAATGGCTGCCTCGCCACGGGCTTCAACGGAACGTACGACGCCGTCACCGCCACCCTGCCCGGCCTCGCCTATGCGCGCACGGGCCGAAAAGATCCCGTCGGATTCATCCGACACCCCTGAACCGCTCGCCGGGATGGGGAGCCTGAGGGTCTTCCTGTGATGGTCCACAGCCTTGTTGCGGGCTATCGTGACAAGCCAGGCCTGCCAATTTAGGACCTCTGCTGCCGTCGGATAGGCCCGCAGGGCCGCGAGAAACGTCTCCTGCCAGAGGTCGTCGGCGTCGCCTGCGCCCACCAGGACCCGGCAGACACGCAGCACCGTGGCGCCGTGGGTGGAGACGAGGACCTCAAAGGGCGGCAACGGAGACGATGCACCGTCGGTCCTGCTCACTTAGAACAGCGCCTCGGTGTGGACCCGGGAGGTGTTTTCCAGCTCCAGCAGGTATTCCTTACAGTCAAGCCCGCCTGCGTAGCCCACGAGCGACCCGTCAGCGCCGACCACCCTGTGGCAGGGGACGATGATGCTGATCGGGTTCCGGCCGTTGGCTGAACCCACTGCCTGAGCCATCGACTTGTCGCCCAACCCGGCTGCCAGCTGGCCGTACGTGCGCAATTCGCCGTAGGGAATTTCAGCCAGCGCTGCCCAGACCCGGTGCTGGAACGGGCTGCCGAGGGGCGCCAGTGGAAGTGAAAACTCCCGCCTTGCGCCGGCAAAATACTCGCCCAGCTGGTCGGCTGCGGCGGACAGAACAGGGGAGTCAGTAACAAGCTGCCCCAATGTCGCCAAAGCCGGCCGCCGCGTGTGTTCGGTCATGTACACGGCCTGCAGTCCGGCGTCGTTCTCCACCAGCGTCAGCAGTCCAAGGGGCGAGCCAATATCCATGTGCCTGACCATCAAATTACCTCCTGCCCTGTAGACGCCGCACAACTCATAAACGTGAGGTCAGGGGCGCGCGGCGAAGCGCTCCAACAGGTCAACGTAGCCGGAGACAATGAGCATGTCGCGGCTTGAAACCTTGGTGCTCGGCTGCGCATAGGTGAAATCTTCGCCCGGCGATTTCACCCCGACCACCGTCACGCCGTACTTGGAGCGCACCTTGGATTCCTCAAGCGTGAACCCCTGGGTTTCCTTCGGCGGGTACATCTTCACGATCGCGAAATCGTCGTCGAACTCGATGAAGTCAAGCATGCGCCCCCCCACCAGGTGAGCGGCGCGGACACCGGCGTCGGCCTCGGGGTAGATGACGTGGTTGGCGCCGATGCGGGTCAGGATCTTGCCGTGGGACTGCGTGATGGCCTTGACCCACAGGTGCGCGATGCCCAGATCAACCAGGTTCACGGTGATGAGCACGCTGGATTCGATGGACGTTCCCACACCGACGACGGCGGAGCTGAAGTCCTGTGCCCCCAGCTGGCGCAGCGCGTCAATGTTGGTGGCGTCGGCCTCGACCACGTGGGTGAGTACGCCGGCCCACTTCTGCACCAAGACCGGGTCACGCTCGATCGCGAGGACCTCCCGGCCCTGCTTGACCAGCTGGTGGGCCGTAGCGGCTCCGAAGCGACCCAGCCCGATGACCAGGACAGGGGCGTTGTGCGGGGGACGGTCGTTTGGGCCTGTTTTGTCAGCCAATGATGGGCCTCTCTTCCGGGTAGTGGAACAGCTGTCGGCGCTGGCGCAGGGCCAGGGCCGCAGCAAGGGTGATGGATCCGACGCGGCCAAAGAACATCATGGCCGTCAGGATGTACTTGCCCGACGGCGGCAGCTCGGCACTGAGCCCCGTGCTCAGCCCCACGGTGGCAAAGGCCGAGATTGTCTCGAACAGGACCCGGTCCAGGCTTTGCCCCGAGATGGCCAGCAGCAGCCCGCAGGCGATCATGACGAAGGTGGCCCCCATCATGATGACCGAGATGGCCACGCGCATAGTGCCCTGGGGGATTGTGCGTCCGTATATTTTTACGTCGTTGTCACCGCGGGCCTCGGCAACAATGGCCAGGAACATCACCGCCAAAGTGGTGACCTTGATGCCGCCGGCCGTTGAGGCGGAGCCACCGCCCACAAACATCAGGGCGTCGGTGAGCAGCATGGTGGAGGAGTTCAAGGAGTCCATGTCCACAAGGTTGAAGCCCAGGGAACGGGTCATGATGGAGGCAAAAATGGAGTGTGTGATCTTGTCGCCAACGCTCATGCCGCCCATGGTGGCGGGGTTGTCCCACTCCATGGCGCCCCAGAGGATGGCGCCCGAGACAAGCAGCATCAGTGAGACCTGAATGGTCAGTTTTGCGTGGAGTGTCCATTTCTTGAAACGGAAGCCTGTGGCCAGCAGGACCATGAGCACCGGGAAGCCGAGGCTTCCGATGAAGCCGCCGATCATGAGCGGGACAAGTATCCACAGGTCCGCCTCGTAGGGCACAACGCCGTCGGAGTGAGGGGTGAATCCTGCGTTGTTGAAGGCCGAGATGGAATAAAAAGTGGCGTGCCAGATGGCTTGGGGCAGTGACTCGCCGAGGATCAAAAACCGCGGGGCCAGGGCCAAGGCCAGGATGACTTCGATGGCAACGGAGGTGCTGATGACAATGCGCAGCAGCGTGCCGACCTCGCCCAGGCGTCCGGCGTTCATGGCTTCCTGGGCAATGAGCTTTCCGCGCACGCCGAGCCGCTTGCTGACCATCAGGGACATCAACGAGGCAAGGGTCAGGATGCCCAGGCCGCCAACGAAGATGCCGATCAGGATCACGAGCTGGCCAAAAAATGACCAGTGCAAGGCTGTTGAAACTGTTGTCAGGCCTGTCACGCAGACGGCCGACGCCGCCGTGAACAGGGCGTCGTGGAAGGCCGTGGCTTGTCCGTCGCGGGACGCCACAGGAAGGCACAAGGTCAGGGTGAACGCGAGAATGACGAGGGCGAAGACGATCAGTGCCAGCCGCGCCGGTGAACTGTTGGCCACCCTGTCGACGAAGTCGCGGACACTGACGAAAACTCTCAACGGCCAGTGCGGGAGCCACTGGTGAAGGGTTGAATTAGTGCTCAACGGTGTGCCGCCCCTCCTGCCATGAATTGTTGCGAAGCCGCGAATACGGCAAATGTGGCCGGACTTCGATAGCCTGTGATGGATGTCATCCTTTGCCAGCTCCGGGCCAGCAGCCGTCCCGACAAGCATAGTCTGCGATGCGGCCATGTCTGCGTACAATTTTGGTCCCAACCACCCCATGTCGCCCCTGCGCCTTGACCTCACCGCAGCATTGGCGCGGGAGCTGGGCATCTTCGAGCTGCCGCAGGTCGAGGTGATTCCCGCCTATGTGGCCTCCGACGACGAACTGGCCACGGTGCACACGCGCGAGTACATCGCCGCCGTGCGCCGGGTGGGGGAGGACCCAACCCTTTCCGACCACGCCCACGGCCTGGGCACCGAGGACGACCCCGCGTTTGCCGGCATGCATGAGGCCAGTGCGCGGCTCGCCGGAGGGTCCCTGCTGGCAGCCGACGCCGTACTTGGCGGGTCCGTGCAGCGGGCGGTGAACTTTGGCGGGGGCATGCACCATGCCCTTCCGGAAAAGGCCAGCGGCTTTTGCATCTACAACGACCCCGCCCTGGCCATCATGAGACTGCTGGATTCGGGTGTGTCAAGGGTCGCATATATCGACATTGACGCGCACCACGGGGATGGCACCGAGCGGGTCTTTTGGGAGGACTCCCGGGTCCTGACCATCTCCCTGCATGAATCAGGGATGACGCTATTCCCCGGCACGGGGTTCGCCAACGACATCGGCGGGCCGAACGCGGAAGGCTGCGCAGTCAACGTCGCCTTGCCGGCCGGCACCTCCGATGCAGGTTGGCTCAGGGCCTTCCACGCCGTCGTGCCCCAACTGGTGGCAGCCTTCGGCCCTGACGTCATTGTCAGCCAGCACGGCTGCGACTCGCACCGCGATGACCATCTGACGCACCTGAACACCTCCGTTGACGGGCAACGTGAGGCCGCGCTGAGCATCGCGGCGCTTGCCGAGAAGGTGTGCGAGGGGCGTTGGATTGCCGTGGGTGGCGGCGGATACAACGTTGTCAGCGTGGTGCCACGGGTGTGGAGCCATCTCATGGCGATTGCGGCCGGGAAGCCAGTGCCGCTGCGCACGGCCGTCCCGGAAACGTGGCGAGCGCACGTGGCGGAGAAATACGGCAGGGTTGCGCCCCTGCTCATGGGCGAGGACGCCGATACCTGGTGGCGTTCGTGGGAGGTGGGCTACAACCCTTCGGACGCCCTTGACCGGACGGTGATGGCCACGCGGAAGGCCGTGTTCCCCCTGTACGGCCTTGATCCCTGGTTCGACTGAGCCCTGCCAACCCAGAAACTGCCACCCCGATGGGGCCGGACCGGCGGCGGTCCATTTCTTCAATTGGTTACTATGCGGGAGTTTCGGTGCAGGATCGGGGTCTGGGGATTGCAGCGGTGGCCCATCACGTGGCACCGGCAGCGGCGCGACCTTTGAATTTGTCAATAAGTATGCGGCCCGAGGGCCGCAAATCAGGAGCTATGAGATGACTTATCCCACGCCGGAGCGCTCCGGATCATTTGGCGCTCCGAACGGAGTGCCGGGTGCGGTCGCCCAAAGCTTCCCCTGCGGGAACCCGTACACTGGGTTTCAGGCAGTCAGGGAACCGCATGGCGGCCAGATGCCGGCCGGGAGCTCGTTCGCTGCCATCACCGTGCGCGACTACGCCGCTGATGCCATCGCACTGACGTTGCTGGTCATTTCGCTTTTCCTGCCATGGCGCACCACGTTCTCCGGTTCCGTGGATGTTGCCGTTCTCGCCGCCAGTCGCATTGATGTGCTGCTGGTGACGATTCTGAGCATGCTGTCGCTGGGCCTGAGCTACGTGTGGCGGTCAGGAGCGTTTGGCCCCACGGCAGGCCGAATTGGGTGACCCCCGGGTCGACTCCGCCCGGGACAAGCGCTCGTTGTTTGCACTCCTGGCAGTTGCCGCGATCGCTGTCCTGACAGTGATGGTTCAAGTGGTGCAGCTCTTCGTCAGCAACCCGATTCTTCCCTTCGGTCCCTTGTTCCTGGTTTCTCCTGTCGTCTTGGGGCTGCTCACGCCTGCGCTTTTGTCCTCGTTGCGTTGAAGGTCGTGCAGAGGAGCCAGACGTGGCGGCTCATCGGCATCGGAATCGGCTTGGCCGGCTCGTGGTTGACCAGCCTGCCCTGCTGTACTACTACAACGAAACCCCTGTTGTGTGGGTGTTGTCGCTGATTTTCGCAGCCGTCGCGATTGCCCGGACCCTGTGGATCCTCACGTCCATGCGCGAACACCTTGGCACATTGCCGCAGGCCGGCGCAACGCCTACGCAGCCCGCAGTTGCAGTTCCATTGACGTACGCTCCATCGTCTGACGCTGTGGAGGCAGCCATCGCGGAAGCCGCAAACCCGTCCACCTATCGGGGCCATTGCAGGGTGAGGTTGCCGACGCGGCCGGGGCATCCTGAAGATCTCAAGATGCCCCGGCTGGCATATGTCGCTAGGGTAGTGGAATGGTTGCAGAAAAAGTCTTCGCGGTAATTGCCGAAAGTACCCGCCGGGACATCCTGGAAGCGCTGGCACAGGAAAGCAAGGCCGTGGGCCAGCTTGTCGACGAACTCGGGGTTTCGCAGCCGACGGTTTCCAAGCACCTGAGGGTCTTGCGTGAAGCCGGTGTCGTGACGATGCGGGCCCAGGGACAGAAGCGTTTCTACGGCATCAACACGGCCCCCCTTGGCCTTGTTTCTGCCTGGCTGGAGACATTGGGAGCAGCCGCAGCCGCGCCTACTGCGGCCCCTGTGGCTCCGGCCTCCACTGCCTCAGTGGCGCCGGACGCAAAGGTCCGCAAAATCCAGGATCACCCTGCAGTCGCCGCCCCGACAGCGCCTGCCCCCGCAGTTTCGTCCACTGCACGGGCAGCCACGTCGAAGCCGGCCCCCATGGAGGAATCTGCGGTTAAGGAATTGCCGGTGAAACCCGACGAAAAGGAGGCACCCGGTGCCGGCCAGCCCGCGCACCCCGCTGCCAACGCGTCACCCCCGGCAGGGGGCACGGCAGGGCCCACTTCGGTGCCATCGAGGGAGGTGGCCGCCATTGTGCAGTCGAACGAAAATGACGGCGGTGTGCAAAGCCAGATCAGCCGCAGTGTGGGGCGGGCTGCCAACAAGGCGGCGGACTTGCTGGCAAATCTGCCAACACTGCCGACGTTTAGGCGCCGAAAAGACTAAGAGTATTCTCCAAATACACGGCTGATCGAACAACTTATGCGCGATCTTGCATATGGTATCGCCTTCTGAGAAAAATTAGTGTAACCGGTGGGGTGCTTGGAAAATTGCCAATGAGCATACTTATGCGCCACGCGTTGGCGCCCCAGACCCTTCAGGAGACTCATGGATACCAGGCTCGCAGCCATCCGGGAGCAAGTTTTAGCCCGCAACCCCGGTGAAAAAGAATTCCACCAGGCAGTGCTTGAAGTTTTTGAAAGCCTCGGCCCCGTTCTTGATAAGCATCCAGAATTCGTTGACGCCGCCGTGCTGCAGCGTTTGTGCGAACCTGAGCGCCAGATCATCTTCCGCGTGCCGTGGATGGATGACGCCGGTCGAGTGCAGATCAACCGCGGTTTCCGTGTTGAGTTCAACTCGGCCCTTGGCCCGTACAAGGGCGGCCTGCGCTTCCACCCCTCCGTGTACCTGGGCATTGTGAAGTTCCTCGGCTTCGAGCAGATCTTTAAGAACGCACTGACAGGCATGCCCATCGGTGGCGGCAAGGGCGGTTCCGACTTTGACCCGCGCGGCAAGTCCGACGCCGAGGTCATGCGCTTCTGCCAGAGCTTCATGACAGAGCTTTACCGCCACATCGGCGAATACACCGACGTCCCTGCCGGTGACATCGGCGTTGGTGGCCGTGAGATCGGTTACCTGTTCGGCCAGTACAAGCGCATCACCAACCGCTACGAATCCGGCGTTTTGACCGGCAAGGGCATTGGTTGGGGCGGCTCGCTGGTGCGTCCGGAAGCCACCGGCTTCGGAACTGTGATGTTCACCCAGGAAATGCTCAAGACCCGCGGCACCTCCCTTGATGGACAGCGCGTCGTCGTTTCCGGTTCAGGCAACGTTGCAACCTTCGCCATCGCCAAGGCCCAGCAGTGGGGCGCGAAGGTTGTGGCCTGTTCGGATTCCTCCGGCTACATAGTGGACGAGAACGGCATTGACGTTCCGCTGCTGCGCCAGATCAAGGAAAAGGAACGCGGACGCCTGAAGGAATACGCTGTTCGCCGTGGCGCATCCGTCAGCTACGTCGAGGGCGGTTCCGTGTGGGATGTCAATGCCGCTGTGGCCCTTCCCTGCGCAACCCAGAACGAAATCAACACCGAAGCGGCAACGCGCATGGTGAAGAACGGCCTTGTTGCACTGGCTGAAGGCGCCAACATGCCGTCCACCAGCGGTGCCATCGCCGTCTTCCAGGAGGCCGGCGTCCTGTTCGCTCCGGGCAAGGCTGCCAACGCCGGTGGCGTGGCAACCTCGGCCCTGGAAATGCAGCAGAACGCCAGCCGTGATGCCTGGACGTTCGAGCACACGGAGGAGCGCCTCCACCAGATCATGATCGGCATCCACGACCGTTGCGCCGAGACCGCAGACACCTACGGCTCACCGGGCAACTACGTGGTGGGCGCCAACATCGCCGGCTTCGTCAAGGTTGCCGACGCAATGCTGGCCCAGGGCCTGATCTAGGAAGCTCCAGCACCTGAATAGGGACGACGGCGCGTTCCCCACCTCGGTGGGCAACGCGCCGTCGTGTGTTTAAGTCTTTGCGTCCCAAAAACCAGTTGGCCAGGTTTCCGATATGCCTGAGTTTTCCAGTTCCTTTAGGAGTTCCACTGCGGTGGGCCCAATGAGTTACGGTCGCTGCTGCATTCACGGCAACGGGACCACTGCCGAGGCCGCAAAGTCGATGTCGTCATAGCCCACCGGTGCCACGTCGTCGGTGATTCGACGCGTGAGCAACATGGGGAGGGATTGCATGACACCCAAGGCCAGCACGTCATTGGTGCGGGACAGCCCGTCAGGGATCGATGTAGTGCCTCCCCTGTTTGGGTCGTGGCCGCAGTCGACAAGCACGCCAGCGGTTGCCGATGTCCAGAACAACAAGGCCAATGGTTCATCTGGTACCTGCAGCACAACGTCATGGCCCAGGGTCCCTCCTGTTCTTCAAGGCCGCGGCCAAGGTGCTCTTCGAACCGGACGTAGGCGGGGGCATCATGTCCATCTCCTCCAACTCCGTATACGCCGGAGCCACGACCATCGCGTACTCGGCAACGAAGACCGAGCAGGCCCATCAGGTGCGCCGGCTGGCAGCTGAGCTCGGGAAATACGGTGTGGACGAGGAGAAGCCGGGCCAGTACCACGCCCAGCGAACCCTACACAAACTTGAGGTCCTGCAGGAGGACCCGGCCAACGCCGCTGCCGTGCTGACAAGCGCTGAGCCCTAGCCCACCACGTGCCTGCATATCCCTCTGGACGCTGGCGTGGCAGTTGCGTTCCTGCAATAACAGCTGACTCTTGGTCGCGGCCAGCCACCCGGGGACCCCGTACCACCCGCACACCGGGGTGGGAGGGTGGTCTGTGGACGTTCGGGCAATCGGGGATACGCTGGGACCACCGTCGGCAGACACAGCTGCCGGCCAACTCTCAAGGAGTGTGAATCGTGGTCAGTGCAAAGGCGCCTGGGCATGCGGTGGTCGTTGGGGCGGGAATCATTGGCTTGTCCACTGCCTGGTACTTGCAGGAACAGGGCGTGAAGGTCACCATCGTCGACCGCGGCCAGGTGGCGTCCGGCGCGTCCTGGGGCAATGCCGGCTGGCTGACTCCGGCGCTGACACTTCCGCTGAGTGAGCCTTCGGTGCTCAGCTATGGGCTCACGGCCATGTTGGATCCGGCATCGCCGCTGTACATCCCTTTTTCCACTGATCCGGCGCTGTTGAAATTTCTGCTCGGTTTTGCCCGCAACTGCACGCCGGGCAAATGGCGCGCCGCGATGGCAGTGTTCGCGGAGATTGGCCGTTCCGGGATTGACGCGTTCCAGGAGATCGCCGCAGGCGCCCCGGCCGTCGCCGAGCCGACGCTTCTTGCCGACCCGTTCCTGACCGGCTTCGCCTCCCTGAAGGACCGCGACGCCCTGGTCAAGGAATTCCACGTGATCCGCGAGACCGGAGGCCAGGTGGACTTCGCCTTGATGAGCGGGGAGGAAATTCGTCATATGGAGCCCACCCTTGGCTCCGGGGTTGTGGCCGGCATTGCCATTCGGGACCAGCGTTTCATCCACCCGCCCGACTTCCTGGCATCCCTTGCTGCGACAGTGGTGACTCGCGGCGCCACCTTGACCACGGCCTTCACCGTCTTTGATGTGCGCGATACCGGCAGCGGTGTTGAGGTGATTGGTTCCGAAGGGCGCCTCATTAAGGCCGACGCCGTTGTCCTCGCCACGGGTGCCTGGCTGGGGACGCTGGCGCGCAAGTTCGGCGTCAAAAGGGTGGTGCAGGCAGGCCGCGGCTACAGTTTCACCGTTGTCCCCGCGGCCATGCCAACCCACCCCATTTACTTTCCAGCCCAACGCGTTGCCTGTACGCCGTTGGGGGACAGGTTCCGGGTGGCGGGCATGATGGAGTTCCGAGATGCCGACGCGCCGCTGGATCCGCGGCGCATCAAGGCCATCGTGGAGGCAGCCTCGCCCATGTTCACAGGCATCAATTGGGAGGATCGGGCCGAGGAATGGGTGGGGTCCCGGCCCTGCACCACCGATGGTTTCCCTCTGGTGGGCGCCACCCGCTCCCCACGTGTGCACGTGGCTGGCGGGCACGGCATGTGGGGGATCGCTTTGGGCCCGCTCACGGGCAAAATGGTCGCCGCGGGCCTGACAGGCAACACCCCGCCAGCTAGCATGCGCCACTTCAACCCGCTGCGGTAGGCGTTCTTGGTGTTGGGGGACCATTGGATGTGGCTCGGACATGTGTTCCCGGACTTAGCGCCGGGCCCGACTGGAACGGAAACCGCGCGATGCCCCCTTTGCCCTGCTACTTGAACAACTCCGCGAGCACTCGACGGCGACGGTTGAACCGGAGGATTTTGATGCCTGCTGGGATGAAAGCATTGTCGCCGCCCGCGAGTTTCCGCCGGAAGCATCCTTCACCCCGGTTGATAACCTGTTGCGCGTCATCGACAGTTTCGATGTGGTGTATTCCGGTGTCGGCTGGGACCGGATCAGGGGATGGCTGCATATGCCGGCCAACCGCGCCCCGGGCGAAAATCTGCCTGTGGTTGTCCAGTGCATTGGCTGCCGGAAGGCTCGACGGCGTCACAGCCGTCATGCCCGAAGTCCCGTTCCGGCAGGACTTGCCGCTTTCCTCAAGCGCCGGCCAAGGAAATGGAGTTCTACCGCTTCAACAACCATGAGGGCGGCCAAGAGCACCAGTGGCTGCGGCAGCTACATTACGTGGCCGATTTGCTGGCTCGATAATTGCGGGGCTATGGTGTGGACATGACAAACCGTTGGTATGCGTATTTTTCGTTGGCTCTGGAGGGGCCCGCGTCTAACTGACACGCACCCAACTTCCTTCAGAGCCAACAGGACAGAGAATCTTATTCTCTGTCCTTCGCCATTTTCAGGCGGGCTTTCGAAGAGGGCTCGCTGTCCGCCACCAATAAAAGGAAAAAATTCCATGAGCATCACAGCAGCCAACGAAGCCCCCAACACCACGGCAAATCTGCGCGTCAGCCAGTTCACCGAACTGCCGTCACCGGCCGAGCTGGCAAAAAAGCTGCCGCTGGATGCGCAGACAAGGAACGTCGTCGAACGTGGCCGTGACCAGGTCCGGGCCATCATGGACGGGGTGGATGACAGGCTCCTGGTGGTGGTGGGCCCCTGTTCCATCCACGACACGGAGGCCGGACTCGAATACGCTGCCCGCCTAGTGGAGGCTGCCAAGGCACATGAAGAAGATCTGCTGATCCTCATGCGCGCCTACTTCGAAAAGCCGCGCACCACCGTGGGCTGGAAGGGCCTGATCAACGATCCGAACCTCGACGGCAGCCACGATGTAGCCAAGGGACTTGAAATGGCGCGTAAGTTTCTGCTGGGCGTGGCCAAGTTGGGCATGCCCACGGGCACCGAATTCCTCGAGCCGATCAGCCCCCAGTACACGGCAGACCTGATCTCCTGGGGCGCCATCGGGGCTCGCACCACCGAGAGCCAGATCCACCGCCAGCTGACCTCGGGGCTGTCCATGCCGGTAGGTTTCAAGAACGGCACCGACGGGGACCTCCAGGTTGCCTTGGACGCCTGCAACGCGGCCAGCGCGTCGCAGTCATTCCTCGGGATCGACGGCGACGGCCGGGCCTCACTCGTCAGCACGGCAGGCAACCAGGACACCCACGTTATTCTTCGAGGCGGACGCAAGGGCCCGAACTACAAGGCCGCCGATGTGGCCGACGCATCTGCAAAGGCAGCCGGAGCTGGTGTCAACCCGTGCCTGATCGTGGATGCCAGCCACGCCAACTCCGGCAAGAGCCACCACCGTCAGGCAGAGGTTGCCCTGGAAATCGGTGCCCAGCTGGAAACCGGCGACGACTCGGCGCACACGATCGCCGGCGTCATGCTTGAGAGCTTCCTTGTGGGCGGAGCCCAGAGCCTTGATGTCGAGAAAGTTGCGGCCGGCGAGGCCGAGCTGACCTACGGGCAGTCGGTCACCGACGCCTGCATGGACTGGGACGTGACGGCGGATGTCTTAGCGAACCTGGCCCGCAGCTCGCGTGCCCGCCGCACCGCATAGGCACTTTGCTACGCTGTCGTTGCGCAGCTGGCACGAAAACGGTGCAGGAATCCCACGGGCCTATTGGCCCCACAGCATGAAAAGCGTCGGATGGAGACTGAAATGATTCGTTTTCCTGTGCGCGCGGTGTTCATCTGAGCGGGAGCGGACTACTTGGGGCTATTGCCGTCTTCACGGCAGCCCAGGCCATCCTGGCGCCTTTCGTTTTCAACAGTGCCCGTCATCATCGACCGCTGGTGGGCCAAGCGCACTCGTGCCAGGACCGGTCTGTAGCCGCAACAAGCACTTTCACATTGTCCCCATCAGCCCCTAGAGTTAGCCTTGAAGCGCCGGGTGCAAGGCCCTTGGCGCGGGCCGCCTGATTGAAATGGAAAGTACGCGCATGACACAGGAGCAGAATTTCTCCGACGTGAGCTTTTTGACTGTCCAGGAAGTCGCCGGACTCATGCGGGTATCCAAGATGACCGTTTACCGCATGGTGCACGCCGGTGAGCTCCCCGCGGTGCGTTTCGGACGGTCCTATCGGGTGCCGGCAAACGCCGTCGAAAGTTATCTTCGATCGGCCGTGGTCGATGGCACAGAGTCTCAAGGACCCTCCGGTTCGGCGCATACAGGGTAAAGGCGGTACCCTAGGAAAGATCCATTTTCGGCTTTGACCGATTCCTGCGATCGGTCGACCTAATCGTTTACGGCCTCACTCGAGGTTGTTCTATGCAGTTTGTGAGGAACTTTCATGGGTTCAGTAGTTAAGAAGCGCCGCAAGCGGATGTCCAAGAAGAAGCACCGCAAGCAGCTTCGCAAGACGCGTCACCAGCGTCGCAACAAGAAGTAAATCTTCTTTCTTCGCTAAAGCACCCGTCCACCGTCAAGGTGAGCGGGTGCTTTTTGTTGCCTTCCCCGGGCGCAGTTAGCGCTTCCTGACCCGGGCAATGCCCTTCCACAATCCGTACACCACGCCCACACCTGTCGCCGCCTGCAGGCCAAGAGTTGCTGCGCGGCGCCCGGAGCGGTAGTCGTAGATGGGCCAGTTGTTGTCCCGTGCGTGCCTGCGCAACTTGGTGTCGGGGTTGATCGCAACAGGGTTGCCCACAGCGGTGAGCAGCGGAATGTCGTTGTAGGAATCGCTGTAGGCCCAGCTGCGTGAGAGGTCCAGGCCCTCTTTTTCCGCCAATTCTCTCACTGCCCGGCCCTTGGCGGGCCCGTGCAGGATTTCGCCGACAAGACGGCCCGTGTAGAGGCCGTCGTCAATTTCGGCCACGGTGCCCAAGGCGCCGGTCAGGTTCAACCGCTCGGCAATGACCCCCGCAACTTCCACGGGGGTCGCCGTCACAAGCCACACCTGGCGGCCGGATTTGAGGTGTTCCTGGGTCAGGGCCCGGGTGCCCGGCCAGATTTTCGAGACGATCATCTCGTCATACACTTCTTCGCCCAGCTGGCGGATGAAGTCGGCGCTGATGCCGGCGGCCAGTTGCTGTGCTGAATCCTGGACGGAATGAACGTCGCTCATGTTCTCGCCGCGCATGATGAACTTGGTTTGCTTCCAGGCAAATCCAACAGCATCCCTGAGGGTGAAGGCGCGTTTTTGATACATTTTACGGGCCACGTGGAACAGGCTGGCACCCTTCATCAGCGTGTTGTCCACGTCAAAGAAAGCAGCCTCACCTTGGTGCTGCACAGCAGTCGAGGGGGCCTCGGCACTGTTGCTAGTCACGTCGGGCATGAAATGATTCTAGTCAATCCTTGCGCGCCCTGCCCGTTCCGCCACCTGCCCCGGGGGTTAACTGTGGTGAAACTTTCATTTCGCGGAGCCGGTCCGGCGGTTTTTTCCACCGCGCAGCCCACGCAGGTTGAGTGGCATTCCCTGCGCGGGAAACCGTTTCCATTGAGTACCGTTGTTGCCATGGAACCATCTGAGAGAGTCCCGGCCGGCCCCGACGTGGATGCCGGCGCCGCACCCGCCCCTGCGGTACCCCTGCCGTTGCTTGAATTGATCACGAAGACAGGCTGCCACTTGTGCGATGACGCCCGCGCCGTCGTCACCGACGTTGCAGGGGGACTTGGCCTGCCGTGGCATGAGGTGAGCATTGACGGGAACGCCGCCCTGGCGCAGCAGTACGGTGAGGAAATCCCCGTGGTTCTTGTTGACGGCATCCAACGCGACTTTTGGCACATCGATCCCGCCCGGCTGCGCACCATCCTGAGACGCGCCCTGGCTTCCTCCTGAGCGGCAAGCGGGCGCGCTGTGCTTTTGGCTGTGGCCGGGTCTGGTCATACAGTGGATGAAGGCGGATGTGGGTCTTTGGGCCATGCGTTCGGCAGCCACATGTGGCTTTAATCTGAGAATGTGAGTGTTGCCTTGACGTCTGCGCAGACCCCGGAAGAGCCGTCGGCCGAACCGGCCCGGCAGCTGCCGCCTGCCACCGTTTCGCGGCTGACGCTATACCTGCGCACCTTGAACGCCCTGCTGGCCGACGGCGCCGAGAGCGTCTCCTCTGAGGCGCTGGCTGAATCGGCCGGCGTCGGAGCCGCCAATGTCCGCAAGGACCTTTCGTATCTTGGCTCTTACGGAACCCGAGGAGTCGGCTACGACGTGGGCAACCTGAGCCGAAAAATTGCCCAGGCCCTCGGCCTGACCCACGAATGGCGGGTTGCCATTGTTGGTGCCGGCAACTTGGGCCGGGCGCTCGCCCGCTACGCAGGATTCGAATCCCGCGGATTTGACGTGGTGGCCCTTCTTGACGCCGACCAAATGATCATTGGCAGCGAAATTGGCTGGCTGCGGGTCAATGACGTGGCCAACCTTGAATCTGTCGTGGCGTCCACCCGGGCCAACATGGTTGTCCTGGCACTTCCTGCCTCCGTTGCCCAGTCCGTGTGCGACCGCGTTATTGCCGCCGGCGTGCACAGCATCCTGAGCTTCGCACCCGTCGCGCTGACTGTTCCCGACCATGTCAACCTGCGCAAGGTTGACATGGCTACCGAACTGCAGATCCTCGCCTATCACGCCCAGCGGCTGCAGGAGCCGAACCTGGAACAGGACCGCCCCGGAGCTTAGCGGCGGGTGGGTCAGCGCCCCCGCTGGCCCCTGTTGGCCTTGTGCGCCCGGAAGAACTCCTTCGCGGGTGATCTGAACAGCATCAGCACGGCTACGGCACCCAGTCCGATCTGGACAATGGCAAGCGGGCTGGGCTGGGCCAGTAAAAAGAGCGACAGGCAGGCAAGCACCAGGGCCGTGGTCCTGGCCCAATTGGCGCCGCGCCGAATCTTATAGGCCAGCCAAAAGTAGACGACAGCCATCGCCAGGCTCAGGACAAAGGCCAGGTACAGGGCCGTATTGATCAGGGCCGGATCGGAATAGGCCTCCGCAAGGGCGGGGTTGCCGGCCATGGCCGTCCGAAACGCGTCAAGCATGACGGCCTTGACCGACGGGACAAACAACACGAAAAGCAGCACCACGGCGGAAATCGTCTGCAGCACCCCCGCCAGCTGAATCAAGCGGGCTGCCAGTGACACCTGCCTCGGTGCCGCCACCCGCTCCAGCGGTGCACCGGCCATGCCCGGGCCGCCAGCCTGTGCCCCGCCGAACCCGGGGTAGGAAGGGGAGGGAGGAAGGGCCGACGCCGGGGTGTTGGCATTCTGAGCGTCCTTGACGTCCTGGGGCGGATCCCACCCCTCGGGTGCGTACTGGCCGTAACGGGGGACGCCTGGGGCGATCTCACCGTAGCTTCCCGGAAGGGGGGTGGGCTGCTCTTGGGGTTCTTCACCGGGGGTGGTCATGACAGCTGCTCTTTCAATGTTGCCGGGCAATGGTGCCAGGTACCTGGCCAACGGGGCCGGCCAGGTGATCGTGCCGCATGAATCCAGACGTAAAGAGAAGGCCGCGGCGGGTTGTAACAAACCCTACGCGACCTCTCCGGGCCCCACTACTTGTTCCGGACCAATGCCGGACTCAGTGCACTACGCACCGGCCCGGGAATTGAACCATGCGTTTGATTCGGGCAGCCACATCAGCACGGCTGCCACAATCCCTAGCAAACCGCCGCCTCCGGCGCCGAGGAACAAGAAGATAATGCCCACAACCACGATGGCCGACAGTGCCAGCCGGGCCCACTGCATTCCTTCCTTGAGTTTCATGGCGCACACGAGCAAAGCGGCAATCAGCACCACCGAAATGATGGACAGCACGATTCCCTTGATGGCGTCGCCCGTGAAATACGTCGCGGCCAGCAGGAAAAGGGATCCGATGAAGGTGAAGAAGGTGGAGATCAGCCAGAGGGCTGCCGTCACCAGCCAGATGATGTAGGAGATTTTAAGCAGTTGTGGCAGGCCGTCCATCTTGAACATGTTTGAGAAGCCGCCGGCAGGCATGACGTCCTGCACCGAGTGCGGCATGTCCTTGGGCATCTTAAACTTGTAGGCGCCGCCCGGTTGCTGGTACCCGGGTGCGGGTGCTTGCGGAGCATGTGGCGGGGGCTGAGAACCATAACCGGGGGGTGGTGGTTGCGAGCCTGGCTGCTCAGGACCTGGAAACTCATTCGGTGTGCTCATAGCAAGAACCATAGTCTTGGGGTGATCCCCTGCATAGGTGTACTAGTAAGTAGCAAAATGCCGGCCCGCCGTCGTGGCGGACCGGCATCAAGATCCCCTGGACCAGGGGCGCCCCAGCGCTGGGCCGGGGCTCGAACCAGGTGCTTATGCAGCCTTCACGAAAGCAACTTCGAGGGTGATGGTCACCTTGTCCGAAACCAGCACGCCGCCGGCTTCAAGTGCTGCGTTCCAGGTCAGACCGAAGTCCTTGCGGCTGATGACGGTCTTGGCTTCGAAACCTGCGCGGGTGGCGCCGAAAGCGTCTACCGCCACGCCGCCGAACTCGCCCTTGAAGGTCACTGTCTTGGTGATGCCGCGAATGGTCAGCTCGCCGGTCATTTCGAACTCTTCTTCATCGCCTGAAACGGAAGTGGAGACGAACGTCAGGGTGGGGAAGACCTCGACGTCGAAGAAATCGGCGCCGCGGACGTGGGCGTCGCGGTTGGCGTCGCCTGAGTTGAAGCTTGCGGCGGCGATGGTGGCCGTGACGGCGGTTTCGGCGAGGGTCTCGCCGAGCGTCAAGGAGCCTTCCATTTCGGTGAACTGGCCGCGGACCTTGGAGATTCCGGCGTGGCGGACCATGAAGCCAACCGTGCTGTGTGAGCCGTCAAGGTTCCAGGTGCCTTGTGTGAGGTCTGTGGATTCAATGGTTGTTACTGACATGGGGTGTCTCCTTGGGAAGAATGGATTTCAAGCCGCAGCGCATCCGTGGTGGGTGCCCTTCGAAAGGTATAAGCATGCGTTTGTATCTAATATTCCCGTGTGGCCAAAAACTTTTTGTCCCCCGGATTAACCCCTTGTTCACTAACTTTGAGAAACTGGGAGGCATGTCCCGAGTAACAGTTCATCTTTTGCGCCACGGTGAGGTATTTAATCCCGAAGGCGTGCTCTACGGCCGGCTCCCCGAGTTTCACCTTTCAGAGCGCGGCCTTGCCATGGCCCACATGGTTGCCGAGCATTTCGCCGCCCTGAAGAACGACGGCGCTGCCCCGGTTTACCTCGTGGCCTCACCTTTGACCCGGGCACAGGAAACGGCGCAGCCCACGGCCGCGGCCCTGGGCCTGGAGATCGTGACCGATCCGCGCATCATCGAGGCGGAGAACCACTTCGAGGGCATGAAGGTCAACAAGGCTGAGCTGCTCAAGCCCAGGCATTGGCGCTACTTCGTGAACCCGATGCGTCCCTCCTGGGGCGAGGCCTACGCGGCCCAGGCCGACCGCATGCTTGAAGCGGCGCGCGATGCCCGCCGTCGTGCCTTCGAGATTGGCGGCGACGGCGCGCAGGCCATCATGGTCAGCCACCAGCTGCCCATCTGGGCCACCCGGCGCAGCGCCGAGGGCAAGCGGCTGTGGCACGACCCCCGCAACCGCGAGTGCACACTCGCCTCGCTGACCTCACTCACCTTCGACGGCGAGAACATTGTCAATGTTGCGTACAGCGAACCCGCTGCAGCGCTTCTTCCCGGCGCCGCAACCACCCCCGGCGCCTGATGCCGCCGGCACACAGCTGACAGTCAGCTTTTCGACGTAGCGTAGAACACAATGCCATTTCTGCGTCTGCACCTTGGCTTCCACACGAAATGAAAGATTTGCGTCGTGACTTCCTCGATGAGCCGTAGATCGCTTTTTGCCGCCGGCGGCGCCGCGCTGACGGTGGCCCTGGCCGCATGCACCAGCAACGACCCCCTGGCGAAGCAGGCAAGCGCCGGGGACAACAAGAACTACATCGCAGGCGACGGCTCGGTGACTGAGTACGGGGCGGGCGACCGCAAGGACGCCGTGGAGTTCACGGCCACCTTTTTCGACGGCAAAAAAGTCGACGCGGCGACGTTCCCCGGCCAGGTCACCGTCATGAATTTCTGGTACGCGGCGTGCGCCCCGTGCCGTTTGGAGGCGCCGGACATGCAAGCCCTCAACACCGAATTCAGCCCCAAAGGCGTGGAGTTCCTGGGTGTCAACGTGCGGGATGAAAAAGCCACGGCCGAAGCCTTCGAGCGCAATTTTGGCTTGACATACCCCAGTATCGCGGACAAGGACGGCGGCGTGCTGCTGGCGTTGACCAAGTTCGTGCCCCCCGCCGCAGTTCCCACCACCTTGGTTCTGGACAAGAAGGGCCGCGTCTCCGCACGCATCCTCGGCGTTGCCGACAAGGGCACGCTGAAGGCCCTGATCACCTCCGCGCTGGCAGAAAACTAGCAGCCCGCCACCCGTGAACAATCCCTTCGCCCAAACAGTGCTCAGCGGCTCAATGCTGCTGGCGATCCCCGTTGCCCTGCTGGCCGGGCTTGTCTCCTTCCTGTCGCCGTGCGTGCTTCCGCTCGTGCCGGGGTATTTGGGCTACGTAACGGGGCTCAGCGGCGCCGACCTGCAGGAGCAGCGCCGCGGCCGGATGGTTGCCGGGATTGGACTGTTCGTGCTGGGATTCTCCGTAGTCTTCATGCTCATCGGTGCCGTGTTCGGCCAGCTCGGTGCCTGGCTGATGGGGCCCGACGCCGCATGGGTCACCCGGGTGCTTGGCCTCGTGGTGGTCTTCATGGGCGTCGTTTTCCTTGGCGGCATGAGCTGGTTCCAAGGCGAGGCGAAGATCCATGCGAAGCCGCCGGCCGGGCTGTGGGGCGCCCCCATCTTGGGGCTGACCTTTGGTTTGGGCTGGGCGCCGTGCATCGGGCCGACCTTCAGCGCCGTACAGCTGCTGGCGTTTTCCGACGGCCCGAATGCAGCCAAGGGCGCCTTCTTGACGTTCATTTACTGCCTTGGCCTAGGCCTGCCATTCCTGTTCATTGCCCTCGGGGCACGCAAGGGCCTGGGGGCCATGGCGTTCTTCAGGAAGCACCGCCGCGGACTGCAGTACTTTGGCGGCGGCATGTTAATTGTTTTGGGCTTGTTGATGGTGTCCGGACTGTGGGGCACCTGGATCAGCGAACTCCAGTTTTGGTTTGCCAATGAAGTGAGGTTGCCAATCTAATGAAAGAGACAGTGGTGAAAGAACCCAAGGGCACGGCGCAAAAGCCCGCCGGTCATGAAGTGGTGCTGCCGCAGCTGGGCTTTGTGGGCATGCTTCGCTGGGCTTGGCGGCAGCTGACAAGCATGCGCACGGCCTTGTTCCTGCTCCTGTTGTTGGCTGTGGCTGCCGTGCCTGGGTCCCTGTTCCCGCAGCGGCCCTCTGCGCCGTCGCAAGTCACCCAGTATCTGAAGGACAACCCGGTGTCGGGGCCCATCATGGACTGGTTCAAGCTCTTCGATGTATACTCCTCGCCGTGGTTTGCGGCCATCTACCTGCTGCTGTTCACCTCCCTGATCGGCTGCGTTCTGCCGCGTGCCAAGATCCACTGGCACGCCATGCGTTCCGCACCGCCGCGGACGCCCAAGCGGCTCTCCCGCCTTGCCGAATACGGCACAGTCACCATCCCCGCAGGCAGCGGCATTGACGCCGAAACCGCCGTCCACGAGGCCGCGGCCGTGCTGAAGTCCCGCCGCTACCGCGTCGACGTGCGCGACCTCGACACCGACCGCCCCTCGGTGGGTGCGGAAATTGGTTTCCTCAAGGAAGTCGGCAATCTCATCTTCCACACCGCCATGATCGGTGTCCTGGCGGCGGTCGCCGTCAGCGGCCTGTTCGGGTACAGCGGCCAGCGGGTCCTGGTTGAGGGTGAGACCTTCGTGAACACCCTTTCCAGCTACGACACGTTCACGCCCGGCGCCAACTTCGGTGATGACAAGCTGAGCCCCTACTCGGTGCAGCTCGACAAGCTCGTGGTCAAATACGACCGCTCAACGCAGGCCCACTATGGCCAGCCCCTGGACTTCAACGCCACCTTGACAGTCAAGGACGACCCCGGTGCCGAGGCCCAAACGAAGACCCTGAAGGTCAACGATCCGGTTTCCATTGGCGGAACCAATGTCTATCTTGTGGGCAACGGCTACGCGCCTGTCGTCACTGTCAAGGACGGTAAAGGCAACATTGCGTTCCAGGGTCCCGTCATCACCATCCCCACCGATGGCGCCTACACCTCACTGATGGTCATCAAGGTACCCGACGCCAAGCCCAACCAGCTGGGGTTTGTGGGCTTCTTCCTGCCCACGGCACTGTACAACGACAAGGGCGTGGCCTTTGGCTCCGACCCAGACCCGTTCAACCCGGTGCTGAACCTGAACGCCTACACCGGCGACCTCGGCCTGGACAGCGGCGTGCCGCGCAATGTTTACACGCTGGACACCTCAAAGCTGAAGGAGATCAACTCCCGCACCCTGGCCTCCGGCGGCATCGTCCTGGCCCCGGGCAAGAGCTACACGCTGCCAGGAAACAACGGCAGTATCAGCTTTGACGGCATCAAGCGATTTGCCGCCCTTGACATCCGGCACGACCCCGGCCAGGGCTACGTCCTGGTGTTCGCACTCCTGGCCCTTGCCGGACTCATGGGCTCCTTGTTCCTGAACCGGCGCCGCGTGTGGATCCGCACGGGCAACCACCCCGACGGGCGCACCATGGTCGAGTTCGGCCTGCTGGCCCGCGGCGAGGACCACCGCCTGGCAGGCGAATATCAGGCCATCAAAAAGGCCCTGCATGCGAAGTGGCTGGTGCCAATGGATGATGCAGAGCAAAATGGTGGACAGGCACAATCAACAACCGACAACTCCGAACACGGCGTCAGCGCTGCAGCTAAGGACCAGTAATGTCAGACATCAATGAGGGCTTTGCCCAACTCAGCGAACAGCTCATGCTGGTGGCCGGGGTGGCCTACGCAGTGGCTTTTTGCGCCTACGCATGGGACCTGGTGACATTTAGCCAGACCATCAAGCGGGGAATCGCCGTCGAAAAGGCGGCCAAGGCCGCTGCCGTCGAGCCGGCCGAAGCCGTGCTGGCCGGCGTCGGCGCGCAGGGTGCGCGTGGGGCCGCAGGGCAGGACCTGGGCGTGGGGCCGCAGGACCGCGGCGTGCGCCCCAGCAGCAAGACCCATGCAGGGTCCGACGGCGTCACCGCCGGAGACTCCATGCTCTACGGCAAGGAACGGCGCGTGGTGGCCCGGGTCGCCGTCGCGCTGACTGTTGTTGCCGTCGTCGTGCAGGGCCTTGCAGTGCTCTTCCGCGGTCTGGCAGCCTCGCGCGTGCCGTGGGGCAACATGTACGAATTCTGCACCACTGGCAGCTTCGCCGTCGCCATTGTGTTCCTGCTGGTCCTGACCCGTCGCGACCTGCGCTTCCTTGGCACGTTTGTGATCGGACTGGTGCTGGTGATGATCACGGCGGCCTCGGTGTCGTTCTGGACCCCCGTGGGCCATCTTGTTCCTGCGCTGCAGAGCTACTGGCTTGTCATCCACGTCTCCATCGCAGTGATTTCCTCGTCCCTTTTCACGTTGACGTTCGCCATGTCCGTCCTGCAGCTCTTCCAATCCAAGCGCGAAGCGTCGATCTCCTCCGGCAAGGCGGACAAGTTCCCCGTCATGCGCCTGGTCCCGAACGCGCTGAGCCTTGAGAACCTGTCCTACCGAATCAACAGCATCGCCTTTGTTGGCTGGACAGTGACGGTCATGTTCGGTTCCATCTGGGCCGAAAAGGCCTGGGGCCGCTTCTGGGGTTGGGATACCAAGGAAGTATGGTCGTTTGTTATTTGGGTTGTCTACGCCGGTTACCTGCACGCCCGCGCCACCAAGGGCTGGACGGGCACCCGGGCAGCCTGGCTCTCCATTGTTGGCTACCTCTGCGTGGTCTTCAATTTCACCATTGTGAACGTGTACTTCTCAGGCCTGCACTCCTACGCGGGTGTTGGCGGCTAGTCAGTTGAGATTGCAGAAAATGACGCCCCGGGTTGCCCCGGGGCGTCTTTTTGTGCAGGAAGTTACTTCATGCCGCCCTTGTGAGGGCGCAGGCGTGGACGGCGCCCTACATGCTGCCGACCTGGTCCCCGCCCGTGATCGCCGCCAGGGTGCCTGTGAGAACTGAGCGGTGCGCCATGTCGCGGCAGCCGAGGATGTCGATGAATCGACAAATGATCCCGTTCGCGGGTTTCGACACCGGTAGAACGGTGTCGAAACCCGCGAACGGGATCATTTGTCAAAAAGGGGCGTTACAAGGTGCTCAGCTGGCCCTGGCTGACAGACCAGCGGGTGTCCAACCGCACGTTGTCGAGCAGGCGGCGGTCGTGGGTGACGAGCAGCAACGTGCCCTCATAGCTCTCCAGTGCTTCTTCCAATTGCTCGATGGCGGGCAGGTCAAGGTGGTTGGTCGGCTCGTCCAGGACCAGCACGTTGACGCCACGGGCCTGCAGCAGCGCCAACGACGCGCGGGTTCGTTCGCCGGGGGACAGGGCGTCGACGGGGCTTGTCACCTGGTCGGCCTTCAGCCCAAACTTTGCCAGCAGCGTGCGCACCTCGGCCTGGTTCAGCTCCGGGACAAGCGACTCAAACGCCGCGCCCAGGGGAATGTCCTCCGGGAACTGGCTGCGGGCCTGGTCAATTTCGCCCACCGCTACGTTGCTGCCCAGGGATGCCGTGCCGCTGTCGGGGGGAGTGTGGCCAAGCAGCAGCCTGAGCAGGGTTGATTTGCCGGCGCCGTTGGGGCCGGTGATGCCGATCCGTTCGCCGGCGTTGACCTGCGCCGAAACAGGACCGAACGTGAAATCGCCCTGTTGCACCAGCGCTTCATTCAGTGTGGAAACCACTGTGCTCGACCGTGGTGCTGCGCCGATGCTGAACTGCAGCGCCCACTCCTTGCGGGGTTCGGCAACCTCGTCGAGGCGGGCGATCCGAGACTCCATCTGCCGCACCTTCTGGGCCTGCTTTTCGCTGGATTCGCTGGCCGCCTTGCGCCTGATCTTGTCGTTGTCGGGGCTCTTCTTCATGGCGTTACGCACGCCCTGCGAGCTCCATTCACGCTGCACCCGGGCACGCCCCACAAGGTCTGCCTTCTTGTCTGCGAACTCGTCATAGGCCTCGCGGGCGTGGCGCTTGGCGATTGCGCGCTCCTCCAGGAAGGAATCGTAGCCGCCGTCGTACACGCCAACCTTGTTCTGCGCCAGGTCCAGTTCAACCACGGAGGTGATGGTGCGGGCAAGGAACTCCCTGTCGTGCGAGACGAGCACGACGCCGCCGCGCAGGCCTGTCACGAATTCCTCCAACCGTGCCAGGCCGGCCAGGTCGAGGTCGTTGGTTGGTTCATCCAACAAGACGATGTCGAAACGGCTCAGGAGCAGTGCGGCGAGGGCGACCCTGGCAGCCTGGCCGCCGGAGAGTCCCACCATGAGGGCCTCGGGGCCAACGTCGAGGCCAAGCTCGGCCAGAGTCGCCGGGATGCGGTCCTCAAGATCGGCGGCACCGCAGGCAAGCCAGCGGTCAAGCGCATTGGCGTACTTGTCATCGTCCTCGGAATTGCCCGAGCCAAGTGCCTCGGCGGATGCCTCCATGGCATCGGTCGCCTCGGTGCAGCCTGTGCGGCGGCCAATGTAGCCGGCGATGGTTTCACCCTCAAAGCGTTCATGTTCCTGTGGCAACCACCCGACGAAGGCGTCCTGGGGTGCCGTGCTGACGCTGCCGGCCTGGGGCTTGTCGGCCCCTGCCAGCAGCCGCAGCAGCGTTGACTTGCCCGCACCGTTGGCGCCCACGACGCCGATGACGTCGCCCCGGGCGACAGTGAATGAAAGGTTGCTAAATAAGGTGCGGTGGGCGTGGCCTCCGGAGAGGTCCTTCACCACAAGTGTTGCGCTCATAACTCAATCTTAAGTTGCTTCGGGGTGCCGCGAGGACAGCAGCGGTGTACGGCACAGGCCTCTATGCGAAGGAAAAACCACTGTCTGAAGCAATCACACTCGAGGAAACCGCCGACGAGTGGGCCCAGCGCCATGCCAGTCGCGGCTACCTGTTTGGGGCTGCAGCTAGCGTTCTTCCGGCGCCAACGGTGGTGTGCCCAGTGAAAGCCAGTTTTCCCTATTGGCAAGGGCTGCTCCTTCGGCATCCCCCGACGTCGCGAGCCTGATGATCTCGGCGTGGACGGTGACTGAATGCCGTGCGGCATGAGAACTGAAGCGCTGCCTTTCAACGCGAAGCAGTAGCGGAAGAGTCGAATCTAAAACGGTCGAAATTTTCTCATTGCCGCAGGAGTCGATAATCACGGCGTGGAATTCGCCATCTGCAGCCAAGGCGGCGTCGACGTCGTCGTTCTCCAAGGACGCGGCAAATCGGGCATTGGCAGCGGTCATCGCCGCTAGTTGCTCACCGTTCAGTGTGGGGACCGCGAGACGTGTGGCCAGTTCATGCATGGCAGCCACTACCTCCTGGGCGTCGAGGGTGGATTTGGTGTCAACCGGGGCAACCATCGTGGCTCGGCCGGGCTGGGTAACCACAAGGCCGGCCCGTTCCAGCCGCAGCAGCGCCTCACGAATTGGCGTCCGGCTCACGCCCAGCCACGATTCCAACTCGGGATCCTTGAGCCGTTCGCCCGGGGCGAAGGTGCCGTCAACAATGGCGTTGCGCAGGGATGTGTACACGTCGTCGCGCAACAGCGAGCGTTTGTGGATGCCATGGGGCGGGGGAGTGGGCATGCAACATAGGATATATCGCCGCGGCAGAGGTTTTGGCCCCGCCCCGCCGCGACTCAGCCGGTTGCGGGAAATAACGCGCCAGCCATTGACACTCCCGCAAAATTGGTATGCAATATATTGCATACGCACTTCCGGGATTGTGCCCCACGTCTGAAGGAAAAAACCATGGCAATCACCGATTTCGAACGTTATCCGCTGACCTTTGGCCCCAGCCCCGTCCACGATCTGCCCCGCCTCACACAGCATCTGGGAGGCGCGAGGATGTGAACAGCGGCCTCGCCTTTGGCGGCAACAAGACGCGCAAGCTTGAATACATCGTCCCGGACGCCATCGCCCAAGGCGCAGACACCCTCGTCTCCATTGGTGGGTACCAGTCAAACCACACCCGCCAGGTGGCGGCCGTCGCCGCAAAGATCGGCATGAAGGCCCGGTTGGTGCAGGAAAACTGGGTTGACTGGCCGGACCCGCTCAGCGACCGTGTGGGCAATATTCAGCTCTCCCGCATCATGGGTGCCGATGTTCGTCTGGACAAAGCCGGTTTCGACATTGGCATTCGCAGCAGCTGGGAGCAGGCCATCAAGGATGTGGAAGATGCCGGCGGCAAGCCGTACCCCATCCCGGCAGGGGCCTCTGAGCACCACTTGGGCGGACTGGGCTTCGCTAATTGGGCCTACGAGGTTCAGCGGCAGGAACAGGAACTGGGTGTCTTCTTTGACACCATCATCGTCTGCACGGTCACCGGCTCAACCCATGCCGGCATGATTGCCGGTTTCGCCGGACAGGACCGCCAGCGTCGGGTCATTGGCATTGACGCGTCGGCAACGATTGAAAAGACCCGTGACCAGGTGGGGCGGATCGCGCGCCACACGGCGGAGCTGATTGGCCTGGGCCGAGAGCCGCGTGAGGACGAGATTACCGTCATGGAGGGCTGGGCCGGGGACTACTACGGCATTCCCGTCGAGTCCACCATGGAAGCCATCCACCTCACAGGCTCACTTGAAGGGATGATCATCGACCCCGTTTACGAAGGAAAGTCCATGGCGGGTTTGATCGATCTCGTAAAAAACAAGGACATTCCGGCCTCAAGCAACGTCCTTTATGCACACCTGGGTGGGCAGCTTGCCCTGAACGCCTATAGCGGGCTGTTCCGCTAGGCGAGCGGCTGCCAACCCTGCGGATTGCATTGAAGGCCGGGCGTGTGTGGGTTAGGGTGAATCCTTGTGAGATAGATAACGCAGCCCCGCCCGCGCCGATCGCTCAGCCACTGTTGCGGCAGGCGGATCGCGTCAGAAGCCTGCCAATCCACGAATTTTGTTAAAAGGCCGTTGTGCGCTCGTTGCCTGACAAACCCGCCGGAAGACCCGATATCCGCTCACCCGGGCGCTACCTGCTGGGACTGGCAGGGTTCGTGATTGTCCAGACGGTGCTGGCCCGCTGGGCCCAGCGCGAGGGCATGGTGCTGGGCGAGAAGGTGTTTGCCCAGCTGCGCGAGGAGTTCATGGAACAAGTCACCTCGCCCCGTTGTCCACGGTGGAAAACGCAGGCACGGGGGACCTCGTCCCGCGCACCACCAACGTCGTGGAGTCCGTATCGCACACCGTACGTTTTGGCGTGCCGCAGGTCTTGGTATCCGTTGCGACAATTGCGCTGACGGCGGCTGCCGCCGTGTTTGCCAGTCCGCTCGTGGCAGCGGCGCTGCTGGTGGGTGTGCCGCTTCTGGTGCTGGCCGAACCGCAAGCAGCCAGGTACCTTGGGTTCTCGCTCGGCGCTGTCCTGTCAAGGCGGACTGTGGTGGCGATTGCGCACAGGCTGCAGACTGCGCACGACGCCGACAGGGTGGCCGTGGTGGAAAAGGGGTGCATCTGCGAGCTGGGCTCGCACGCTGAACTGCTGGCGCAGGACGGCGCCTACGCTGCCCTGTGGAACTCGTGGCGGTCCGACTCCTGAGCCTGTTGAACGCAGGGAAATGGGCGTAACGTTCGAAGAGGGGCGCGTTGGACCGGCCGGCCCGGTGCGCAACGTTTCGCAGTGAGAAGGAGTTCGCAATGCCTGACAAACAGCCACACCACCACGAACACAAGAAAATTGACAAGGGCCACGCCATCAAGGCCAAGCGCGCCGAGAAGAAGGCCCGGGGCGCAGCTGACGAGTCTGCCGACCCCGTCGCCCACATCACGAAGAAGCGCTAGACCTTGATCCTCGGCGGACCACCTGCGGGCTATATGCGTATGCATGGAATAGCCCGCGGGTGGTCCGGGTTGTGACCAGCATGGAAGCAATCGTCAAGAAGCGCATAGGTTTCCTGTCCTCCGGCCATTGCGGCACAGGGCACGGATCGCACACCAATTCGGCCGCCGACGCACTACACCAGGGCATTGACCTTGCCGTCGCGGCTGAGGAACTGGGCATCGACGGTGCGTTTTCCGCGTGCACCAGCCGCAATGACATCGGCAGGCACGCGCCCCTAGGTGGAAAGCGGCTGCTGCGTACTGAGCCGCAGTCCCGGGCCTTTCACAGCGCATCTGGTGGGCTGCGGGCATCCGGGCCCCGGCTTCACGCTTCGGGGCCCCTAGTCGCAGCGTCATCGCCCCCGCGATCCGCTGGATACTGGTCACGCCGTAGATGATGGAGTCCGCCCAGGGCTGGGCCAAGCCGCGAAAACGACGTTGCTCCACGGGTGTTTTGCGGGTTGCCCGCTGTTTCGGCCATAAGGACCCTCGATGGACCAGATCAGGTGGCCGATTGGGTCGGCTGAAGAGTGTGTTCAGAGGCTTCCAGGGCGCTCCTTTGGCACGTGGAATTCAAGTGCGGCTGCGGTGGTAAAATCGGGGTTGGAGCAATCCCCCTAACTTTTAGCGTCACCGGCCCAGCTTTGGCCGAATGCGTCGCACGAGAAGGTGGCACATCGCCGCCGGCCGCCCACTACAGCAACAAGTCTGGAACCCATGAGAAGAACACCACGCCGTACCCCGCCCGCCCTAGAGAATGGTGCAATGCGTATCGTTGCCCTCGGTGGATTGGGGGAGATCGGGCGCAACATGACCGTCTTCGAATTCGACGGCAAGCTGCTGATCGTCGACTGCGGGGTGCTCTTTCCCGAGGAGCACCACCCAGGCGTTGATCTGATTCTGCCTGACTTCTCCTACCTTGACGGCAGATGGCAGGACGTCGTGGGCCTCGTGCTGACGCACGGCCACGAGGACCACATTGGCGGTGTGCCGTACCTGCTCAAGAAACGCGGCGACATTCCCGTGATCTCCGCCAAGCTGACGCTCGCATTCCTGAAGACCAAGCTCGACGAGCACCGCATCAGGGGCAAGCTGATCACCGTCAAGGAAGGCGACCGTCGCAAGTTCGGTCCGTTCGACGTCGAATTCCTGGCTGTCAACCACTCCATCCCTGACGGTTTGGCCGTCGCCATCCGCACTCCTGCCGGCCTTGTGCTGGAAACCGGCGACTTCAAGATGGACCAGTTCCCGCTGGACAAGCGCATCACCGACCTTGCAGGCTTTGCCCGCTTGGGCGAGGAGGGCGTTGACTTGTTCATGCCCGACTCCACCAACGCCGAGGTTCCGGGCTTCCTGGCAGCTGAAGCCGACCTGATTCCCGCCATCGATCAGGTCATGCGCACCGCGCCGCGCCGCGTCGTGGTTTCCAGCTTCGCCAGCCACGTGCACCGCATCCAGCAGATCATCGATTCCGCTGCCAAGTACAACCGCAAGATCGCCTTCGTGGGCCGCTCCATGGTTCGCAACATGGGCACGGCAAGCGACCTTGGCTACCTGAAGATTCCCAAGGGAATGCTCGTTGATGCCAAGGAACTGGAGAAGATGGCCCCCAACAAGGCAGTTCTCATCTGCACCGGTTCACAGGGTGAGCCCATGGCAGCGCTGGCCCGCATGGCCAACGGCGACCACCAGATCCGTCTGACCGAAGGGGACACCGTCCTGCTGGCCAGCTCGCTGGTTCCCGGCAACGAGTCATCGATCTACCGCCTGATCAACGACCTCACCAAGCAGGGCGCCAATGTCATTCACAAGGGCAACGCAAAGGTCCACGTCTCCGGGCACGCCAGCGCGGGTGAGCTCGTGTACTGCTACAACCTGGTCAGGCCCAAGAACGTCATGCCTGTCCACGGTGAATACCGCCACCTGAAGGCCAACGCCGAACTCGCCGTGCGCACCGGTGTTGACCCCAAGAAGGCGTTCATTGTTGAAGACGGCACCACCATTGACCTCAAGAACGGCATTGCCCGCGTGACAGGCAACGTTCCTGCCGCTTACGTGTACGTTGAGAACATGGTTGCCGGTGCCGCCACGGAGGAGTCCCTGCAGGACCGGCTCCGCCTGGGTGCCGATGGTGCTGTCACTCTTCTGCTGATCATGGATCCGGAAACCGGACGGATCGAAGAGGACCCGGAATTCTTCCCCGTGGGCTTCAGCTTCACGGAGAAGGACATCGAAAAGGCAACCGTCATTGTGGAGAAGGCTGTTGCTTCGCTCCGTGGCGAGAAGACCGGTCCCGAAGCCGAGAAGGCCATCGCCAACGCTCTGCTGCGCTGGTCGGACCGCGCGCTGCGCCGCAAGCCGGTCTACACGGTCATCACCGTCGACGCCTAAGCTTCACGCAATTTGAGGGCCCGTCCGGGTACCCAGTCCGTCATGGACAGGGCACCCGGACGGGCCCTGGCTTTTAAGGGGCGGCTTGAGCGGACCGCTCAGGCGCCGCCGTCGAGCCTTGATGTACGACGGCGGCACATGGCTTTAGGGTGTTGGCCCGCCTGATCCGGGTTCTTGGGAATGCTCGCTGTGGACCCCGTGGAGCAGGGCCGCAGCTGCTTCATCCGGGGCAATCTGCAGGTTGTCCCGGAGCCATTCGACGGCCCGGCGCTGCATGGTGGCGTCGTGAAATGTGTACCAGGCCTTGCTGACGTCCGGATAGTGGTGAAGGACGTCCTTGAAGTGGCGGAACGGGTGGCTGCGGTCAATGGAGCGCTCCAGGTCCTCCCTGCACCGGGAATCCTCCACGCCGGCAATAAATGCCTCCATGTCTCGGTAGCCTTCATGTGAGCCCACAGCTTCGATTCGGATGCCGCCGCGTTCATCCACATCCCAGCCCTCGGCCTCGGCTTCGTCGGCTGTTTCCTCTCCCCACAGTTGGATCCCGCCGGTGGCGGGATCCAACCAGAAGAAGGTGTCATAGTCCATGAAATTGGTGTCGAGGGCCGTGGCCAGGTCCTCAAGGTTTACATCGCTTATGTGCAGCATGGCTCGGTCCTCCGTTGTGCCGCCTCGGGCCAAACTCCAAAGCCCGTGAAACAATACTTTCGCGTGGCTTTGGATTCTGCAAGGGGACCGGGTGGACGGGTTTCAGGACTGCTATTTTTCACGCCGGATGGTTACAGCGGGCAACAGCCTGGCGTCCCCAAAGAGCTGTCCGCCGTGTATGTGCCCTCGAACTAATATCGTCCTGGGTGCGCTCAGTGCGGACCCCGATTCTCGCCGGTAGAAGGAGCGAACCCTGTTGACACGTTTCGTCCGCTAACTGTTATTGGTACAAGCCATTCACTTTCCGGTTTGTAGCCCAGTGCGAGCGGCGCGGTTGTCCGATGGCCGACCAGTTGTGTTCTTCCCTTGGGCGATGCGTCCCTCGGTCGGGGCGTGGTTCGCCGGGTCCCGGAGCGAAGGTTGTCGGCCATGGTAACCATGAGCTTAACTACGTCTTGATCCTCGCTGTTCAAATTGTTGACCACCCGGATGTGGCGTGCGCGGAGGCCAACATAGTGCCCGCTTTCCATGCCGTCCAGCCATCGTGAGAGTGCGTCCCATTTGATCACCAGCAAGTCTGGAATTCCCTCACCAACACGCCACAGGATGAACTGCCGCCTGCTGGTATCGGTTAGAAGACCCTTGTGCATGGGGCGGAACTTGTGCAGTGAAGTCGTCAGGGATGTTTGGGTTTGCGGCAACGTCTTGCGGGCCTTTGCCCCAAGGCGAGAGCCAACGTCTGCGTACGCAAAGATCCCGTAGCTGTAATTGCAAATGTCATTGATGAACTTGGAGTGGGTTGTTGGCGTCCAATGTTCCTCACGGGCATCCTTAGGGCTCATAGACCTTTGAATCTTGGCATCCACTTGAAGCGCGGCGCGCATCTGGTGAAAGAAGTCACCGTAGCTGGACGGGCAGAAGAAATCCAAAGTCCGTTGAAGCTCGCGAACTTCATTGGCGCTAGCTCCAATTTGGCTCCGAAAGACCGGGAATTGTGGTGCTGGCAGGATT
>NZ_JBCHVD010000021.1:0-55024 GCF_046736435.1 Arthrobacter sp. LAPM80
CTTTTTCTTGGCGCTTTTCTCGGCGTCCTTCGCTGCACGCAGCGCCTCCGCCTCGCTGTGCTCTTCAGCCTTCTCGTGGTGGATGACCTCCGCAAAGAGCTTCTCCATCTCCTTGGCCACGCCGGCGGCCGAGGCCGGGTTCTGTCCGGTCACCAGCCGCCCGTCGACAACGACCTTTTCCTCAAAGACAGCGGCGAAGACGTGGGTTGCGCCTCGTTCCACCAGCCGGTCTGCCAGGAAGAACGGGATAACCTTGTCTTTGCCTGCAGCCACCTCCTCGTCGTTGGTGAAGGCCGCCACATTCCGGCCCTGAACGAGGCCAAGCCCGTTCTGCAATTTCACGTTCACCAGGCCGGCCGGTCCATGGCACACTGCGCCAACTAGGCCACCGCCGTTGTAGACGCTGGCCACCAGGTTCTGCAGGCCCTCGCTGTCCGGGAAGTCCCACATGGTGCCGTGGCCGCCCACAAGATAGATGGCGTCGTACTGTTCGGGATCAACGACGTCGACACGGGCAGTGTTGTAGAGGCCAGCTCGCGCGGCCTCATCTTCGGTGAAGGCAACCTGGATGGGATCGTGGGAGTCCACCTCGTCGCGCGGGGGCTGGCCGCCCTTGATGGACGCGAAGTCGACAAAATGCCCGGAATCCTTGAAGACCTTCCACGGATGCGCGGCCTCGGCCACGTTGTAGCCGGTCTTCTCTGCTGTATCGCCTATTTCGGAAATGCTGGTCAAGACCATGAGAATTTTTTTCATGGAATGCTCCTTTCATCCAATTCCCACCCTAGGCGTGTGCTTGAGATCCTGCCAGAGCAACAGTGCGTCTCCGGCTCGAAATACGTTGCTGGAAGCCGGATCTCTTCCGTGTGGTGGGCCACCAAACGGGGCTTGGCATTCACCTCTTACTAGGAATCAGCCTTTCGGTGACAGTTTCGCTAATCTTTTAATTCTTGTGACATAGAACACAATAATCAGTTATGGTCAGACCTATGGCCGTGCCCATTGGGGGAATGTCCATTCTCATAGGAGGAAATCTCGTGAAGAAGTCCACGTATCTGATCGTCCCGGCACTTGCCTTGGGCGCCCTCGCTCTGTCCGCTGGTCCGGCTCTGGCTGCAGACAGCAGCACCTATCAGGCTAATCTGGCTGCGATCAATGGCAGCAATGCTTCCGGAACATTCATGGTCACGGTCAATGGCGACCAGGCCACTGTCACCGAAAATGTCTCGGGCCTGGCCGCAACTTTCGATGGCAAGCCCTATCCACACGTCCAGCACATCCACATCGGCGCGAAGGGCACGTGCCCGGACATGTCAGCGGACACCAGCAAGGATGGCGTCATCAGTACCACCGAAGGTGCCCCGTTCTATGGGGGGATCGGCGTGACGTTGTCCACCAGCGGTGATACTAGCCCGGCTGCCGCCACCAATTTGGAAGTGGCCGGCATGGGTGCCTCATACACCTACGAGCGGACCTTTACCTTGGATGCGAAAACCGCTGATTCTCTCAAGGCCGGAACGGCCGTCGTCGTCGTTCACGGCTTGGATCCGGCCACCTTGCCCGCTGCGGCCCAGAAGGAGCCGAGTGACCTGGTCCCCACACTGCCACTGGCGGCTACCTCACCGGCCTTGTGCGGTACATTGACCGCCATGCCTGCCGGAGCCCCCGGAACCGGTATTACTACCCAGGTCTCCTCGGATGGACCCAATTTGGGTATCGTTGCGGCCGGTGGCGGTCTCGTTCTGGCAGCTGGCGGAGCTTACGCGATCCGTCGCCGGATGAGCACCAAGGTCTGATAGGCGCAGGAAACTAATGCGATCTGAGACAAGCAGCCGTCGTGGACGCCTTGCCGCGTCCGCGACGGCTGCCCTGCTGCTAGCCGGTGGCGTCACAACCATCGGCTTTGGACTCCATGTTCCACCTCTGGCACCGGAGAGAGGCAGCAGTCCAACCGCCGCTGCACCTTTCATGAGTGGTACTGCATTGGCCGTAACACCAACCCCTGACCCGGCTCCGATCCCGCCCGCGCACACTTCCACCCCTGCGCTACCCGTTCCTGTTGCTCCGGAAACTGCGCTACCTGCTTCCGTTCCGATCCGGATGGAGATCCCATCGATCGGTGTAGACGCAGCCTTGCTGGAATTAGGTAAGCAGGCCAATGGCGAAATTGAGACCCCGCCTGGCGAGGCCGGCTCACCCGGGGGTTGGTATACGCACTCACCCACCCCCGGACAAACCGGTTCCGCCGTCATCCTTGGCCACGTCAACACCAACAATTCCGCCCAAGGCTTGTTTTACCGACTCCACGAACTCACCCCGGGTCAGACCATCACCGTCATACGCGCCGACCACACTGCGGCAGTATTCACTGTTGACAAAAACGACACCTACCCCAAAGCCACTTTCCCGACCGTGGAGGTTTACCGAAACGCTACCCGTCCAGAAGTTCGACTCATCACCTGTGGAGGCTATGACCGGGCCACGGGGGAATACCTCGAAAACACGGTCGTGTACGCCACCTTGACCGCCAGCCACCCGGTGTAGTCCTCACTGTGACCAAGACACCGGAAAATGTTCAGCATCTTTTTTGTTAGCTCCATGAAATGGGAACCCCATGACAACGAACCAAACGCACCAACGTCTCGGCCTCGCTTTAGTCTCCGCAGCCATCATCATCGGTATCAGCGCCTGCGGGAGCACCGGGACGGGGTCCGGCCCATCAGTGGTACCCCCATCGACGGCAGCCTCATCAGCTGCATCGATGGAGCCAAGTATGAACGGAACCCCCACCGGGCCTACCACGGGTTCCACAGCGACCCCAGCCGAGCTCACGATTCACATCGAATCTTTTGCCTATACGGGACCGGACAGTGTTCCAGCTGGAGCGACTATCTCCGTGATGAACATGGACGCCCAAGCACATACTGTTACCGCAGATGACGGCTCCTTTGACGTCGTCGTCAAGCCAGGTAGCAATGTCACGTTTACCGCACCAAAAAAACCCGGTGCCTACACGTACCACTGCACCTACCACTCCAGTATGCACGGAACCCTGGTCGTAAAATGACCTCGGATAAAAGCTCCAGTCAAAGCCCGTACAGGGAACCCTCGGAATCGATCCGCCCTCACCGTCCCACAGCCTTGGCCATAATACTTCGGGTGCTGGCAACGGCAGCTTTGGCGGTGGACGCCATCGTCCACGCCAGACTCGCCGGTGGCTATCAGTCCGCCTCTCCCGGGGGTTTCGGAGAAGGTAACCTCTTCTTGGCAGAAGCCGCAGTCGCCGCCGCAGCTGGACTCTACGTCCTCATCCGGGGCAGCCGCCTGGCCTGGATCGTGGCTCTTCTGACCGCTGGGGGTGGCCTGGCAGTGCTACTCCTTTACCGCTACTTCGATATCCCGGCTTTCGGGCCCTTCCCGGCCATGTACGAACCCATCTGGTTCTTCGAGAAAACCCTGACCGCACTATCCCAAGCATTCGTCATCCTCTTGGCCATCATCGCACTTACCCTCCACCGACCTACCCGCTCCTTCACCGGCTAACCTGCCTCTCTTGCCTTCACCCACCCGCCCGCGGGAGACATCCTCTGAAACCGCACCCCTCAACCACCTGCTGGCGGCCCACAAAAGGTCCCTCTTGAGGAGCCGCTAGGCGTCGAGATTCACGTTTCCGGGCGTTCTAGATTTGTCAGCCGGCTCTGGACCCGGTGGTTGCGTTGAATTGTCGTAGCGCGTTCATGCAGGTTAGAGCATTGAGGTGAGCACGCCGCCATCGGCGCGCACGGCGGTACCGTTTGTCGCGGAGGAGAGCGGGCTTGCGAGGAATACTGCCAGGTTAGCGATTTCTTCAGGTTCGATGAACCGCTCTAGGAGCGAGGTCTGATTTCCGCCGATAATGACCGACTTGAGCTCACTTGTTGTGATTTGCTGGGTCTTGGCGATTTGCTCGATTGTTTCGGCAACACCGTCTGAATAGGTGGGTCCACCAAGGATCGTGTTCACAGTAACGCCAGTACCGCGGGTGAGCTTAGCCAGTCCGTTGCTCAAACCGAGCAGTCCCGCTTTGGTAACTCCGTAATGCGTCATATCCGCAGGGATGTTCACACCCGATTCGCTCCCAATGAAAATGATCCGGCCCCATCCCGTGCTAATCATCTGTGGAAGAAGCGCGCGAGATAGCCGGACACCACTCATAACATTGATCTCGAAGTAGCGCGCCCATTCATGGTCAGAGATCTCCTCGAAGGGTTTCACTTCGAAGAGACCGACGTTGTTCACAAGTATGTCGATGTTTCCCAGCGAACCCAGTAGATGCTGGACTTGTGTGGGTTCTCTGAAGTCTGCAGCAATGCCTGAGACGTTCGCGCCTGGTACGTCCAACCTCAGTTTCTGCACCGCGCTCTCGACCCGACTCTCAAGGCGTCCATTGATGACGACGGAAACTCCCTCTCGGAGAAGCGCTTCCGCAATGGAGTAACCAATGCCTTTGGTGGATCCACTGATGAAGGCTCGCTTGGTCGCTAACTGCATATCCATATTCTTGCTATCCTCGCTTTTTAGTTGCTTGGGAAACTAAAGGCTACGGAATAATGATTGCCTGGTCAACTAACTGAGCGGTGCATTCCGTTTCAGTCTCGTACTCTGAAGTTATGACTGATACCTCTAATCCTCGAGTTCTCATTGGGCCTGACCTTCAGACATGGGCGGGACTTGCTACGGTTCTGGAGTGGTTGCCACCTGCGCTCGATGCGCCGTTAGTGAATGATTTTGACCTCACCCACTTCGAGTACGGCATCCTGTTCGCCTTAAAAGGCGCACCGGATCACACGCTTCGCATGGGTGATCTGGCGGGTTTTGCCAATAGCTCCCTCTCGCGGCTATCTCGCGCTGTGTCACGGCTGCAAAGGCGCGGCTGGGTTCGGCGCTCACCAGACCCCGCGGACGGGAGATCTACTCGTGCGGCCCTGACCAACGATGGTTTGGAGGTGCTCAATGAAGCAACCCCGTGTCATGTTGAAACCGTCAGAAGGTTAGTCCTTGATCCGCTAACAACCACTCAAAGACGCCAGCTGCACGAGATCACCTTGAGCATCCAACAGGCCATCAGAACCCAAGAAGGATGGCGACCACAGCGAAGTGTCCACTCTCGCGCAGCATCGGACTAACACCGACAGCCATCGGGCTCGACTTGCCCATAGCGTACGATTTTTCCGATTTCTGCGGTGGCCCCAAAATGCTCTCGCCGGCGGAAAGGGCCACGCCCGAACCGCCGGATGAACCACCAGGCGTCAGCTCCGTGTTCTACGGGTTGTGGGTAACACCCCCCCAACGTGCCATGGAGGGCGCGCAACAGAAGGTCTTCCATTGCGCCGAGCTGCGAACCGCCCGCCGCAAAGCGCTCCTGGGATGCGCGGGCGGCAAGGTAGGCGACGTCGAGCATTTCCTAGGTCACGGCATTGTTGCTGGGCTCGACGGCCGCGGTGCCTGCCACCGGTATCAAGCAGATCAACGAGGAAAGATCCTTGCGTTCAAAGAACCTGGGCCTCGCCCAATTACGGGCGCGCCGGCATGTCAAAGGTCCGGGTCAGCCGCAGTGGTTTGCCGTTCCGGCTACTTTCGACCTATGGGGAATCCTTGGCACGTTCGCTCAGAACTTCGCCTCGTGGCGAGGATGGCGCCCGTGGCCGGCTTGATGGCGTCGTGCGTCTGGGCCGAAGAGACCTGCCGGATGATGAAGTTGATCAACTGGTACATCATCATTCCATGGGGAATGGATGGGTGCGGCCGAAACACGGGTGCCGTCAAGGTCAAGAAGACGCTGACGAAGTTCCTGGATCAATGGAAAACCAGTGACCGAGGCCACAGCAATTGCCTCAAGCCAGGGGTCATGGCCATCGGCGTTTGGTTTCGCCAGCACTTCCCGGGCGAGTCCTGAACCGTAACCCAGGGTGGAGCCTTCCAGGGCTCCGTAAGAATGCACCATGCGATCCCCGGGCAGGCCGGCATCCTTGAGGCAACCAAGAACGAATTCGATGGTGTGGAGCTCGCCCTGGCCAAAGGTGTCCGTGGCAAAGGCATCGCAGCCGATCGACGGGTATTTGATGAAGACATCGATCACGGCGTTGAGGCAGCGCTCAAGCCTTGGGCGCCACTCCTTCGGAGCCTGAGTCGTAGTCCCTCCCTCAAACGCCATGATGAACCGCCTGTAGAGCGCGCTGCCTGCAGGATTGCGTCGCAGTTGCGGAAGTGGCGGCACATGGCCGTTGGATTGGCGCCAAGGGCCTCGCCGAGGCTCTTGAAGGTGAAACGCGACTGTGGTTCCTCGCGAGCCAGTACCAGTACTGCGTCGATGATCGTGTCCGCATCGAGTCGCACGCGTCGTTCGGAGAGGAGTTCCTCCGCCAGATCGGGGCTGGGGTGGGCCACTTAGCATCGCCTCTTCCAAATTTTGAGTGATGTACGTCTTCTGGTTCGCGCGTCTACCCAGTCGGCCTGACCTACTCCGGCCACCCGTGGGCCCCGTACGGCAGCTCCTCGCCGGTAAGGACCCAGATCGAGGCGGCAGGCAAGGAGCGGGGCTTGATTACCTCCAGCAACTTCAACCGCATCCACGTGATTCCCCGTGCAACATCAGCGTTGAGGACGCAAGCCGTGGCCTGGGCATTCTCGACGACATCCTGGGGATCGCCGATTCACCGGTCACATGCAGCCCCGCCGCATCAGGAAATGGCGGTCTTGGCTTCCGGGCGGGGTGTCCCGGCATCGATCCAGGACCCGATGACTGCCGTGGCAATCTCCGCCGAACGCTCGGCGGCGTCGTCAACGTGGGTAAGGAAGTCGGCTTCGGATGCCGGACCGCACAGGTCCGAGATTCCGCGGATGGCAAGGAACGGCGCCTTGTAGGCGTGGCACGTCTGTGCAATCGCAGACGACTCCATGTCTGTGGCAAGAACCTCGTCAAACTGGCCCTTGATGACCACGGCACGCTCGTTGCCCACAAAGGCGTAGCTGGACACCATCAGTCCGTGATGCACCGTGTCAACCAGGCGCTCCCCGGGTGTGCCGACGGCGCTGGCCGCCACCAGGACGTCGGGGACAGGGTAGGAAACCGGCATGCCTGGCACCTGTCCAAGCACGTAACCGAAGGCGCGGGCATCGGCGTCGGCGTTGATGGTGTCAGTGCCAATCACTACATCGCCGACCCGCACTGACTCGCCCAGTCCGCCGGCGCTGCCGGCACTGATGACAAGGGGAGGCGGCGCGCCGGGGGTGTCCCTGTTCGCCAGCAGCAGCGCTGACGTGGCCGCCCCTGCCGCGTTGACAAGGCCGATGCCGCCCTGGACAAAGAGGGCGTTCCGGCCGTGGATGACACCTAAATGGTGGATGGCATTGCCGACCTGGACAGGATCACCGACGGAGCTGGCGCGATGGAGGAAAGGGGTGATCTCCTCTTCCATGGCGGCAATGACGATTATTTCAACCGCGCTCATGCCGACACCTGCTGCCACTGTGCACGCTGTGCCAGGAAAGTCCGGGCGGCGTCCTGTGCATCCGCGAGCGAGTGGTTTTCGCCCCAGCCGCACTGGATTTCGTTCGCCGCCGGGACTTCAGATGCGTCCAAAACGTCCGTCAGGGTGGCCTCAATGAGAGCCATGACTGCCTCGACATCCGGCTCGCCCTGAAGAATGAGGTAGTACCCGGTCTGGCAGCCCATCGGAGAGAAGTCGATGACGGCCTGCGAGTGGTTTCGCGAGCATTCGGCAAAGAGGTGCTCGAGCGAGTGGATCGCCTTCATCTCAAGGTGCGCTACGTTGGGCTGCGTGAACCGCACGTCATATTTGGTAATGACGTCACCGTGGGGAAGCTCCTTGCGGTCCGCAACACGCACATACGGTGCTGCGACCGTGCGGTGGTCGAGGTTGAAGGACTCTGCGTTCATTCGTGAGGGATTCATGGTTGTGCTTTCCTGCGTAAGTGCCGAGGCGGGGGTTCCTCGGGGCCAATTTCTTGCCACATTCATAGTAGCTGGCGGCGGTACTGGCTTGTTCGGGGTCCGGCCCGCCGGCAGGTTAACGGCACGCCATTGCCGCGCTGGCCTATCGGGGAAGCGGGACCTGAAGTCCATCCCCGGAATGCCCGAGCCTGTCAAGGACCAATGCCAGGGCAGGCCACGCGCTGCGACCCTGGCGGGTCCTGGCGAACGCACGCAGCTGCACCCCGGGATTCTTCAGTGGAAGGATGGTGATGCCTTCCCGCGGGAGGCGGTCAAGGGGGAGTAGGCCCACGCCGAGGCCCGCGATGATGAGGTCCTCCACCAGGTCAAGGCTGTCCGACTGGTGGCGCAGTGCCGGTTCGAAGCCCGCCATGGAGGCAATCGTCCGGAGCACGGTTTCGTCCGCCACATTGCGCGAATTCCCAATCCAGTCGTGGCCGCGAAAGGCGGAGAAGACCGATACGGCCTCGTCCTCCGTCGAAAGCAAGCTGCCGGCACCGGCCGACGGCACCCCAAGTCCCCAGGGGGCCGACCACAATTGCAGCGTATCGACGCCTGGACCGGCCTGGTCCGGCGCCAGGTTGTAGTCGTAAGTGAGTGCCAGGTCGATTTCGTCGATGGCCAGTTTCTTCAGCGCCTCGGCGGGTTCGTGCTCGAGCACCACGATCTCCAGCCTGGGATGAAGCTGTGCCACCTCGTGGATAATCGGCATCAGCGTCCTCCGGATCGCCGTCGCAAAGCCGGCCACGCGCAGGATGCCTGAGGGTTCGGCCGCCGGGTCAAGTTCCAGGCGCGCGGAATCCACCGCGGCGAGGATGATCGCTGCGTGTTCGGCCAGGCGATGTCCGGCCGGGGTCAGGCGCACCCCGCGGCCGTCAGGCTCGATGAGCTGGGCTCCCGTGTCTTGGGCGAGCAGCCCAATCTGCTGCGACACGGTCGACGTCGTTGCCCCCAGCAGGTCGGCGACGGCGCGCATCGATCCCACGCGGGACAGTTCGAGCAGGTATCGAAGCCTTCTGGTGTCCATGGATCCCATTGTCCATGAATTCCGAACAATCAACTGCAAAATCCAACGTGGACGTGGACGGAGCCATCCGGTCTACTGGAACCATGGCATCCCCATCGACGGCATCAGCGCCCGGCCCCGCAAAGAACACGGCAGGTAGCGGTTCCATCATGGCCGTCGCCGCCATGTGCTGCGTCCAACTCGGGCTCGCCGCTTCCGTTGGCCTCATGGACAAAATGAGTGCCGAGGGCGTCGGCTGGCTGCGGCTCGCCTGGGCCGCTGTCATCATGGTCGCCATTGCCCGTCCCTGGCGGGTGAAGTTCAGCCGCTCAACCCTGTCCATGTGTGCCCTGCTGGGCGTGGCGACGGCAGGGATGACAATGGGCTTCATGCTGGCAGTGCGGACGATTCCGCTGGGCACCGCAAGCGCGCTTGAATTCCTGGGCCCGCTCTCCATTGCGGTGATCCAGGGCAGGGGAGTCGCGCGCTGGTGGGCGCTTGCCGCCGCGGCCGGGGTGCTCGCCCTGACGGAGCCATGGCAAGGTGCCACAGACATGGCGGGCGTGCTCTTCGCCCTCGGCGCCGCCGCCTGCTGGGCCGGCTACGTGCTGTTGACCCAGAAGGCGGGTGACGCCGTGCAGGGCGTCAGTGCACTCGCCATCTCCCTGCCTGTCGCCGCGGTGGCCGCAACCTTTTTCGTGGGCCCGGGGGTGGTGGGCCAACTCGACTGGCAGCTGGTGCTCATCGGCCTCGCGCTGGCACTGCTGCTGCCCGTCATTCCCTTCAGCCTTGAGCTGCTGGCCCTGCGCCGGCTGACAACGGCCGCCTTCGGGACGCTGATGTGTCTCGAACCCGCCATTGCGACGCTTGTCGGCCTGCTGGCACTGGGCCAGGTGCCGCGCCCCGCAGCACTGGCAGGGATCGTGCTTGTCATCGCCGCGGGCATCGGGGCCACCCGTACTGGACGCCGCCGGCCAAGCGTGCTCATGCCACCATCAGAAAGCACGACGGCGGACCCCCTGTTGGTGCCAGCCTCGCCGAAACAGGGGTAGCCGGGCTACCTGGTCTTCTTCTTAGCTCCCACTGCGGTGTCCATGAGCCCTGCAAGTCCGCCTTCTTCGGCGTTGGTGGCCTGTCCACCGTCGGCTACGTGCCCATTGGCGGGCAAGTCATCGACTGAGACCTCAGTGGCCACCTCATCAGAAGCCGCGGGGGTGTCCTTTTCCTCCGCCACCGTTGTCTCTGCAACAGGATTCACTGCCGGTTCGTTAGCCGCGTTGATCTCCAATAGCGAGCTGCGGTGGCGGCGGGCATCCGCGAGCTTGAACAACCGTGCTGCAGCGAGGGCGTCGCCTTCCTTCTCAAGGAGGGCACCTGCTGCCATCAATGCCTCAGCCGCTACCGCGTTCTCGCGGTAATCCAAATAGGCCCTGGCCGTTGACTCGGCGGTGATCTCGTTGATCAGGGCGCTGACGCGGCTTGCATCAGCTAGGGAAAAGCCATGTCCAAGCTGGTAGACCTCGTGGTACAGGAAGCTGTAGTTTTCTTCCCGGAAGTCCATGGAGCGGTCAAGGCGGGACGTCAATTCTGCCTGCTCAGCGGGTGAGAGGTCGTCCACTTCCAGCCCGAGCCGCTGGGCAAACTCGCGCAGGTAGGTGGCGCTGGCCAATGGCATCCCACCTAGCGGGAGGGCGGCGTCGGGAGCCGCGGGGTGCTCCGGTGCGGCAGAGGAAAAAAGGGCAAGGAATTTTTGGAACAGGGTATTCACGGGGGTTCTCCATCGGTAAAGGCTGCACTTAGATCTTCCCAGTCTTCCGAGGGATTCATCGAATGAATTCCCGTGATGCTCACCGCAATGGGCAGCGGAACTGAAGTTCACGTGGTGATTCGCGCATTACTCCGACCGGGGCCGCTGCCGCAGCGCCTTGGTGGCCGAACGTTGTTGTTTTGCGGCCTGATGCCTCCTGCGGGAGCCCTTGCTTGGCTTGGACGCGCGGCGTACCGGCGCATCGGGGGCAAGGCCCGCGGTGACAATCGCGGCGAGCTTTTCAAGGGCGATTTCACGGTTCCGCAGCTGCGAGCGCTGCTCGGATGCGGTGACGCTCAGCACCCCTGCGTTCAGGCGGCGTACAAGGCGGCTGGTCAGCATCAGTCGCTGCGCATCGGTGAGCGCGGCCGATTCCGCTATGTTCCACAGAAGCTCAACACGGCTGTCGGAGGTGTTCACGTGCTGGCCGCCCGGACCTGAAGACCGCGAGAAGCGCCACCCGAGTTCGGCTGCGGGAATAGTCAACGCCGGTGATACCTCCAGATCCATGCGACAAGTCTTGCATGCCCGCGTGGTGCAGGCGTAGGCAACACTAGGTAACACTCTTGACACACGGAAAGTAACGTTATCTAGTTATCCTATGTTTACTGGTAACAGGGCTGATGAAATTGCGGACATGCTCAAACTGCAGGCGGGCTTGATGCGGGTGGGAGAGAAACTGCCTTCGGTCCGGGAGCTTTCAAAAACGTACGCGGCGAGCCCTGTCACCATCACGCAGGCCATTACGTCGCTCTCCGCGCAGGGAGTGGTCCGTGCCGAACCCGGGCGTGGCACCTTCGTTGCCGGGCGAAACAGTCCCGCCGAGCCTGATTTTGCCTGGCAATCCTCCACCTTGGGGCGCTCGCGCGTCGATCCCGGCCGCGCCGGGAAGTTCGGCGGAAACGGGACGGCCGAGCACGTCCAATTGTCGTGGGGCTACCTGGCACCAGAACTACAGCCCTTCGATGAGCTGCGCACCATTGGATCCCGGTGTGCGAAAAGCCACCGGGCCTGGACCATGGCACCGCCCATGGGCCTGCCCGAATTGCGCCGTGTCTTTGCCGAGGAACTCAGTGCCGAACCCGGCGACGTCCTGATCATGCCTGGCGGCCAGCAGTCACTCGCCTTTGCCATGCGCACTCTTGCCGACCCTGGTACCACCGTCATCACCGAAAGTCCCAGCTACCCCGGTGCTACCATTGCCGCCCAGGCTGCCGGACTGAACCTCACCGCAGTCCCCGCCGATGAACACGGCATCCGCACCGACCACCTCGCCGAGGCCCTCGAACGCACCCGCGCCAAGCTGATCTACCTCCAGCCCTGTTTTGCGAACCCCACAGGTTCGGTCCTGAGTCCTGAACGGCGGTTGGAGGTCATTGCCCTGGCCAAGCAGTACGGCGCATTCATCATCGAAGACGACTGGGCCAGGAACCTGTCCCTTGAGGGTTCGGCCCCGCCGCCCCTGTTTACCCAGGACCCTGATGGGCACGTTGTTTCCATTGCCACACTGAGCAAGCCGGCAGCCCCGGGGCTGCGCGTGGGGGCCATCGCAGCCAGGGGCCCCGCCGGCGAGCGCCTGCGCACCGCACGAATCGCCGATGACATGTGCGTTCCTGCGCTGACGCAGGAGATCGCACTCGCGCTGTTGACCTCAAGCGCCTGGCCCCGGCATCTCAAGCGCCTGCGAACGGGACTGCTGGAGCGGCGCGACGCCATGGTCGCGGAGATCCATTCATCGATGTCCGGTGCCAGGGTTGTCAACGTCCCCACCGGGGGCATCCACCTGTGGGTGAAGCTCCCCGACGGAACAGACTCCACCGCGCTCACGGCCGCGGCCAACAGGGCGGGTGTGCTTGTTGGTGACGGCAGACAGTATTACGTGGACGAGCCGCCCGCCCCCTACATTCGCCTGTCCTATAGTGCAGCGTCCATCGCCCAGATCCAGGCCGGAGTCCGCCGCGTCGCCACACTTCTGCCGGGCCTGTCCGCCGCTGCCGAGCGGGCTTAGTAGCGACAGTAGCCGTGGCTGGACGTCCATGGACGCACGGGGCTGTTGGTCCTAGGCTGGATTGACGACCAGACCACGAGTAGGAGTTCGGATGAAGATTGCAGTGACAGGCGGCAGCGGAAAATTGGGACGGCATGTAGTGCGCAGGCTCACCGCCGACGGGCACCAGGTGCTGAACCTTGACCGGGCCGGTGAGCGCGGGCCGGGACTGGTCCTCGTGGACCTGCGGAACTACGGACAGGTGCTTGATGCCCTCCTTGGTGTGGACGACAGGCACGGCGGGTTCGACGCCGTCGTGCACCTGGGTGCCATTCCGGCACCGGGCCTGCTGCCGGACGCCGCGACGTTCGAGAACAACATGCTCTCCACCTACAACGTGTTCCAGGCAGCCCGGCGGGCCGGAATCAAGAAACTTGTGTATGCCTCCAGTGAGACGGTGCTGGGACTTCCGTTCGACCTCGACCCTCCCTATCTGCCCGTCGATGAGGAATACCCGGCCCGGCCCGAGAGCACCTACTCGCTCGTGAAGCACCTCGAGGAGCAGATGGCACGGGAGCTGGTGCGGTGGGATCCACTACTGGACATCACGGCGCTGCGCTTCTCCAATGTCATGGACGTGGAGGACTACGCGGCGTTCCCGTCCTTCGACTCCGATGCCATGGCGCGCAAATGGAACCTGTGGGGCTACATTGACGGCAGGGACGGGGCGCAGGCTGTGGCCCGTGCCCTTGAAAATGCCACCCCCGGCTTCGAGGCCTTCATCATCGCCAACGCCGACACCGTCATGTCCCGTTCAAGCGCAGGCCTGGCCGCCGAGGTGTTCCCGACCGTAGAAGTGCGCAAGGAACTGGGCGAGCACGAGACCCTGCTCTCCATCGACAAGGCCAGGCGCCTGTTGGGGTTCGAACCCGAACACAGCTGGCGGGCCCAGCTGAACCAGGGCTAGCCGGCCCCGCACCTGTCAGGGCCCTGCCACATCAAGGAATGAGGAATGCCATGCAGTATCGCACCTTGGGCACCAGCGGCGCTGTTGTCTCCAACTACGCCCTCGGCACCATGACGTTTGGGGCCGAGGCCAACAGGGACACGTCCCACGCCATCCTCGACAACTATGTGGCAGCCGGCGGCAACTTCATCGACACGGCCGATGTCTACAGCGCTGGAGTCTCGGAGGAGATCATCGGTCGATGGCTGGCCGCACGGCCCGGGGCTAGGGACAAGGTGGTGTTGGCCACCAAGGCCCGGTTCCCGATGGGCCCGTCCCCGAACGACGTCGGCACGTCCCGCAGGCATCTGACCCGGGCCCTGGATGATTCGTTGCGCCGCTTGAAGGTCGAGCAGATCGACCTCTACCAGATGCATGCCTGGGACCCGATCACTCCCATTGAGGAGACGCTGCGCTTTTTGGAAGATGCTGTCACCTTGGGCAAGATCGGCTACTACGGATTCTCCAACTTCCTCGGCTGGCACCTGACCAAGGCCGTGCATCTGGCACGGGCCCACGGCTGGAACACCCCGGTCACCTTGCAGCCCCAATACAGCCTGCTGGTCCGCGGGATCGAGGCCGAAATTGTCCCCGCCGCACTGGATGCCGGAATGGGACTGTTGCCGTGGTCCCCGCTGGCTGGAGGCTGGCTGAGCGGCAAATACAAACGGGATGAGGTGCCCACCGGCGCCACGAGGCTGGGTGAGAACCCCACCCGCGGCATGGAAGCCTGGCAGCAGCGCAACGACAACCCCCAGACCTGGGAGGTGCTGGAGGTTGTGCAGGAGGTCGCCGCAGCCCACGGCGCCTCGGCATCGCAGGTTTCGCTTGCCTGGCTTGCGGGACGCACGGCCGTCACATCGGTGATCCTTGGAGCCCGCACCACGCAACAGCTCGAGGACAATCTGGCGGCCGCGGACCTGGAACTCTCCGACGATGAAGTCCAGCGGCTGACGGCGGCCAGCGAGCCACGCCTTGACGCCTACCCCTACGGCCTGATGGCCCGCCACCAGATCAGCCGCAGAATCGAAGGGGGCAGGTAAGGGCAGGGGAACTGTCGATCCCGGCGCAGGTCAATCGTCATCACTGTGCAGGACCCCGGCGCACAAGCACCGTCAGGCAGACCGCCGTCGTCCCTGGGGCGGCACACAGGCACTGAAGGAGAATTGATCATGCGTTACACACTTCTTTTGCACTATCCCGAAATGGATGGCGCCTCGATTGGCCCGCAGGCCATGGCCGATGGGCAGCGTGCCTTTAGCAGCTACGCGGCAACACTGCAGAAGGCGGGTGTCCTGGTGGGGGCCGAGATGCTCCAGCCTTCATCTTCAAGCACGACGCTGACGATGTCCGGTGGCGCCCTGCACGTGCAGGACGGTCCGTTTGCCGACACCAAGGAACAGCTGGGCGGCACCTTCGTCATTGATGTGCCCGACCTCGAGGCCGCCATCGGGTGGGCCGGGCAGGCTCCGGCCATCGGATGGGGTGCCGTGGAGGTCCGGCCTGGCGCCACCTTTACCGTCGACGGCGTCTGGACGCCAAATACATGACGACCGTGGAGGCGCGGGCGGCCGCCGAGCGGATTGCCAGCGCCTCCCACGGGCGGCTGGTGGCGCTCACCACGTGGCCAATTGACGGGGTGCCCGAGGGGAGCCCTGACGCACTGGATTTCGACACCATTGGCGACAAGCGGCTTGAGCTGCTGTTTGTCTGCGCCCACCCTGCTGTCCGCACCCCGTTGATGCTGCAAACGGTCCTTGGCTTCGACGCATCCCGGATTGGGGCGGCCTTCGCCGTGCTAGAGGCGGTGTACGGCTGCCACACCATTGCGTGGCAGGAGTCCGGACCTCAGGATTTCGGGATGCAGCAGCAGCGCATCCCCGGCGACCTCCGCGGCGAGGCGCCGTACCTGGCTGTGACACTGTCAGGGATGCTGCGGACCGAGCCTGAGGCGTGGGGCCTTGCAGCATTGATCACGCTTGCACTTGCCCGTGCGCCGGCAAGCAGTGCCACGGACGGCGCCCCGCTCGAGGAGCAGGTCACCGGGGCGTTTTCAGCTCGAGGCCGCCATCCAGGCGGTGCACTGCACCAGGGCCCGCACCGGTTCAACCGACTGGGGCGCGCTGCGGACACTGTCTGCCGCACTGATCGCCGTGGCCCCCAGCCTGGGCGCACAGGTGGCGCAGGCGGCCGCGTAGATGAGCGGCGTGTCGACTAATTCTTGTTTCCTGCCATGTTGCGATGGTGCCGGTTCCGACCGGCGCCATCGCAACACGAGCTAGACGTACACGTCTCGTTGAGTGGCCGTGAGACTTACATACTTAACCAGATACGCGTTGGTGGCCGCTTTACCAAAAATGTTCCATCCAGACTTCCCACATGTGATGTTTCCAGCGATGGTGAAAAGCTGCGCAGTACCGGGGACCGTGAAAGTCTGTGTAGACCCCGCCACAGGATAGGGGTTCTTCGATGAAGAAGGCACGACGCCGAGCTGTATGGACTTGACCCCTCCGCCATAGCCCCAAGGACAGTTGCTGCTGCTGACATGCACGGTTAGCAAATGGCTGCCTGCGGCCTGTGCGGGGAGGACTGACCCTGCGAGGATCAACCCAACCACTCCTGCGGAGGTGGCTGCGGTACGGATAACGGAGCGTTTGAGTTTGAACATGAGACTCCTAATGCCGAAAACGGGACGGAAACCATGGGTTTCCGCCACAACCGGTTTTATCCCCTGCGGCATTCCGTGGCAGGGGCATGGCTCGGAATGCGTTACTAGCATCTAGGAATATCTGGGAAAAACAAAGAGTATTGGGTACTCGTTTATTTTCGAACCTTACCGATATGAGGATGGCTTACGCTATCTGGGGTAGCGTCCGAAGATGCTCAGCCGTTGCGCCGTCCAAAGTTTCGCCATCGGCGAGCACCGCCGGGAGCTGGTTGCTCAGGCCTTGTTCCCTCGATCATCCGCAATGCCATACGGAAATCTTCCGCGCGCTCATTGGCGAATGCCGCAAGCTGTTGTTCCAGTTCGGCAATGCGCTGGACATGGTTGCTCATGGGTTGCTCAGTGGACATGCTCACCGGGATCTCTGGATAGCTCTGGGGTCAGGCGAGCCGAAACGCCGGCTGCCGGGCTTGCCCCGCTGGAGGCCATGGCCGGTGCCGCGCCGCGCTGGGCCCTGACGCCGTAGAGTCGGGCCGGGCTCAGCCGCCGGGGCGTGGTTCGGGCAGGCCAAGCAGCGCATTTTCGACCAGCTCGGACAGGGCCGGGTGGATCCAGTACTGGTTCTTTGCCACGTCATGGGCGCTCTGACCGAAGTGCATGGCCTGGATCAGCGGCTGGATGACCGTTGCCGCCTCCGGGCCGATCACATGGGCACCCAGCAGCAGACCCGTGGCAGGGTCGGCCAGCACCTTCAGGAAGTGGCCGCTGTCCTCACGCGCCCAGCCCGCCGCAATGTCGGCATACTTTTGCACCTTCACGGCGTGGGGGATCCCGGCCCTGACCGCGTGTGCTTCAGTTATTCCCACCGATGCGATTTGCGGGTCCGTGAACACCGCGGCCGGCACAAAACGGTGGTCGGAGCTGATGGGTGCCTCAGGGTGCAACAGATTGTGCCTGACAACCTTAGCCTCGTGATTTGCCACGTGCTTGAGCTGAAAGTGTGAGGAGATGTCGCCGAGTGCGTAAATGCCATCGGCCGCCGTGCGCTGGAACCCGTCAACCACCACCCTGTCGTGGCCGTCAAGGCCCACCCCCGTCAATTCCACGTCCAACCCCGCCCCGTTGGGCCTGCGGCCAGTGGCCACCAGCAGCACCTCGGCCCGCAGAGTGTGCGGCCCGAGGGGCCCGTGCACTTCAATGTCGACGCCGTTGGCCGAGTCCGCCACGGATGCCACGGTGGTCTCGAACAGGACCGTATAGCGTGCCGAGGCCTCCTTCGTGAATTGGGCGGAGACATCGGCGTCCTGGGACTTGAGCAGCCGTTTCCCGCGGGCGATCTGAGTGACGTGCACGCCAAAGGAGGAAAACACATGCGCGAATTCAGCGGCGATGTACCCGCCGCCCAGGATGACGATGCTCGCCGGCAGTGCTTCAAGGCGCATGATCGTATCCGAGGTGTGAAAGGTCGCCATGCCGGCCCTGTCAGGACCCGCAACGAGGCCCGGAATGTCCGGGACCACTGCATGGGATCCTGCGGCAAGGACAAACCTGCCGGCAGTCACCTCGGCGGTGCCGCCGTCGTGCAGGTCAACGTGCAGGGCCTTGTGTCCGGTGAACCGCCCCCGCCCCGCGAAGACTGTGATGTTGGGGCACTGCGGACCCTCGCGGTACTTTCTGCCACCGGCCTCGATGGCGTCGATGCGGGCGAAGATCCTGTCCCTGATGCCCGGCCAGTCCACGGAGTTGAGCTGCGCGTCGATGCCCAGCGCCCGCCCGTGCCGTGCGGCGTCAGCCAGTTCGGCCGGGTGGACGTACATTTTCGTGGGGATGCAGCCGACGTTCAGGCAGGTGCCGCCGAACAGGCCGTCCTCCACGATGGCAATGTTCCAGTGGTCGAATTCCGGGCCGGGGATGGAGTTGCCCGAGCCCGTGCCGATGATGACGAGGTCGAAGTGGACCATGGTTCTGCTTTCGTTCGCGGTCGGTGCTCAGCTAGATGCCGCGGGGAAACCTGTCAAAAGCCGGGGAAGAAGTTGCCAGACCCCTTCATGGAGGGAGGCGACGGCGTCCTCGTTTCCGGCGTTCAGGCTCAGGATGGCCTGCTGGAACAGGCCGTCGACGAGCGCGTACACGGTGTGTTTGGACAGCGCCACGTCGGTATCAAGGAATCGGGCGTAGGTGGTGACGATGCGCCAGACCATCCGTTCAAGGCTGTCATCCACCTCGGCGACATCGGCCTTGAAGTCCTTGTCAAACATGCCTTGGTTGCGCAGGTCGTACCAAAGCCGGTGCATGGCCGTATCGTCCCGGGCAGACGCGGCAAGGGCTGCAGCAAAGGCCAACCTGACCTGTTCGGCCGTTGTCGCGCCCGAGGTGATCTCGTCATAGTGGCTGATGCAGGCCGCCTTGTACTCGCGCACGCAGTACGTGATCAGGTCAACCTTGTCGCGGAAGTAGTAATGAAAGACGCCGTGTGCGAATCCAGACTTTTGGGCAATTTCGCGCAGGCTGGTGTGCGCATATCCAAAGTCGGAGAGCGTGGCCAGTGCCGCAGCGGCAAGCTCGGCCCGTCGCGCAGAGAATTTGTCCACAGCCCAGCCTTTGGACCCCACGGCGGCATCCATCGCCCGCCCGTCCGGTGAATCAGTTGTGTTCAGTGCCCCAAATGCCGTTCGATTGGCCACGACAGCCTCCCCTCTATCGCCACTATAGCCCCGAAGCCACCTCACCCTGTGGCGTGTGACACGTTCGGGTCGGGCATGTCACCTTGTAAGTTTTATACAAGTGGCCAAAAAACTCTTGACGGTGTCCCATGGCCGTCCTATGGCGATCGGAGGGACCGATAGCCGGCGCGGCAAGGGCGGTGCATGGATCGGTACATCAAACTCAAGGGGGAGTTTTAGATGAGCCAATTTGACCTGACAGGCCGCGAGTCGCTGGTGGCAGGCGGGGCCAAAAACCAGCTTTGTGCACCTGGATGTCACCGATGAAGCGAGCTGGGATGAAACAATGCCCCAAGTGATGGACGCACTGGGCGGACTGGACATCCTGGTGAACATCGCCTCCGACGCAGCCGGATTCATCACCGAGACCGGCTCATCATTGAGTGCCTGAGCGAATTCAGCGTCCCCTTCATCGCAGCGGGGCGCGACGGCGAGCGTGTGAAGGAGGTGGTTGAGAAGGTGCCGGGCTTCGAGACGGCCCAGTCCGACGTCGTCCAGGTCGAGTACACCGTCGAGGCCGCGCTCGCGGCCGGTGCGCATTACCTTGACACCACGGGGGAGCTGGACTGAATCATGCACCGTGCGCAGGGAGGGGGACATTGCACATGGGTGCGCTAACGTAAACGAAACCGGAACAATGGCCGGGGAAATGTTCACTTTTGGGAGTAACGCAATGGAGCCACGCACCATCGTCATCACCGGTGCCAGCAGTGGGATTGGTGAGGCCGCGGCGCGAACGCTGGCCCAGACAGGCGACACCATCGTCGTCGTTGGGCGGTCGGTGCAGCGAACCCAGGCTGTTGCCGACGACATTGGCGCCGATCATTTTATTGCCGATTTTTCCCGGCTTGACCAAGTGGCGGAACTGGCAGTGGCCCTCAAGGACAAGTACCCAAGAATCGACGTTCTGGTCAACAATGCCGGTGGCATCATGGCAGGCCGTGAACTCACCGTGGACGGCCATGAGAAAACGTTTCAGGTGAACCACCTGGCACCCTTTCTCCTGACACGCCTCCTTGAAGACACACTGCTCGCCAGCGCAGCCAAGGTGATCAGCACCTCCAGCGTGGCTCATGCTTTGTTCGGAAAGCTGGACATTGCCGACCTTGAGTTGACCAAAAAGTACTCATCCAGCCGTGCCTACGGTAACGCCAAGCTGGCCAACATCCTTTTCACCCGCGAATTGCACCGCCGCTTCAACGAACAGGGACTCAGTTCAGCAGCCTTCCACCCGGGCGGGGTGGCGACGAACTTTTCGGCAGGATCCAAAAGCCCCCTGCGCTTCATGTACGGCAGCGGTTTCCGCACTTACATGCTCACCCCTGCACAGGGTGCGCAAACCCTGGTCTGGCTGGCCATCGGTGAACCCGGCCTGGACTGGCGTTCAGGCGAATACTTTGCCAAATCCAAACCGGCCAGGACCAGCCGGGCGGCCAAGGACGGCATTCTGGCCAGGCAGCTGTGGGAGGAGAGCGCGAACATGGTGGCGGCCTGGTTGCCATGAGCGAACGCTGGATTTTTCGAGGGCGCATCGCAGGGATCGGCAGCCAGTCTGGGCTTCGCGCGGTGGTGGGGATCTGGGACGAGTCCCCTTACGGGGCCTTCGCCGACGCCATGGTGGAATTGCCGGCGGGCAGGCGGCTCCTTGTGGCCCCCCGGCAGGAAATCGCCAACTTCATCCAAGCCACCTATTCCTTCGACGAGGTGCTGCTAGCACCGGTAAGCACTCATTGGGGGCGGTCCGCCGGCGGGGGTGAGATCCTCACGGTCGACGCCGGGCCACTGCGGATGGGTGCAAGCGTCGGCAGGCGCACCAGGCTGGGCCGGCTTCTGGCCTTGGTGCCCCGGGCCATGGCGGCGTCAGAAAAGCTGGAACAGCCGCTCCGGGCAGACGAGAATTTTACGGTGTCACCGGATTGCGCAGCGTTCCTGCCAGCCCCACCCTCGCCACGGTACAGACCACCATTGTCGCCGAAAGAATTGCCGCATGGGCCTACTCGATCAGACACCTGGCCGGAACCGGCGTCGTCGGTGTCCTGGTCAATGGCGACGGCCGGAAGACCACCGTGGCCATCACAAAACGGTAACACCACTTCACGGGACGTCACCGCCCCTGCTGTTGCCGCGCCGGTCAAACACCGCACCTACGGCGACCGCCTGTAATCGCTTTGGCTGTGGCAAGTGGCTTGAACCACTCGGAGTGGTGGCGGTCATCCCGGAAGCAACAGCCGCCTTGAGTGCTCTCGCCATCAGCCTGTCGGCGGGTTCGCGGTTTCATCATTGGAACGGCCAGCACAGAGACATGGGCGAAAAATTCGACGTGTGCACGCCAGCCTGAATGGGCACGCCTGTCCCGACTACAACCGGGGATCCAGGGGTTCTGATTCGAGAGCGAGGACTCCGAAAACCATCTGGTGTATCTTCCAAAGTGGTGCTCCCGCGGATGTCAGCCGCAAGGCTTCAAGACCCAAAATGTACTCCTGTAGGGCACGGTTGCGTTTCTTGTCCGTGGCACGCTGGCGCAGGCGTTCGAGGTTGGCTTCCTCCAAGTAGTCCGGGCCATAAATCAACCGCAAATACTCCCGTCCGCGTACCTTGATGCCTGGTTGCACCCAGCCTCGCTTCGACTTGGTAAGGTTCTGCCACGGCTTGACCACCATCCCTTCGGAACCAGTAGCCGTTGCCTCTTCCCACCAGCGCACCGCAGCGAGCCTGTCGCTGATCTCCAAGTGCCATCCGTGGTTCCGGGTCTCAAAGCTCTGTCCCTCGGCAGCCATCACTTGAAAAGCAGCGACACGCAAGTCCTCGGCCGAACCTACATAGCGCCGATAGGATTCCCGGAACGCCTTGGCATTCGAGTTGCGCGCACGGGTACGAGAGAGCAAGTCGTGGACGTCAATGCCGGTGCGGGTAGTGCTTTCCAAGATTGCGACGGCGGCATCGGTCGCCGCAATCGCTGCAGCGCCCACCGAGGCATATGTGTCTTTGATCAGCGGCTCAGCCTTCAGTGACCATGGCATCAACTCGCCATCGAGAATCAGCCAGTCGCTGCCCATCTCGTCCCACAGCCCGGCGCGGGTATGCAGTGCACCCAGCCAGCCTTCAGGGGCGTCGAATCGTCCGGGATTTTGTGACAGGAGCATCACCGCGCGGGAACCCATGTGCTTCTCCTCGCAGATGAGCTGCGTGACACCCTGCCGCCTGAAGTAGCCAAATGCTTCGTCCGGGTGCTCCAAGTAACCGGCCTGGGAGGACGATTCGGCCGGAGACATGGTTGGCGGCAAATAGCACAGCCACCGCGGGTCGATGGCGTACCGGCTCATGGCTTCCAAGGCGCCAGCGGCCTGGGTCTCGCTTATTCGAACCGTTCCCAGACCCTCGGACCTCAAATGAAGCGGACCGGTGACGTCCTCCATGGACAGAACACCGGGCTTGCGCTCCGGACCGCGCGGGGACTCCAGCGGCCTTCCCGGTTCGCAATACTTCTTCAACGCCTTGACCTGGATGACCTCACGTTCGGGACAGCGCATGGCACTGAGTGCACCGCCAAAGACACAGCCGGTATCCAAGCATGCGGTTTTATTGATCCACGCCACCTCCGTGACCGGGGTGTGCCCGTAGAGCACCATCGCGTCCCCGCGATACTCATTGGCCCAAGGGTGGCGCACCGGCAGGCCGTATTCATCAATTTCTCCGCTCACCTGCCCGTAGAGGGCAAAGGCACGCACCCGTTTGGAGGCCCGGCCATGGTATTGCTGGATCAGCCCCGCGTGGGCGATCACCAGATTGCCGTCATCCAGTACCAGGGCATCCAGCTCGTGGGTCAGGGCAACCTTGCGCCCACGCAACGCACGGACCAGCTTTTCCTCATGGTTGCCAGGCACACACAACGCATGGCGATTTCCGACCATGCCCATGGCCAGCCGCAGAACACCGGCAGAGTCAGGACCGCGGTCCACCAGGTCGCCCACAAAAATAACCCGACGACTTTCGGGATGGATGGCATCAGTGGCAGGACCAGCTTCATCACTGGCCACTGTGTAGCCCAGTTCCTCAAGCAACAGCAACAGTTCATCCAGGCAGCCGTGGACGTCCCCAATCAGGTCGAACGGCCCGTGCTCGTCGCGGAAATCATTGAGCAGATTGTGCCGGCGGATTGTCGCGTCGTCGACTTCCTCCTGCGAGGACAACACATGCACCCGCAAGAAACCCTCCCGCCGCATTCCACGCAGGGACTTGCTCAGCTGCCGGTGCTGGCGGGCAATCACCGTCGGGGCGACGTCCCTGGTCCCACGCTCTTCATTGCGTTCCGGGCATAGCTCCAGGGGCACATTCAGCACGATTGCCGAAACCAACACGTCCTGTGACCTCGCCACGTCCACTAAGCTCTGCCGGGCGGAGGGCTGCACATTCGTGGCATCCACGACTGTCAGCAGCCCGGCTTCCAAATGCTTGGTGGCCACGAAATTCAAAGCCTCAAAAGCCGCCGGCGTCACGGACTGGTCAGTCATGTCATTGCCGACCCGCAGCACCAGCCCGACTTGCGGGATCTGAATCTCGCGCATGCTGCCGCCTTTCGGAAAATTGCCATCTGAGTGGGCGCTCCGGCGCTCACCGACGCTTCACCCACGGGGCGGTATTCGACGCCGTAGCCCTGGCGTTCCGCGACCGCCTCCGCCCATTGGGCAAACTCGGCCCGCGTCCATTCGAACCGGTGGTCATCATGCCGCAGGCTTCCCTCAGCCAATGCCAGATACAAGTGGTTGTACTCAGCGTTCGGGGTCGTCACGATCACGGTGGGCGGTGCGGCCCCGGCAAAGATCGAATCCTCCAGCGCGGAAAGCCTGCTTGGTTCGATATGTTCAATGACCTCCATTAGGACCATCGCATCAAAACCTTCAATCCGTTCGTCCCGGTACAGTACGGAGCTGTGCAGCAAACCGATCCGGGCCTTGTCGGTGTCAGCGAGCTCGTCCAGGTTCATGGCGCGGGCTGCTTGTTCCAGCGGATGAGCCGATACATCTGTGCCGAGGATCCGTGTGAAAAACCTATCCTCCTGCATCCGGCGTAACAACGCACCTGACCCCGAACCAACATCCACCACCTGATGGGCGCCGCAATCCTTGAGCGCCGTCATGACCGCCTCCGCACGCTGCACGCGCAACGGCTGCGCTGGCGCACCAGTGGAGGGGGACGGCGCCGTGGTGTTCTCTGCGGGCACATAGGTTTCTCCTGCAATTCGTGCATCCGCCACAGCCACCAGGTCCTGCTGGTGGGCGAGATACCGGTGGGAGATCAAGCCACGCTCGGGATGCCCTGGCAGCCACCCCTCGCCTTGGCGCACCAATTTCTTGGACTCATCCTCGGTGACCCAATAGTGCTTGCTGTCATCCAATACCGGAAGCAGGACATAAAGCTGGCGCAGGGCTGCGTGCAATGGCACCATCCCGGTGAGCACCAGACTGCTGTAACGCGAGTCATCCCATAAGTGGTAGTCCGGGTCCAAGGGGATGGGCCGCTGCTCGATTGTCCAGCCCAAGGGTGCGAACAACCGTTGCGCCAGATCGTGCCCGTCACGGCCGCGGGCTCGAGGGTGATGGCGATCAGCAATGTCCCACCTTCCAGGGATCTGCACACGACAGGTTATCCACCAGGCATTGTGAACCACGTTACTGCAGGGAGGTCCTGGGGCGGCTCCGACCCGGCACCTCACGCAGGGGACCACTGCATTGTGCAGGATTCTTCCTTCATCCAGCATGCCCATTGCTCCGAGCGTGTAGTGAGAGGGCCTTCGGTAGTGTGAGTGCATGGGAAACACATCGCCGACGATCGTTGAGCCGGACATAGTGAGGTATGGGGCATCGGGCCCACAGTTCATTGAGCTTTGGGCGCCCCAAGTTCAACCCCCGAGAGGCTACGCCATCCTGATCCATGGCGGGTACTGGCGGGCCATGTGGGATGTCACGCTCATGCACTCCCTCGCCGAGGATCTGCTAGCCCGTGGCTGGGCCGTGGCCAATATCGAGTACCGGAGTGTAGGCAACGGCGGCGGCTGGCCTGCCACACTCGAGGACGTATTGGCTGGCATCCAGTGCGCCAAGGACGCGCGCCCGCAGTGGTGTGCCGCGGGCGCCGTCGTCAATGTGGGCCATTCCGTGGGTGGTCAGCTGGCGCTTCTGGCCGCCCACCATGCCGACGCCGTCGTGGCTCTGGCTCCGGTGACTGACGTGCGGCGTGTCGACGCCGAGGAGCTGGATGACAACGCAGCGCTCGGCTTCATGGGCGGACACTATGCTGATATGCCAGCCGCGTATGACTTGGCCTCACCGATCTGCCAGGTGCCCATTGACCGGCCGATGCTCGTCATTCAGGGGGATGCCGATGTTTGGGTTCCGGAGGGGCACTCGGAGGACTTTGTTGCCGCGGCACTGGCGGCTGGAGACGTCGTCGACTTCCGGAAGTCCCGGGGGTTGGATCATATGGGTGCGATAGACCCGGCGGCTCCGCATTGGGAAGGCGCAGTTCTTTGGATGGAACAGCGCTGACCAGCCCGGAGCGCCGTCGTCGAGTATTGAATCAAGCTCGGATTGAGCCAGAACCGACCATGGAACTGACGAAGGCCTTGCTGGCCAGGGCATGGGAATTGGTAATCCGCTGGAATATCGCGACGCCTTGGACACCTGGCCAGTCTGAGGGAAGGCAGTCGGCTGGCAACCCAGGGTCCAGATAGGGAATCATGCGCCAGCGATCAATCAAGTTCACATAGGTGGCAAACGTTCGAGGGTCGGCTCCCACCGCACCCGTGGGGACGTCCTCGTGAAACTTGATGAAGTCCAGGTACAGGGTGGCAACGGCACCAAGATCCCACCAGCCGGCGACCACATCGCACAGTTCTCCAACGACGTGCGGGCGCGAGGTGGTGAATAACACCGCCCGCCCGCGCATGCTCAAAGAGTCCAGGATCTCTTCGACCTCCGTGCGCAGATATTCCGGCGCCACCCACAAGCCCGGGGAGACCATCCCGCACCCGATCCAATGCAATTGACGGCGCAACTGGTGCCGGCGTTCGCGTTCGGACTCTGGCAGGGAAAAGGAGATAAGGCACCAGGGATCCTGCGCACCCATGGATCGCGGGGTATGGATGCGCCTGTCGCCACGCTCCAGCATTCGCGCCGCACGTGAATCCAGCTCATACCCGGCCATCCCACCACGCACCGCCGCAACCACCACACCCTTTTTCCGCAGCCGCGTCAAGGCAGTCCGTGTCAGGGTTGCTGGGACGTCCATGGCCTGCATCAGCTCGACCAGGGCATTGGATGCCATCCACCCCCCTGCCTCCCTCAGGTACAACCCGATGACTGTACGCAAAAGTGAAGTGGTGCTTCCGGGTCTGGAGTCCATGTCATCAAGAACCGCCGTCACTGCAGTGATACCAAGACATCCCGGATTGCCTCGATGCCCAGCTGCACCTCGGCAAAGCTTGTGCTCAGCGGTGAGAGGCCGATGCGCAGTCCACAGGGCGGGCGGAAGTCCGGAATTACTCCCTGCTCCCACAGCCGGGCCGTGACATCGGCGAACATCGGGTGGTTAAAGCTCACATGAGATCCGCGTTGCGAGGGATCGCGGGGACTGGCAATTTCCACGCCGAGCGGCTCCAGTTGCTCCTCCGCCAGGTGAAGGGCATGCTCGGTGAGTGCGATCGATTTCTCCCGAATGGCAGCCATGCCGACGTCGGCAATCAGCTCGGTCATGTCCTTGAGTGGCTGCATGGCCAGGATGGGTGGAGTGCCGGTAATGAACCGCCGCACGGTGGCAGCTGGCTCAAAGTGGGCTGACATCCCGAAAGGATCCGCCGCGCCCATCCAGCCCCAGATCGGTTGCCGCAGTCGGGAAATCAGCGAACTATTGATGTAGGCGAGCGCCGGTGCGCCGGGGCCGCCATTGAGGTACTTGTACGTGCAGCCCACGGCAAGGTCCACACCCCAGGCATCAAGTTCCAAGGGGACGGAGCCAATGGAATGGCTAAGATCCCACAGCATCAACCCGCCAGCATCCTTGACCAGACGCGTGATCGCCCGGGCGTCGGCCAGAAACCCGGAGCGGTAGGCAACATGGCTTAGCAGGACCACTGCAGTGCGGGGCCCGACGGCAGCGGCAACATTCGTGGGTGTGACGCCTGTCGTCGGATCCGGATCTATCCATACGATCTCCGCGCCGCGATCGGCGGCGATGCCCTCAACGATGAATCGATCGGTGGGGAAGTTGTCCCGGTCAAGGACGATCTGGTTGCGTCCGGGCTGTCCGTCCAGTCCCGCGCGCAGCAACTTATAGAGCAGTACGGACGTCGAATCTCCGATAAAAGGTCTGCCCCGGCGCCGCACCCAGCACAACTTCGCCAAGCCGGTTTCCGAGCACGGTGGGCTCGTCCATCCATTTCTTGTCCCACGACCTGATCAGACCGCTGCCCCAATCTCCCTGGACAAAGGCACCAAGACTGCCCGCTGTTGCGCGCAAGGGCCGCCCCAGTGAGTTTCCATCAAGATAGGCGACGACGGAGCCGTCCTCGGGTTCGACGAAGCGCTCGCGGTAGGGGGCCAGCTTGTCATTGTCATCAAGCTGTTTGCTGGTGGGAGGGGAAAGTTCCGTGCTTTTGGTCATCGGGGTGTCCTTCGTGAGGCGGGGCAGGGAGTGGGACTATTTTCCGATTTCAGTGCGGACCGCGAAAAGCTCGGGGAAAAACGTCAGGTCCAGGGCTCGCTTGAGGAAATCCACGCCGGAGGAGCCGCCAGTGCCGGCCTTGAAACCGATGGTCCGCTTGACGACGCTCATGTGGCGGAACCGCCATGCTTGGAAGTTGTCTTCAAGGTCCACCAGATCCTCACAGGCTTGGTAGAAGCTCCACTGGGTCGTGTCCGACTCGTAGATTTCCTTGAACACCGGCACCAGCGATTCGTGGATGACCCACGCTTCACTGACGTCCCGCTCAAGGATGCTGATCGGGATGGCATATCCGGCACGGGCCAGTGCGTGCAGGAATGCGTCGTAGACGGTGGGCTCATTCAAGAGTGTGGAGAGTAGTTTGTGAGCTTGCGGATCGGATTCAAAGACCGTGAGCATGCCGCGGTGCTTGTTGCCCAGGATGAACTCAACAGCCCTGTATTGGAAGGACTGGAAGCCGGAGGAGGAACCGAGGGCTCCGCGGAATTGAGCGTACTCACGTGGGGTCAAGGTGGCCAGTACCGACCACTGCTCGGTGAGAGTCTTTTGGATGTGTTTGACCCGCGCAAGGCACTTCAATGCTTTGCCGATGTCGTCCTTGTCCATCAAGCGGCGGCACTCGTTTAGCTCGTGGAGGACAAGTTTGAGCCAGAGTTCGCTGGTCTGGTGCTGAATGATGAAGAGCATTTCATCGTGGTGCTCAGGGGAGCTCACAGGGTGCTGCGACGAGAGCAGGCGATCCAGATCCAGGTAGCTTCCGTAGGACATGGCGCTGTGGAAGTCAGTGCGCACTGTGCTTTCAATTTCGCGGACACCGGGGGGAGTTTCTGCGTGGGGGCAGCTCATGCAGCTACTGTATCAATATATTGACGGACGTCACAAGGATGAAAGTGCCAATGTGGGTGGGTCGTGGGGAAGCGCGGATGAAGGCGACAGCGGCATATCCAGTTGGACGATCTCTCCCGGCGCAACCATCATCACAGTCAGGAACGTAGCTTCCAGGCGGTGCGGGAAGGGGCGTGTGCCGGGACGACGATGCCGCTCGGCGGTCTCTTCCTGATCGACGTGCATGGTCGAGCTGGCAGAGACCCTGGATCTCGACCAGCGGGCGGTCTCGCTATTCGCTGACTATCGAGATTCTCGCGTTGAGTTGTACCTGCGAATTCACCGCCGGTGATTCGATGAGAACTGTGAGGGGTCCGCGAGCAGGTTCAGAGGACTTGGTGGGGAACCAGACCCGGTTCTGGTGTACAAGGATCAGGAGGCCATCATCGCTGCCCATTGATGCGAAGCTCCTGGAGAGATCATGGAAATGGGGGATGCCCAATTCCCGAGTGAGCGTTGCTGCGGTGTCCAATACGTCGTCGACGCCAAAGCCGACTTCACTGATGGAGAGAATTCGCGGGGTGTCGCCCTTGCCGGACATCGTGGACGCGTCAGCCGCACGTGAAATGAGTTCCAGGATGATGCCTTCGGGGCCCAGGAAATACAACGAGCGGGATTTCCAGTCGTCCGAACCGCGGATGATCTCTGAGCCATCCGCCGTCAGCAGGGGGACCCGGGCCGCCAGCCAGGCGTGTGCCAGTTCAAACTCGGACGGCAGGACTCCAAACGCGAGGTGGTGTACGCCCGCAAAGGTGTCGCCGGGGGACAACATCAGCCTGCTTGAACCAATGGTCACGGCCGCGCCTGCAGGGGTCAGCTCGACGGGCAGCAACAGTGTGTCACGGTAGAACTGCACGGCCTTCGCAAGGTCTTGGACTGTGATGGTGACGTTGAGGATTTTCATTTGTGCGTTGCCTTCAGTTTGAAATGGGTGCTGCAGGATGCCTTCGGACGTGGAAGATTCTTCCACCGAAAACTCCTGCAGGAAATAGGGCGGTCAGGATCCGCCGTGTGACCAAAGGCGTATGAATCCATCGAACTAGCTCCAGCCAACTGGAGGTCAAACGGGTGCCCTGCACCATGGGTAGTCGGCTCGAACTACACAGCCCACCCAGGGGTCTTGGCGTTGTGGCTGGTAGCCCTCCGGCAGCACGACGTCTGTGATTCCTACGGAATGGACATCAAAATACGGATGGGCGAATAGCGCCTTGATGCAGTCTGCGTCAGCGGCCACGAGAACGCTTCGAGCGTAGATGTCGTGCGCCACACACCATGCATGGCCTTGGCACAACCACTGCGCAGGTGCTGGAACCTCCAAGAAATACCCCATGGCCATTCTTCCCCTTAGGGCGTTCCAGCAGGACTTCGTCACCAAGAAAACGCTCGATCGACGGGAGCCCCCAGCAACAGCCCCGTGTTCGCGTACGCCTGCACCTTCACAGCAGGCGGGATGCCAGCCTTCACCCCGTGCCTCTCCGTCATGCCGACGGAGGCGATTTGCGGATCCGTAAATACGGTGGCTGCTACCAAACGGTGGTCGGAGCTGTTGGGAGCGCCGGGGTTCGCCACGTGCGTGAGCTGGACGCCACATGAAGAAAACACCTGCGCAAACTCCGCGGAATGTAACCCCCACCCAGGCTCACGATGCTTCCGGCAGGTCCGCTAAACGCATGATGGAGTCCGAGGTGTGCAAGGATTTGCTGGGCACGGTCGCCGCCGTCGTGCAGGTCAATGTGAAGGATTTTGCGCCCTGTGAACCGTCCCCCGGCGACAACTGTGATGTTGGGGCACTCCGGGCACTCGCGGTACGCGCGCCGGGTAGACGAACATTTTCGTCGGGATGCAGCCCACGTTCAGGCACGTGCCGCCGAACAGGGCGTCCTCGACGATGGCGATGTTCCAGTGGTCGAATTCCGGTCCAGGGAGGGAATTTCCCGATCCCGTGCCGTTGGTAACGAGGTCAAAGTGCTGCATGGTGGCGCACCTTCGCTAGCAGTTTCGATGCATGGGTGAAGGATCGCTGTTCGTGAAACCAGTGGTGAAGACCGAGCCACGTCGTCGGCCACGCCAGCGCACGTGGCTTCGCATTTCACGCCCTCATTCTCGCGAATTTCATCACATGAGGGCGTGATTTGCCGACTCGCGGAGGGCGGGGCGAATCCACTGGAGTGGACAGTGCGGTTAGTTCCGCAGGAGACGAGACTCGGACTTCTCTGGATCCGGAGCCCGAGCCTCAGGCTGGTCATCTCGCTCAAGAACGGAGCCACCCCCGGCTCCGCGGCCGAGCAGGAACCCCTAGAGACATTCGGTCCGCGGGTGCATGATGGAGGTAGGCGAACACCGCCGCGACTTAAGGAGCTGACCCGTCATGAACATGTGGGGACTGGTTGTTGTCATTGGCGTCATTGTTGTCGTGACCATCATCATGGGTTTGGTTGCCACCCACGGGCAGTACAAGAGGCCAAGCCACTAGGGCTGGTTTCGCAGGGCGTCGAGGGACTAAAGTCGCAACCACCGTCCACATGGTGGATGGCGGTTGCAATTTGGCCATAGAATAGGCCGGTGCCAAATTCCCAGCCCGTGACAGTATCCATCGCCCGTACAGTCCAGCCGGGCTACCACCGCCAATTTGCCGCGTGGGCGCATGCCGGCCAGGAGCTGGCCCGCGAATGGCCCGGATATCTGGGTTCAGGCTGGGTCAGGACGGCCCCGGAGTCGGATGAATGGCATGTGATGTACCGCTTTTCCTCTGCTGAAACGCTGCGCGACTGGGACGAGTCGCACGAGCGCAAATGGTGGATTGACAGCAGTGGCAGCCTCATGGAAATCACCCGGGTAGAGCACCGCACGGGCATTGAGGGCTGGTTCGACCAGCCCGGGGACGTGTCGATCACCGTGCCCGAAACAGTTGTCCCGCCGCGCTGGAAGCAGGCCGTGAGCATCTTCTTGCCGTTCTACCCGCTGAGCCTGCTGGCGAACTTCCTGCTTCACCCCGTCACTGGTTCTTGGCCGCTGGTTCTGACCGTGCTGCTCAATGTCTTCCTCCTGACGCCGATCATGACCTACCTCTTCCTGCCTTTGAGCACCCGGATCCTCCGCCCCTGGCTGCAGGCCCCGCGCAAACCCCGCTCATCCTAGGAAAGGGCCAGGACGGCTGACTAGCCCAGCAGCTCCCGCAGCCCACGGATTCCACCACGCCCAGTCGTGGCCACCGGTTTCGTTGGTCAGATGGATGTTGGCGCCTAGCGGTTCCAGATCATCGAGCCGCTTGGTTGAGGTTTGGTGGATGTCCGGCTCATAAATACCCGTCTGCAATCGCAACACCACCGGCCCAGGACCCGCGACAGCGGCCCGGCCCGGTCGCAGCGCCACAGCGCGGCAAGGCCGCCCTAGCTCGCGCCGGAGACAGTGGGCCCGCCTAGCTCGCTCAATTCCTGCCCCCTGTGGTTCCGCCCAGGAAATCGACCATGGCCACATGCAGGACTCCAGCCCTGACTGCGGCATCCAGGAACGACGTGAGATTGAGGTGCTTCGCCCACACTTGCCCGTCGTGGCGGATCAACAAGGGGGTCGCGCCGTTGGTCGATCTGTTTGAGGAAGGGTTTGGTTATCGCGCGGTATCCTCGATCCAGGGAGTCAGAGGGTCGGCAATCTGCAAGGAGGAGAGTCGGTTCAAGATTGGGGCTAGGGCAGCATCGGAAAACAAACCAACCAAGAAGGGGAAGTCCGTTGAGTCCCAGCGGGCGGTTGTTCGCCCGTATCTCGACGCGGAGGCGACGCGGCAGGGCCTTGCCCGGATGCCTCAGCTCAGTTCCTTGGACCTCTTGCGAGCATGGGCCCGCGCCCCAATGCCAAGGGCCGTCCTGATGCGCCGCGGCTGGCAGAAGCACCTCAGTGGCGCTGACGTGCTCCAATCCATGTCGCGCAAGGGAAATCGTCTAGATGGCTCGGGGATGGAACATTTCTTCGGGCTCCTTAAGGAAGAAATGTCCCACCGGCAAGAATTCACCGACACCGACGGGTTTCTGACCGAACTCGAAGACTATATCCACTGGTACGGCCACGACCGCATCCCGTTAACGCTGCACAGACTCGTAAACAGCCGGTCCACCGTCCGGGGAGCCGTTCATTTTTCATCCGTGGGGGCGTTTGTCGGGACCCGCAACGACCCGCCAGCCACGGGCATGGCCGGCGGCCGGGGAATTGCCGCCTTGTTCCCCCTGACCCCGGCCGATTCCGAGGCGTTCAACGAGGTCTTTTCACTCTGCTAATGTTGCCTTATTCCACGGTCCTCCCGGCAACTTCACTTGCCGGTCGCAGATAACGGGTGGACACTTGAATCCGTTAGTTCCTTGAGGAGGAATACATGCATTTGACGCCCCGTGAGCAAGAAAAACTCATGATCGTTGTCGCCGCCGATCTAGCCCGGCGCAGGCAGGCCCGCAACTTGAAACTCAACTATCCCGAAGCCGTCGCCATCCTGTCCTACGAACTCATTGAGGGGGCCCGTGACGGCCGGACCGTAGCCGACCTCATGAGCTGGGGGAGTACCATTCTTTCCCGCACCGACGTCATGGAGGGGGTGGTCGAGATGATTAAGGATGTCCAGATCGAGGCAACGTTCCCCGATGGCACCAAGCTCGTCACAGTGCACAACCCTATCCGCTGAAGCCACGGCCTGCAGAGGCGCCAAAGGAGCTAATCTCATGATTCCCGGGGAATATATTTTACGTTCGGACGCAGTGACCTGCAATGCGGGAAGTGAACCACGCCTGCTCAAGGTCACCAACCGAGGCGACCGACCCATCCAAGTCGGCTCTCATTACCACTTTGCCGAAACCAACGACGCCCTGGAATTTGACCGCGCTGCGGCTTATGGGCGGCGGCTGGACATACCGGCAGGAACCGCCGTCCGCTTTGAGCCCGGCGATGCCAAAACGGTGCACCTCATTGAGCTTTCCGGCGCCAGGGCCGTCTACGGCTTCCGGGATCACGTCAACGGACCACTTACAGCACCGGATGCACCGAAAGGTCCCCAGGACGCACAATCAGCAAAGGACGCCGCGAAATGAGCTTTGAGCTGAGTCGCAAGCAGTACTCGGACTTATACGGGCCCACCACCGGCGACGCCATCCGCCTCGCCGACACGGAACTGTTTGCCGAGATCGAAGCTGATCACACCAAATACGGTGAGGAAGTGGTGTACGGCGGCGGGAAGGTCATCCGCGATGGCATGGGCCAAAACGGCCAGCGCAGCCGTGACCAGGACATCCCCGACACTGTCATCACCAATGTGGTCGTCCTCGACTACACAGGCATCTACAAGGCCGACGTCGCCTTGCGCGACGGTCACATCTTCAAGATCGGCAAGGCCGGAAACCCTGATATTTCCGACGGCGTGAACATCACCATCGGCGTGGCCACGGACATCATTGCCGGCGAAGGGAAGATTCTCACCGCGGGCGGCATTGACACGCACGTGCACTTTGTCAGCCCCGACCAGATCCCGGTGGCTCTCTCCAGTGGCGTGACAACTCTCATCGGTGGCGGTTCCGGGCCATCCGAGGCCAGCAAAGCAACCACAGTGACGCCGGGTCCCTGGCATATCTCGCGCATGTTGCAGGCCGTTGACAACCTCCCCATCAATATCGGCTTCCTGGGCAAGGGCCACGCCAGTGCCCGCGAGCCGCTGGCCGAGCAAATCCGTGCCGGGGCGATCGGACTGAAGGTCCACGAGGACTGGGGTGCAACCCTGTCATCGATCGACATGTCACTGAAGATCGCCGACGAGTTCGACGTTCAGGTCGCCATCCACTCCGACACCCTGAACGAATTCGGATTCGTCGAGGACACCATCAAGGCCATTGGCGGCCGTGTCATCCACACCTTCCACACCGAAGGTGCCGGCGGCGGGCACGCCCCCGACATCATCAAGGTGGCAGGCCTGCCCAACGTGCTGCCGGCGTCGACCAACCCCACCCTGCCCTACACGATCAACACGATCGACGAGCACCTTGACATGCTCATGGTCTGCCACCACCTCAGCCCCGACATCCCCGAAGATGTGGCGTTTGCCGACTCCCGCATCCGCAAGGAAACCATCGCCGCCGAGGACGTCCTGCACGACATGGGCATCTTCTCCATCACCTCCTCCGACTCTCAGGCCATGGGCCGTGTGGGAGAGGTTATTCTGCGTACCTGGCAGGTGGCTGATGCCATGAAGCGTCAGCGTGGGAAGTACGACGACGACCCCGAGGTTGGCGACAATGCCCGCCTCAAGCGTTTCGTTGCGAAATACACGATCAACCCGGCCATCGCCCACGGCATCTCCGACTATGTTGGAAGTGTCGAGGAGGGTAAGTTTGCCGACCTGGTCCTGTGGGAACCGGCCTTCTTCGGTGTGAAACCGGAAATGGTCATCAAGGGCGGGCAGATGGTCATGTCCATCATGGGTGACCCCAACGGCTCCATCCCCACCCCGCAGCCGCGCACGTTCAGGCCCAACTTTGCCTCCATGGGCCGGGCCGTGCATTCCTCCTCCATCACGTTCCTGTCCCAGGCCGCCGTTGACGCCGGTGTTCCCGCCGAACTTGGCCTGCAGCACCAGGTGCGGGCCTGTCACGGCATCCGCAACCTGACCAAGGCGGACATGAAGCACAACGGCGAAACACCCGACATCCAGGTTGACCCCGAAACCTATGAGGTTCGTGTCGACGGCGAGATTGTCACGGCCGAACCCTCCAGCGTGCTGCCCATGGCGCAGCGCTACTTCCTTTTTTAACAGGAGAACCATTGATCATTGAAACAATTCTTGGCAACAAATTTGACCCCGCGACAGACACCTTTGACCCTGCAGCCCTGGAGAAGTTGCATGAAGAACGCGTAATCCTGCCCTCGGCCCTGCTGGTCAAGCGGATCCAACGTGTCACCACCGACCACGGCCGGGAGCTGGGCATCCGCCTGTCAGGCGATTCGGTTGCCGACCTGCGCGATGGCGACGTCCTGCATGTCGATGAAAAGGACGCCATTGTCATCAGTGTCGAACACAGCGACGTCCTGGTGATCGCACCCCGATCCATCAAGGACATGGGCGTTGTGGCGCACAACCTGGGCAACAGGCACATGCAGGCGCAGTTCTTTGACGGGGACAGCGACTACGGCGCCCAGGTCATGGTGCTTGCGTACGACCACACGGTGGAGGACTACCTCAAGCACGTTGGGGTCCCGTACTCACGGCAGGAACGTGTCATGCCCGTGCCCTTCCGCCATGCAGAACACACGCACTGAGGTGAGGAGCGCACCGAGTTACCTGCTGCCGCTGCTGCAGCTGAGCGATTCGGCCCTGCCCACCGGCGCGTTCAGCCACTCGCTGGGCCTGGAGACCCACCTGGACCAGGGGCTGGTCCATGACGAGGAGACCTTCGCCAACTGGCTGACCCAGTTCATCCGCATCCAGCTCGTGCACTCCGACGGGCTAGCCATCCGCTTCGCTTTTGAGGCACAAACACAGGCACAGCTTTTCCGCGTGGACAGGGAACTGCACGCGGCTGCCCTGCCCCGGGAAATCCGGGAAGCGGGGGTGAAGATGGGTGTGCGCATGCTTGACATCGCGGGTTCAGTGTTCCCCTGTGAGGAACTTGAAGGCTACGCTGAAGCTGTCAGGAACGGCGAGTGTGCCGGGCACCCGGCACTGGCCTTCGCCATCGCCGGAAAGAATCTGGGCGTGCCATTGGCCGAACTGCTGGGTACGTACCTGTTTTCAGCCGTCACCTCGCTGACGCAGAACGCGATCCGTGGCATCCCCCTGGGCCAAAGCGCCGGCCAGCGTGTCCTGCGTGCTGCCCACCAGGAGGTGGGTGACGGCGTCGTGCTGATCCAAACGCTGGGCCGCGAGGACTTCGGCGTCACTGCCCCCGGCCTGGAAATCGGCCAAATGCAGCATGAGCGCCAACGCGCGCGCATGTTCATGTCCTGACCAACAAAACTTAGAAGGAGCACAATGAAACCGATCAAAATTGGCATCGGCGGACCGGTTGGCGCCGGCAAGACCCAGCTCGTGGAACGCCTCACGCGCGCCCTTGACGGGGAAGTGTCAAGCGCTGCCATCACCAACGACATCTACACCATTGAGGACGCCAAGATCCTGGCCGCGAACGGCGTGCTGCCGCTGGATCGGATCATCGGCATAGAAACCGGCGGCTGCCCGCACACGGCCATTCGCGAGGACACCTCGATGAACTCGGCCGCAGTGGCCGAGTTGGAGGCCCGCCACCCGGACCTGCAGCTGATCTTCATCGAGTCAGGCGGGGATAACTTGTCGGCAACGTTTAGTCCCGAATTGGTTGATTTCTCCATCTACATCATTGACGTGGCGCAGGGGGAAAAAATCCCGCGTAAAGCGGGGCAGGGCATGATCAAGTCCGACCTTTTCATCATCAACAAGACCGACCTTGCCCCCTATGTTGGTGCCGACTTGTCCGTCATGGAGGCTGACACCCTGGAATTCCGCGGCCACAAGCCGTACTGCTTCACCAACCTGAAGACCGACGACGGCTTGGACCAGGTCCTGAACTGGATCAGGCGCGACGTGCTCATGCTTGACCTGGAAACACGGTGACCGCAGCCGCGACCGTAGGGCGTCTCGCCGCACCTGATAAGTGGGCGGGCACGCTTTCCTTGGACATCGACCGCCGCGAAAGCCGTTCGATTGCGGTGCGCCAGTTCCACGACGGTGCGCTGCGGATCCTTCGGCCGCATTACCTCGATAACTCCGGGCAGGTTTGCTACGTGGTGATCAACCCGGGCGGGGCTTTCCTGGGCGGGGACAAGTACCTGATTGAGGTTTCCGTCGCCGACGGGGCCGACTTGTTGTTGACGACGCAGTCGGCGACGAAGGTTTACCGGACGCCCCGCGACAGGGCAGAGCAGCACATGCACGTTCGCTTGGAAGGCCGGGCCCGGCTGGAACTGTTGCCGGATCCCTTGATTGTCTACCGAGAAGCCAGCTACGGGCAGGTGACCTGCGTGGACATGGACCCCACGGCTTCGCTTGTCATGGCCGAGGTTGTGACTCCCGGATGGTCGCCCGACGGCAGGCTTTTCAGGTACGACGAGATCCGGATGCGCAACGAAATTTCCATCGGCGGCCGGCTGACGGTGCTGGATAATTTGCTGATCCGCCCCGGCACCGGTTCCCCCGTGGACAGCAGCTGCTTCATGCAGCACTACACCCACCTGGGCTCGCTGCTGGTGATGGACGGGCGGGTTGATGCAAGCCTCATTGATGAGCTCCACGCACTGCTGGCACCCATCGACCCTCAAGGCCAGCTGGGAATAACCCTGCTTGAGGGGCCCGGCCTTGCCCTGCGTGCGTTGTCGCACGCGACCGAACCATTGAACAGCATGCTGGCGACCGCCGTGGACCACCTGCGTCTGCGCTGGTACGGTCAGGAAGCACTGAACTTAAGGAAGTACTGATGTCGGCCACTGCCCGCCTTGGATATCTGGAACGCGAAAAGCTCCCGGTCGCCAGAAGGATGGGTGTGACATTTTCGGCTGTGGCCGCACTGCACATCATTGTGGCCGGACTGCTGGCCTATTCGCTGCTGCACGACGTCCACCCGTTGGCCATTGGCCTGGTGATCACCGCGTATCTCGCAGGCGTGAAGCACAGCTACGACTGGGACCACATCGCCGCCATCGACAACTCCAGCCGCAAGTTTGCCGCCCAGGGCAGGGCTCCTGTCAGTGTGGGCTTTGCGTTCAGCATGGGCCACAGTTCCGTTGTCATGCTGGCTGGGGTCCTTGTGGTCAGCGGGGCAGGGATCATGGGAACCGTGCTGCAGGAAGGGTCAGTTGCAAACATGGTGCTGTCACTCTTCGGTGCCAGCGTATCGGCGCTGTTCCTGCTTGCCATCGGCTTGTTCAATGGCTCGGCGTTCCTGAAAGCAAATGTGTTGTTCCGCCGGGTGCGCGGGGGAGGGGCGGTGGACGATGACGAACTGGCCCCCACAGGCATGGTCGCCCGGCTCATGGACAAGCCGTTGTCACGGGTGAAGCGGCCGAGGGACATTTACGTGTTGGGATTCCTCTTTGGGTTGGGCTTTGACACTGCCTCCACGATTGCGTTCCTGCTGCTGACGGCATCGGCCGCCTTGGCTGGGATCTCCATCGCAGCCCTGCTAGCGCTGCCGCTGGCGTTCACAGCTGCCATGACTTTGTGCGACACCGCCAACGGCATGGCCATGATGAAGATGTACAGATCGGCCGTGATGAATCCGGCCAGGCGCATCGGATTCAACATGGTTGTCACCGGGTTGTCGGCAACGTCAGCGTTGTTCATCTCGCTGCTGACTATCGCCACAATCCTGCACGATGTCCTTGGTCTGACCGATCCCGTCACCAGCTGGCTGGCTAACCTTGACCTCGGCCACGCTGGGCTGATCCTGGTCGGGCTGTTCTTGACGATGTGGGGGATTGCGGCGCTGGGCTGGCGCCGCCGTCGTTTGTCCCAGCCTGGCAATCTCATGGCCTGATGTGCCTGGCGATAGCAACTGTGCGCCACTTTTCCTTGACATGGGCGGCGATGGGAGTAGATTTCGCACTGGAGCCGAAAGCGTGAGGGAAATCCATAAGGGAGGTTCACATGTCCATCATGATGTTGTCAGTCTGCGGTCAGCTACCGTTTGGAATCTCCGCTATCGATGCTCCAGTCACCCCGACGCCTTGTAGACGCTGGGTGGTCTCATTGCCTTAGGAATCGTTGCAATCCTGGTCGTGGTTGTGTCGATCGTTATCATGCTGACTCGTACCACCCCCAGGCGCGTGACGGAAAGATACTGCCCTTCGCAGTGGATTGATCGGCGGAGTCACTGCCTCAGTTGGTGCGGCGATTGCCTTCTACTTCTCCGCCAAGGCCACCGGAGTTAAGGACACAGTGCCGAACCTTGCTGGAATGCGGATGGAAGAGGGCAAGTCACCCTTGGGAACCACCGCGTTTAAGCTTATTCCGTCTCCGCTCGTGGCAAATCCTGACGCTGGGCAGTGTGCCACGGTCGTACCCTCTGCGACTGACGTGGTGAAGCATCAGAGCCAGCTGGCCAATCCAGTCAGCCCGACCGGCTCTCCGGTCACGGTGTTTTTTGGAGACCAGTGACTTATTGGGGTGGCTTGTGAAAAAGTGAAATATCCGACGCTAAGGTTTTGTTGAGCGTCGTAGGGGCCTGTATTTGCCGGGTTTGATGTGGTTGGTGCGTGGCCAGGTGTAGTCGCCGGTGAGGTTGATGTGTTCCCATCCCAGGGGTGAGAGGAACCGCAGCAGGTCAGGGTCCGGGGCGTTGCCCTCCTGATTCAAGGTGGTGATGGTGCGGTCAAGGTAGACGGTGTTCCAGAGAACGATAGCCGCGGTGAGGAGGTTCAGCCCCGAGGCCCGGTAACGCTGCTGCTCGAAGGAGCGATCGCGGATCTCTCCAAGCCGGTTGAAGAAAACGGCCCGGGCCAGGGTGTTCCGGGCTTCTCCCTTGTTCAGCCCGGCTGTGACCTTACGGCGCAGGTCGGGATCTTGGAGCCAATCCAGCAGGAAGAGAGTTCGTTCCAATTTGCCCAGTTCCCGCAGGGCGGTGGCGAGGCCGTTTTGGCGTGGATAGGCGCCAAGTTTGCGCATCATTAACGATGCGGTCACGGTGCCGGTTTTGATGGATGTGGCCAGGCGGAGGATTTCATCCCAGTGCGCGGCGATGGTTTTGGTGTTGATGGTGCCGCCGATCAGCGGCGCCAAGGTGGCAAGGTCTGGATCGTTGGTGGGGGTGTAGAGGCGGGTATCGCCGATGTTGCGGATCCGGGGTGCGAACCGGTAGCCGAGCAGGTGCATCAGCGCGAAGAGATGGTCGGTGAACCCTGCGGTGTCGGTGTAATGCTCTTGGATCGCCAGGTCGGACTCGTGATACAGCAGCCCGTCCAAGACGTAGGTCGCGTCGCGGTCACCGACATTGATGAGTTTGCTGTGGAAGGGTGAGTATTTGTCTGAGACGTGCGTGTAGATCATCCGTCCGGGCTCGGCCCCGTATTTCGGGTTCACATGGCCGGTGGATTCGGCATGGCTGCCGGCGCGGAAGCGTTGCCCGTCCGAGGAAGAGGTGGTGCCGTCGCCCCAGTGCGCTGCGAAGGAGTGTGCGTGCTGGGTATTGACCAGCTCGGCCAGGGCGGCGCTGTAGGTTTCATCCCGGATATGGGAAGCCTGCTGGCGGTCCAATTGGGCGTAGGTGACGCCGGTGCATGATTCGGACATCTTCGTCAATCCCAGGTTGATTCCGTCGGCCAGGATGGCGGTGAGCAGGAGCTGCTTGTCCTTGGAGGGTTGGCCGGATTTGAGGTTGGTGAAGTGGCGTGTGAATCCGGTCCAGCCATCGACTTCCATCAGCAGGTCGGTGATCCGGATTCGCGGGAACATGGCGCTGGCCTGGTCGATCAAGGGTTGCGCGTGTTGTGGCACGATCGTCTCGAGCGGGGTGATCTTCACGCCGTTTTCCGTGATCAGCACCCCGGGCAGTTCATCGCGGGAGGCCAGGGCGTTGACTTGGTGCAGCCGTTCGCTGAGCAGGGCAAGACGGTCCTTGAGATATTCTTCGCCGCCATTGGCTGTGACCAGGGGCAGTTCCCCAGCGTTCTTCATGAGCGTGTAGTCGGAGCCTGCTAGCAGGTAGTCATCGAAGTCGCGGAATTGCCGGGAACCGGTGACCCACATGTCTCCGGACCGAAGCGCGTTCTTGAGTTCCGCCAGGGCGCAGAACTCGTAGAATCCCCGGTCTGTGCCGTTCTCGGTGAACACCAGCGGCTTCCAGCGGGGCCGGATGAACGACGTGGGTGCATCTTCGGGGACCTTTCGGGCACCTGTGGTATTCAAGGTGCAGATGACCTTGATGGCGGCCAGCAGGTCTTGCGCCGCTGGGGCTGCCTCGAGGTCAAGGACGGCAAGAAATGCCGGGGTGTAGCGACGGATCGTGGTGAAGTGGGCACTGACGAGGGCGAGATGGTCTTCGAGGGCGGGTCGGGTCAGTTCCTTGGCTTGGGCGATGCTTTCGGCCAAGGTTTCCCAGCCGATGGTTGTGTCGATCGCGGCGAAGGGATCCTCACCGTTTTCCTTGGCTGCCATCAGGGCATCGCCGAGCTTGGAGTGCAGGCGCATCATGGCCGCGACGGTGGTGCGGGAGGCCAGGGTGTTCCGGTTTTGCTTGTTCTGGGCGGTGCGAATAATCCGGCCAATGATTCGGTCGTGGAGATCAATGATTTCATCGGTGACCGTTGCCATGCTTTCCACGGACATGGCGAAGAGGGTTGCGTACCGGCGTCCAGGTTCAAACTTGGCCAAGTCGGCTGCCGTCATGGAGGCGCCCTCGCGGGCCAGTTTCAATAGCCTGTTGCGGTGCACCAGTTTGCTCGCGTCCCAGGGAAGGCCCAAGGCACGCCAGGCAGTGAGCCGGGTGATGTGCTCATTCATGGCCCGTGCGTTCGGTCGCAGTGGTGCCTGCCGCAGCCAGCCGATTTGGGTCAAAGAACTGTCGGGGCGGCGAAGCAACAAGCCATCTAGACGGCCTCGGTGTTCGGGTGAGAGGTGATCGCACAACGTGGTGTGGATTCGCCGGTTCGCCCGGGTCAGGGCCTGCGCGCAGGCCCTTTCAATGATCCCGATTCCGGGCGAGGCGACCTTCCTTGATTGCAGGAAGTCCCGCGCTGCTTCGACCAAGACAAGGCCCTTGTCCGTTTGCGCGGCAACCTCACCGACATGCTCCACGAGCTGGCGAAAATCCGTGATGCCGAACGCGGTCATGCCCAGATACGCACGAATCACCCGTCCGTGTTCCTGCCGAGTTTCCCCACGTGTCCCATATTCATCCCAGGCTTCTGCCGGGATGGCCAGGTGGGCCGCGACCCAGTCGATCATTGCAGTGGGCACTTCGGTGTCCTCGGCCAGCGCGATACCCGGGTGCCGCAACAGACACAGGTGGATGGCAAAGCCCAGCCTGTTGGCATCTCCGCGGTGTTGTCGAATCAACGACATGTCCGTTTCGCTCAGTGTGTAGTGGGCAGCCAGGTCCTCGGTGCCGATGGGGATTTCAAGGACTTGGCCGCGTTCGGCAGTCGTGAGCAAGGAACGAAGGGCCACAGTCAGAAGTCCTTGTTAGTTGGAAGGCCGCGATCTATGGACTTGTCCTGGTACGGCTGCGGAGCACCATGCCTGCGAATCATGGTTTGGCCAGGTGCCGGTAGATGGTGGGACGGCTGACGCCAAATTCCTGGGCGATGTGCTCGACGGTATGGGCACGTTTCCCGTCGGCATCTTTTTCCTCATACATTTCTCTTGCCAGCTTGACCTGGCGGGGACCGAGCTTTGGTTTCTGCCCACCAGTCCGCCCACGTGCCCGCGCGGCGGCCAGCCCGTCACGGGTCCGTTCGGACATCAACGCGTGTTCGAACTCGGCGATTGAACCGATGATCTGAAAAAACATCCGCCCGGCGGGTGTGGACGTATCGACGCCCTGGTCCAGGACCACCAGGTCCACGCCGCGCTCCTGCAGCAACTTGGACAGGTCGATGAGGTTTTCCAGCGACCGCCCGAGCCGGTCCAGCTTGGTGACAACGAGCTGATCGCCGGATCGGTTGGCCGAGAGCAGTGCCTTGTCGAGTTCAGGCCTGCGGGCGAGTTTCCCCGAGGCGGTGTCGAGGAAGACCTGCTCGCAGCCGGCCGCGCGCAGGGCATCGTGTTGGGCCTCGGGGTGCTGATCGCGTGTTGAGACACGCCCATATCCGATTCGCATGCCAAAAATGTATCACCAACCCGGTTGAGCGTTACATTGCCGCGTACATGGCAAGCGTTACAAAATCCCCCGCAGGAATCCGCGGGCCAACAAACCGGAGAAGGAGTGTCTCACGAACGATCGTTACCGGACGCCATGTCGGCTTAGCGTGGGATATTTGACGAATTCACCCACCCCTTCAGGGCTTACGTGCTCCCGACACATTCGGGAGCACGTAAGCCCTGAAGATCAGCATGAAGATTTCCGCCTGCCTACGCACCCTGAACGGCGCCGAAACATTCGTCCGGCAACGTTCCCACCACTCGACCGCCCGCAAACAAGGTCAGCAGTCAGCCTCCGTCGCCTTGCGCACACTCCAAAGATGGCTTCCTTAGATACCTGCCACCACCGTCTAAACGTAGAGAGTAGCGAATGGGCGGCTGCGCCGCGCCAGTGGGTGTCGAAAATTTGTGCGTTTCCGTGGTGCCGTGAGCCCTTGTCCGCGGGGGTTGCGGGGGTGATGATGGTGGTGTCTGTGATCGTCGACGCCGGTGTAACTGTGATGCCTTTGAGCTTGTAGAGTAGTTACGTATTTTTCACCAAGCTAACGACGAACGCGGCGACGATGAACGCACCACCTATCAGCGTGAGAGCTAGCCACTTTCGTCGTGCAGGAGTGAAAGGTTGTCCTTTTTGCCGCTGGTGCGTGCCCGCGTAGACGGTTCCAGGTATTCCAAGGATCACGCCGATGATTACTAAAATTATGATGAGTTGCATGTCCTTCTCCGATCAGCAAGCGAATAAGGCTTCAACACCGTACACCAAGCCGAGTGCTCCTGAAGCTATTGAAACTCCAGTCAAGAAGGCTCCTGCTGGAGCTCCCAAAATCGTTCCAGTTGCAAATATTGCTCCTACACCAGTTGCAAGTGAAACTGCACCAAGTCCCAGTGATGCATCAGTAAGGAGGGAGCACTGACTGATAAGCCCTGTGGGGTCCGAGAGGTTGAGGGGGTTGTTGTTGGCGTAGGTGTAGCGGTTGGCGTTGGCTGGGTTCAGGGGTGTGTCGAGGGTGTCTTGTTGGGTGAAGCGGCCGGTGGTGGGGTTGTAGTAGCGGGCCCCGTATTTGACCCAGCCGGTGGTGCGGTCTTGGGTGCCTTGTTTGAACAGGTACGGGTTTTGAGGCACGCCGTTGCCTCCTGCTGTTTGGGTCAGGGTCGGGGCACCGTAGGGGTCGTAAGTGTAGGTGAAGCCGGGGTAGCCGGCGGTGGTGATGACCCCGACCGGGTTGCCGGTGCCGTCGTTGACGTACAACGATTGCAGCCCGGAGCTGGTGCGGAGCATGAGTGGTTCACCGGTGACGGGGTCGTGTTCGATGTAGGCGGTGTTCGCGTTTTCGTGGACTTGTTCAATGATGGGCTGGCCCTGGGTATCGGTGCGCCCGTAGGTGTAGGAGTAAGTCGCGGTGGGGGTGGTTTGGGCCAGGAGCTCGTTTTGGGAGGCACCGGCGTAGCTGTAGGTGTAGGTGGTGCCACCCTTGGTGGTGGTGGCGAGTTGGGAGGCCCCGGTGTAGGTGTAGGTCCCGTTGGGGTCTTTGGTGAGGTTTCCTGTGCCGTCGTAGCTGTAGCCGGTGGTGGTGATTTGGTTGGCGGCGTTGGCGGTGAAGGTTTGGTTGGTGGTGGTGGCTCCGGTCGTGGCGGCGGTGAGCCGGTTCCCGCGCACATCGTAGGTATAGGAGTAGGTGATGGCCGGGGTGGTGCCGCCGGTGGTCGCGGCCTTCGTCAACCGGTTCGCCCCGTCATAGGTGTAGGCGGTGGCGGAGCCGGTGAGATTGTCCTTGGCCCATTGGATGTTCGCCCGATCCGCGCTGGCCGTGGTGGGACAGGTGGGTGGGGTGGAGCCGGCGGCGTGGCAGTAGCTGATGTCCAGGACGGTGGTGTTGGAGGTGTTTCCGGTGCCCTGTTGTGCAATGGTGCGCGAGACCCGTCCGGTGGTGTCGTAGTCGGTGTGGGTGTGGGCGGTCCAGGTGGTGTGGGCGGGGTTGGTTTGCAGCCAGGTATCGGTGCGCCGGCCCCGGTCGTCCGTGGCAAAGCCGAGGGTTCCGGCGTTCGGGACGCCGCCGAGGTTTTGCAGATACGTCAACGAGGTCGGGACCCCGGAGGTGTCGTAGGCGTAGCTGGTGGTCCCGCGGGTGTCGGTCGTGGAGGCCAGATTCGAGGCCAAATCATAGCCGTAGCCAATCGTGCCACCCCCGGCGGTGTTGGTCCGGGAAGTGAGTCTCCCCATCTGGTCATAGGCATAGGTGGTGGTCCCGGCCCCGTCGGTGCGGGTCAGGACCTGCCCGTTCTCGTTGTATGTGTAGGAGATGGCCGGGGTGCTGTCGGAGAAGCTGGTCCCGGCCAACCGGCCCACCCCGTCGTAGGAATACGTCAACGTCGTCCCGGCCCCGGTGGTCTGGGTGGCTAGCCGCCCCCACACGTCGTAGGTCCTGGATTGGGTGTTCAGGGAGGACCCGGTGACCGGGGTCACCGTAACCAGCTCGTGATTGCTGTTGTAGCCGTACAGGGTTTTGTTGCTCCCGTTCCCGGGCGCCAACGCGGTGGCTACCGTCCCGTCCGTGTTGTACGTCAGCGTCGCCGTCGCCGCCAGGGAATCGGCGGACGTGAGCGGGTTTCCGGTCCCATCGAAGGTGTACAAGGACGTGTCCCCGGCATCACTGGTCGAGGAGGTCGGCAAATACTTGGTCGAGGCAGCCGTGTTGCCGTAGGCGAACGAGTTGGCGGCCCCGCCCGGGGCGGTGGATTGGGTCAGGGATTGGCCGGTGTTGGCCCCGTAGGTGTTGGTGGTCGTTCCGGCGGTGGTGCCGGTGCCCTGGGTGGCGGTCAACGTGTCGAAGTCCGCAGTGTAGGTGCCGGAGCGGGCCCGGCCCATGGGGTCCGTTGCCGCGAGGACCCGGGCGGTGGTGGTCAGCGTGTACGTGGTGTGCGGGCCCGTCGCGACCGCCACGGATTGGTTCGTGTTCGGCCCGGCCAGCAGGGTTTGGGAACTGGTGGGGTAGGCCAGGCGGGTGATGGAATCCCCGGGGGAGCCGGCAGAACCATTGACTTGTTGGATCCGGGTGACCCGTCCGGTGCTGTCGTAGCTAAGGTTCGTGACCCCGCCGGCGGGGGAGGTGATGGTGGTGACCCGGTTGGCGGTGTATCCGAAGGTGGTGGTTTTCCCGGCCAGGTCCGTGAACCCGGCCAGATTCTGCGACCCGTCGCGGGCGAAGGAGACCGACCGTGATGAGGTGCCGGAGGTCTGGGAGATCGAAGCCAGCAAGCCGCTGCTGGAGTCATAGCCGAGGTTTGCAACCCTGGCCCCGGCCACACCCCGGGTGGAAGTCACGGTGCGGGGCCGCCCGGAGGTCCAGGTAATCGTGGTGGGGTTGTTGTTCCGGTCGGTGACCTTCGTGGCCTTCCCGTCCGTATCGAAGGTCACCACCGACGCACTCGTCCGCGACGTCAACGTCCAGCCCGTGGTGCCGGTCTTGACCAGATCGGCTTTGACCCCGGCCGGGGAGGTGTAGGCCGTCGTGGACCCGGTCACGGGGGTGAACAGGGCCGAGTACCCGTCACCGGAGGTAAACAACACCCCCGTCGATGTTTGCGAGAGGGACCCGGCGGAGCCCAGGGCCAGGGTCCAGCGTGGGGCCACCAACCCCGACGTGCCGGTATCGGCCGAAAGGGAATTGAAACTCATCCCCAACCCCACAGTGCCGCCAATCCCCGGCAACGACAACGCGCCCACGCTCAGGGAGAGGTTGCCGGTGCCGACATCGATCGAGCCGCTGACCTGGTCACTGACCGGGACCGGGAGCCGGGTTCCACCAGGGCGGGCACCCAACAACCCCAACGTGGACACATCACCCGTCGGCAACGCCGCAAACGAGGGGGCCGCAGCCCCCAAATCCACCGCGAACACCAGCCCCAACGTCACGGTGCCGGCAACGGACTTCCGCCCCACTGCACCCCACCGTGTGCGTGTAATCGTTGAATAGCTGTGCTCTTGACCGTCAACAGAATGCCGTCGGCGCGTAGTTTTCATAGACATCGTCGTCCCCCAAACCGAAGCGAATGTGATGGGCTATGTCTACTCCCGTCCACACCAGAAGGCAAGAGAATCGAATCAAGCTATTTTTTCGAAAACACCCTCCATCGCCCATTGACTTGACCACAAATACATGCAAATCACAGCCGTCCAGAGAAAATGCCGAGTCGCCATGAGTCACAAAAGCAAGTGCATTGAGAGCAACACCCGTCCCGCCCCTGCATCCAGCGATCCCTAAACGGAACAGACCGAGCCACAGCACCTTAGCGTCGGATATTCCACTTTTTCACAAGCCACCCCTTATTGCGGGCGGCGGGTCGTCGTTGCGGCATCCAAAACAGCGGGGTGGCCGCTCAGTGCAAAGGAAAGAATATTATCTGTGTTGGCAACCCTCCGGGCCACACTGTCCATGGTGCTGACGTCGCTGTTGAAACCGCTATGAGTTATCGCGTTGCTGCGCGAGGACAACGGTCCGGTGTTCGTGGGGGACCAGATGGCCTCGGCGTCCCCGGCACTGGGGGCTGTAGGAAACAATCTCGTCAAGACCGCGTCACTTTCGATGCATTGCTGCAGTCCCAAAATGTTGGCATTGCGCTCCGGCTCCAGTGCCCCGCGGATGAGATACAGCAGTGACTTTCGATAGACACCGAAGTAACTATCGTTGCGTTCGGCCGTCTCATTCATGGTGAACATTGCCGTTGACTTGATTCCGGCACCGATGAATGGTTCCAGTGTCCTGGCAAAAACATCTGTTCGAACTGCCGGGGCGAGCAGGCTGCACGTTTCGAATTCGACGACGCCCCGCTGAATCACCGTGGGGGCGAAGTGTGCATGAAAGACGGCTCCCGCGCTATGCCCCGCGGCGTGCAAGGAAACGGTACCCGGGTTGGCCTTAACATAGGACTTGAGTGCCGTGGCAACGTAGGCCGCCCCGCCCCCGGCCGCCGAGGAACGCTCAGCGTTGGTCTTCATTGCACCCCAAACTGCCGGTCCGCCAAGGTCCCGGACTGCCACTTCGATGGCCGCATCGGTGATGTCGGAGAACTTGAAGGCAGGAGCTGCTTCAGGCTGCAAAGAACCAGCGGCACGAACATGGTTGGCCACCAAATCGCCCACCGTGGACCATAAGTCCGTATGCCAGATGAAGAAGATTGGATAGATCCCGTTGCTGAGCCACCAAGGGATTTGCAGGCTGGCAACGGCCAATGCCGATGCCTCCGAAACCAGCCCTCCGTGGGCCCAGAACATAGCAGGCACAGGCTGCCCGCCCCGGGACTTGATGAACGCTGGAAGGTGTGTGCTGAAGATGGCGTCAACATCGGCGGCCGTTGTTTTGAGTTCAGCGGTGGTTGAAAATGCGCCGTCCTGCAGGTCCACCACATGGGGCCGCAGTGAATCCAGCGCAGCAGATGACAATCCGGACGAAGAACTCGGGGACGCAGTTCGTTTGGCCATGCCAGCGCTCCTTGCCTAGTGATGCTCCAACGATTCATGGTGCGTTTGGGGCAGCTTCAATGTCAAGGCGCCAGGTAAGACATTTTATGGCGGGACGACTATCTGAGACATTCTGAAGGCTGAACCCTAACCGGCATAACCCCCAACCTAGGCCCGAGACCGGACCAACAGCACAGACCAGAAGGACTGTTACAGACTTTCCCGCCGACGCTTCACCGCCGCTGAATTCACACCCAGGTCAACAAACCAGGACCGTTATCGCCGGATACCGTTCCAATGTTCGTCAAGGGCAGGGCAGGCCTGGCAACAGCAATGCTGGTCGCTGTCATTACCGGCCATCAGCGCCGCAAACTCGAGAGCTACGGTGACGTGCTCTTCCTTGTGGTTCGCTTTGCCCGCTATGACGACGCCCGGGAGGAGGATGAATTGGCTTAGTTCCATCTCCTTCTACGTCCCCGTGCTGCAGGGGCTTTCGACCGACAGGGAGCAGATCGAACGCCAGGTCTTCAGCGGCAATGCAGCCGCCGCGGAGCGCATTTACCGCCTCAGTCAGGAGGTCATCGATGTCCAGCACACTGTTTCCTCCATGACCGCAGTCCTCCGGGTTGGGCGGCCATCTTCTTCTCCCCGACGTTGATCTCGGCCATCTATGACATGAACTTTGATGTGAAGCCGGAACTCCCCTGGGCATTCGGCTACCCGATGGCTGTCGTCCGGTAAGCCGAAAAAGGAACCCCTCGGCAATCACCGTGAGGTTCCTTCGTCAGTAGTTCACATCGTTATGGGCGCAGCATGACCTTGCCTGCGCGACCCGGCTTGAAGTTCGCCTTGGCGGCTGTTCCTGCCTCCTCAAACGAGTAGCTAGCTTCCACCGGAAGCGTCAGCACGCCGCTGCTGATGTAGCCAACGAGTTCGCCCAGCAGCGCGCCACGCTTTGGGGCCGGCATGGACGCGCTGACCTGGCTTCCCCAGAACCCGCGGACCGTGGCCTGCTTGAAGATGACGTCACCCGATCCGATTTCCATGATGGGGGACTGCATGGCGCCGAAAACAACCAGCGTCGCATTCTCGGCGAGGAGCGAAAGAACCTCGCCACTGGCGCGGCCACCGACGGAATCAACGCCAGCGACAAGAGGAGCGTGGCCGGCGATGGCGCGTACTTTTGCGGCCCAACCGTCAGAGTCAGTGGCAACGATGTTGGTGATTCCCTGGGTGGCCAGCTCCTCGATTCCGGCACTTCGACGGACAAGCCCAACAACGTTGATCCCGCGTGCGACGGCGAGCTGGGCCAAGAGGCGCCCGACTGTACCGTTGGCAGCGTTCTGCACGAACCAGTCACCCTTATTCAAATTCAGGGAGTCCAGCAGGCTGATTGCACTGAAAGGCATGGAAATCAGTTGTGCGGCCTCCTCATCGGCGATGGCGTCGTCAAGGGGAATCAAGGCTGCAGCCTTGGCGATGAAGTACTCGGCCCACACTCCAAAAGTGCCGCCGGTGGCCACACGTTGGCCCACTTCCAGTTCCGTTACCCCATCTCCGACGGCGTCGATGATGCCGACGGCTTCGGAACCTGTGCGTGCCGGCAATTCAGGCTTGAAACCGTACGTGCCGCGAATCGTCAACAGATCATGGTTGTGGATGGGCGAAAGAAGCAGCCTGACCCGGGCTTCACCGGCTCCGGGATCCGGGACGGGGATGTTCTCCACGGTGAGGACTTCCGAGGGGTTTCCGAATTCGTTATGCATGAGGGCGCGCATGGTTCTCTCAATCGTGTTTTGTTGTGCGGTTTCCGGGGGAACCGCGGTACATGTGGATGATACTGAAGCGATGCTCGTGCCGGGCTTAGTCGTCGACGAGGGTGAGGGTGACCTCGATGTTGCCGCGGGTGGCGTTGGAATAGGGGCATACCTGGTGGGCGGCATCCACCAGGGCCTGGGCCTGGTCCCTGGCGATCTCGGGAATGGCAACCTCGAGTGTGACGGCGAGAATAAAGCCACCCTGGTCGTTGGGCAGCAGGCTTACGCGACTTCCTACCGACGTGTCCGCGATGGCGGCCTTGTGCTTGCGTGCCACCAGCTGCAGGGCGGAGTGAAAGCATGCTGCATATCCGGCGGCGAACAGCTCTTCCGGGTTGGCGCCATTTCCGGATCCACCCATTTCCTTCGGGATTGCCAGATCGAGCGCGACCATGCCGGAGGTTGTCCTTACATGGCCGTTGCGGCCCGCGCCGGTGGAGAGGGCTTCGGCAGTGTAAAGGGGAGTCATGAGTTGGGCCTTTCAACAGGATTGTCTCCGACGGCAGATGCACCGGAGAGCCGGTGGGTCAGATCGTGCAGAAGGGAGAGTGCAGCTTTTCCCTCGGTCTGCGTGAGTTGCGTGGCCTCGATCAGGCAGCCTTGAATGTGGGCGAGTTCGTCTTTCAGGGCAACGCCCGAGTCGGTCAGGGTGACGATGACGGCCCGTTCGTCGGTGGCGGAACGCTCCCGCGCAATATAGCCGCGGAGTTCCAGCCTCTTGATCAGCGGAGACGTCGTTCCCGAGTCCAGCATCAGGTGTTCGGCGACCTCCTTGACTGCCAGTGACCGGTGTGACCACAGCAGGACCAGGACCAAATACTGGGGATATGTCAGGCCCCAGGGCGCCAGGAGGGAGATGTAACGGCGGTTCGTTGCCCGCGCGGCTGCGTACAGCGCGAAGCACACCATCCGGTCCAGAGGATCGGGCCCGGCCTCCGTCAAATCTTTGCTCTCGCTCATGCCGACAGTCTTGCATGTCATTAGCTTGTGCGCAAGTCGCTTGTGCACAATCTATTTGCGTTTGGGATTCACCGCGGGTCTTCGGTGACGCCCCGCACAAGGCCACCGAACGCGGGAATGGAGATCAGCACGGAGGGAATGTTGAGCTTGGAACGGCTGCGTTTGCTGCCACGGGGAAGTAGACGCGTGCCCAGCACAAGTGCCACGGCGGTGCGAGGGAACAAGATCTAGGATGGTTATCATCACCAACGGCATCATGATGGCCGTGCCAGAAGCCTGGACAACGCAGGCCATGAGCAGGACCTCGACGCCCGGCGCGAGACCGGCAAGCAGCGTGCCCGCGGAGAACAGGCCCATCGCAAGGATGAACACAGTCCGGAGGGGGAACCGGGTCAGCAGATAGCCGGTGGCAGGGATGACAACCGACATCGTGAGCATGAACGCCGTTGCCAGGCGCTGGATGGCGGGTGGGGAAACCTGGAACTGCTCCATGCGGCGCGGCAGGGCCACGTTTATGATGGTTTCGTTCAGGATCACCGCGAACGTCGACACCAGCAAGGCGGTATTGGTGGTGCGGTCCCGTGCGGAGAGCCTGTCGGCTGCGTTGCGGGTGGAGCTAGACATAGGAGGGTCCTGAATCGTGGAGGATCAAAAAGTCTGTGGAGCCGCACTGTTGCACGGCACAACTAGTGTCGGGGGCATGCGGCCAACCCTGAAGGGAAAACCGATGGTTGCCCCGCGGCTGCACTGCTGGTTGCGCCGGGCGTACCGAATCCGTGGCCGCTGTTCATTGCCGCAGCATTCATCGGGATGGCTGACGCCGTCGGCCTGTCGACACCGGCGGATTCCGGCAGCCGGTACGTGCAAGTATTGCCTTATGAAACCACAGACTCTCAATGCCTTGGCGTTGGCCACCCTGCTGGGCGCCAGTGCCGCGAACCACCTCCGGAACCCCAGGTTCTACTACCCGGTTGTACCGCCGTCGTTGTGCAGCGACAAGGGCGGAAGATTTGGGCTGATGACACGAAACCAATGGGTGCTCGCCTCGGCCGTGCCTGAAGTATTGGGCGCCGTGGGGTTGTTAATCCCGGGCACGCGCAAGGCCGCCGCCACCGCCACCACATTGATGTTTGCGGGATTCACTGCAGGGCACCTGTCAGCACTTAAACGTGCGTGGGGTCCCGAAGGAACGCCGCAGGCACGGCGCGTCCATGCACTGCGGCTTCCCCTTCAGGCGCCCCTTGTTGCCTGGGCATGGAGCGCACGCCGGCAGTAAGGACCCTGCCAATTGAACACCGAAACAATTGAACACCGAGCCGCAACCGGGCAGGACTACATTGAACTGGATCACCACGTAGCCCATCCCGGCCGGCTTCCGGCCAAGGCGAGGGTCTAGGGCAACAAAGACCCCCAGCTGCTGATGGCCAAATCCCAACCATCCGGTGTCCGCCTGGCCTTCAGGACAGACGCCACCGGGATCGAGCTGGACACCTTGCGCTCACGGGTCACCTCTTCAGGCGCCCCGGTACGTCCCGACGGTGTGATGGAGCTCGTGGTCAAGGGTGAGTTCCTCGGCAGTGCCGTCACCAGCGGCGGCAACACCACAACCATCGGCATGGCCACCGGAGTTCCCAGCCAGCAAATCGGGCCTGCCTGCACCAGCAGCCTCACGGACCTCCCCGCGGGGGTGAAGGACACTGAAATCTGGCTGCCGCACAATGAGGTGACCTAGCTGGTAGCCCTGCGCACCAACGCACCGGTGGACGCCGCTACCTCGGGCACCCGGCGTCGGTGGCTGCATCACGGCAGTTCCATCAGCCACAGTTCCAACGCAACGCGTCCGACGGCGATTTGGCCGGCTGTCGCTGCCCAGCTCGGCGGGTCGACCTAACCAACCTGGGCGTCAGCGGAAGTGCGCTGCTTGCCCCCCTCCACGGCGCGGGTAATCCGCGACACCCCGGCGGAAGCGATCAGCATCAAAACGTGCATCAACGTGGTGAACCGTGACCTCATGCGGCTGCGTACCTTTGGCCCTGCCGTCCACGGTTTTTTGACACTATCCGCGAGGGCCACCCGGACACGCCGCTGCGCATCATTCGTGCCGAACTGGACCGCATTGTTGCCGAGCGGGCAACTGAGTATCCAAACATCCACTACCTGGACGGGCCCGAACTCTACGGTTCCCCGGACGCCGTCGGGCATCCCCTGCCGGAGGCCCTGCACCCCGACGGCGAAACCCACCGGATGATGGGGGAGCGGTTCGCACAGATTGCCTTAGGTCCTGGAGGGTCCCTGGCTGCGCCTACGGCCCAGTCTGTTGGGGTAAATACCTGGGAGGCAAAGATGTTCAGGCCCAGGACGCGGGAGAGGTAGGCCGCTGCCCGCTGACGCTGTTTCCGGCGGGTTCAAGGCGCCAATTCCGGCCTTACCGGGTGCGATCGTAATGAGGATGTCGGCCGAAACCACACGGATCCCCGTTATCGGGTTCACGCCGCCGTCGGCCAGGGTTGCCCGCATGATGGCAAGGACGCGTGCACTCACCGGAAGGGAGCACTGTTTGGTGTAGACATCCACGACCTCAACCGGGGCCCGCTTGATCCGCCCGTAGCTCTCAAGCAATCCCGTGATCGCCCGGTTTCGCTTGTTGGATGCCTTCTGGATGGAATACACCTCGTCAGCGTCGCCGGCCACGTGCAATTCGCCGTCGACTTCGGCCACGCAAAGCCCAAACAGCCAGGTATCAGCCTAGCCAGAACGGGAATGTAGTTGGCACAGCGTCGTCCCGGCACGGCTGATTCCGCTCGTGGGCGGCGACGACCATGGCATTCACCTGCACCCAGCCTGGAAGCGTGCCGGTGGAAACCCGCTGTTCCACTCCATAGACGTTTACACGGGGGGCACCACAGAATACGGACAAAATCGTACGCTCAGGGCAAGTTGAATTAGGTGGTCACTGGACTCGAGCTTGCCAATGGAAGCCACCCGGAGCCTGTCCGTATCGGGAACCTTGAGTGGGCCGAAATGCGGATATTTATCTATGGAGCATTGTGTGCACCTTCAAGCGACGTGGCAAGTGCCTGCTCTGGAAGGAGCCCTAAGGTATACATTCACACTTTTCAGGAACCATATCACTCGCGGTTAAGTT
>NZ_JBCHVD010000022.1:0-53415 GCF_046736435.1 Arthrobacter sp. LAPM80
ACAGATCAGATCGACGCTGGTGACGCGGGTGATGGCTTTGTTGACGCTGTCATCGATGCGGTGCCGGCGCACGAGCGCGCCGAGGTCTTCCAGGCTGAGCCAAGACACACTCATGCCTTCATCGATGGCTTGCTGACCCAAGGATTCCAGTAGCAGGGTCTTGCCGGTCCCGGAGGGCCCGCACGCGATCAGGTTCTCTCTCCGCCGCACCCATTCCAGGGTGCGCAGGAACGAGGTCGTGGCCACGGGCAGAGTGGAGAGGGACTCGTCCCAGACATCGAAGGTTTTCCCAGTAGGGAATCCTGCACGCTTTCGCCGGGTCGCGAGCATGGAACGGTTGCGCCCGGTCGCTTCAGCCTCGAGCAGGACGCGGATGACTTCGGTGGGGTCCCAGCGCTGGGCTTTCGCTGTGGCCAGGACCTCGGCGACGACGGCGCGGGCGTGGGGCATGCGGGTGGTGCGCATCAGTGTGATTACTTCTTCCACCGCCGCGTCGGTCAACGGTGCAGGGGCGAGGGTGGTGCTCACGGGGTGACTCCTTCAGGATCGGTGGTATCGCTGCTGCCAGCGTCGCTACTGGTGGTGTTGGTGTTGGTGGTGCCGAAGTTGGCCCAGCCGCTGGTGCCTTGGGAAAGCCATTGGCCCTGGTCGGTCACGGTGTGCCGGGTGTCATTGCCTGGCCCGGCCAGCTCCCCGGTGGCGGTGTTGGTGATGATGGAGACCAGGTCTTCGTGGGTGAAGCGGTGGTGCACGGCAGCAGCACCGAGTCCTTGATCCACGGCGTCCTTGCCCAGCATGGAGGCCAGTGCGGTGGCGCGTTCCATTTTGTGGCGGATCTTGTTCGTTCCTGCCGCGGCGGCTTCCTTGAGCCAGAGTGCCGCCCCGGCACCGAGGGCCAGGAAGTCCTGCTCGGCCGTGGTTTTAGGGCGAATGACGCGTTCCAGGGCGCCGGCGGAAGCTGGTGGGAAGTGCGCGTCAATGATCGCTGGAACACCCGGACGGGTCAGGGGGTGGCGGGCTACTTCCACCGGGCCAGCTTTGCCGACATGAACGATGATCACGTGAGTGTCGGTGCCGCGCACCCACACCTTTTGCCCCATCAAGGTGTGTGGCACGGAGTAGCGGGAGTGCTCGAAAACGACCATGGGCGTGTTCGGTGGGACTTGCCGTACCTGGCCGAAACTCGCTGTCACCGGCACTGCCGGGACCGGGTGCAGCTTGGGCGCCTCGATCAAGCGGAGCATGTCCTTGGGGATCTCCAATGTGGCACGGTGCACTGAGGAATTTACATCCTCCATAAACGCCTCGCAGGCTTCTTCCAACTCGGCAAAAGAGGCGTATTCAAGACGCAGGTTCGTGTCTTTGGGAACGAGGTCGGCCTTGGCGATCTTGACAGCGTTTTCCACCCCGCCCTTGGAGGCCGGATCCGCCGGCATACAGGTCTGCACGGCCGTGGAGTAGTGCCTCGCGAACGCAACGATCTGTGGGTTGCGGACCGGAACCCCGGCGACATGCTCTATCGTGACGGTTTTTTCATTGTCGGTTAGTACATAAGTGGGGACCCCGCCGATCAGACGAAAGGAGCGATCCAGGGCGGCGAACACGTTCGGCATCGTCTTATCCTTCAACGCGATGACGATCCTAAAGCGTGAATACGCCAGCCAGGCCACGAACAACACCGTCTTCACCCCGTCAACAACAGGGCCGTCTCCGTAGTCCCACTGCAACCACAGCCCTGGACCAACAGTCCAAGGGCGGTGAACACGGGCGTTCTGGGCCCGGTACTCACTCTTCAACCCGGCCAACACATAGCGGGTGGTGCGGATCGAACCGGTATAACCCTTATCGACGAGCTTGCCATGGAGCACATCACCACGGATTTTTCCTTTGGACTGCTCGACCAGGGACTTCATGGTCGGCAGGTACGGGTCTGTGATCCTTCCACGCTGACGAGCGATCGGTGCCTGGGCGCCGGAGTCCCTGGCTTTCACATACGAACGGACAGTGTTGTGGGAAACACCGCAGACCTCAGCGGCGCCACGATAGGACTGGGTTAGATCAAAAGCAGCTAAAATTTCCATGAACTCTCCTGGAGACTTCATAACAAGCCCCTTCCTTCAAAAATGGGTGAAATCGAAACGATTGGCATCGTCATTTCACCCCGAAGGAGGGGGCTTTCCCCGCATAGACACGAGGGATGGACAAGGGAATCCCAGCACACCCACACCGCGGAAGCCACGGCGGAATACTGGTCAAATCACTTGCAGCCACTGGTCAAAACCACTGCCGCGAACGGTCAATTCAAAATGCCGTCTATGGTCAGTTTAAAGTTGCAGCTAACAGTTGTTGGTTGAGCAATCGAGGATCACAGGCGCTCCGGACTCGTGGCACGAGCCCTGCGCAACGCCGCAGGTATGACTAAGAAGAAAGCCTGCGGTACCTGGGCCTCTGGCGCCGCTCGAGCTGTTCGTCTCTGAAGGCAACCCCGACCGATGCCTTTGTCGTCTTCCTCCGAATCCCGGGGGCTGGGGTCTGTCGCTGTGACGTGTGGTGGAAGGGACCTGACGGGCCGTGGAAATTGGGTGTACCGCGAGATCTGTTCCGGCGGGCAACAGCGATGTTCCGGATCCGTTGGACACCTGGTGGGCCCGTGGGTTGTGGGTCGAATTTCGGACGGCGGGATGGATGCGGGCATGCGGATTGGGTCAGTGACACTAGGCTGTCATGCGTAGGACGCGGCAGAGTTCTGATCTGCGGGGCAAGGCGTCGCCGGACCTGCCATGGCTTACTGGCTGGCCCGTCAAGGGTTCAAACCTGTGGTGGTTGAGCGCGCCGGGAGATTTCAATTCACTGGCAGTCCAGTGGACGTGCACGGACAGACTACCGATGTGGCCCGACAAGCAAGTATCTGCCCTCGCTTGAACGATGTTGCTGCCGGCGCCCCGGGCAGATCTGCCAGCGATCCGTTGCGTGGCTGCCAGAGGCGACGCCGAGTTCATATTCGGGGATTCGGTCAGCTCATTGCGACCGGACTACGGCGGAGTCGATGTCTCCGTCGAGCGCAAGGCCGCGCGCCGCATCGATCTCGTGGTCGGTGCCGATGGAGTGCATTCGACGGTACGAGACACCGTGTTTGGCCTCGGCAGCAGCTTTGTCCGCAATCTGGGCCTGTATATAGCCATGTTTTCGCTTGGACCGACCGAATTTGCCCCCGAAATCCTTGTGATGTCCAACCGGCCAGAGTTGTCGCTGAGCATCCATCCCGTACGCGGGACGGCTTGGGTCTGGTTCATCTTCCGCGGCCCAGCCGACCTGACTTCCGGGACGACAGGACCAGCAACGTTTCATTTCCGACGCTTACAGCACCTAAGTGTGGATATCAAACTGGTCTCGGGGTCGGATGCTCCCCGGCTGAATGCCCGGTATCAGGCTTGGCACTAGGCTCATCAACATCTGGTGGGTGTTTGGGGCCTCGGGGGGAGGTACGTTGAGACCATCCTTCTGGTGCTGGCTTATTGCGTCTTGGGTAGGCAAGTCCGAACCCCGGTTGGCCGCAATCATTGCAGGGCCGACGCCATCATGTATGCCGCCGGCACGGTTGACGTCGGCCGCCCCGTTCGTCCGGGCCCCAAGAAGCTGTCGCTGATGGGAGATCTGATGACTATCTCCTGCGGCTCAACCCTGATACCCACTAGGTCGTGAAGGGGACCGGCCTTCGAGGGGCCCCACCTCGCAGCTGAGATTCGGCAACCCAATGCCCGCATCCTACCCATGAATCAAATCGTGACAGGGCGTTCCAACGAGGCAAACAGAGTTGCGGAACCTTGGCTGTAATGGCTGTAAATGCGACCTGTGGCCGTCGGATATCTTGCGCTTTGAAAAGGATTGCCGACGGGTCAGGTGCCGAACTGGCCGGTGAGGCGACGGTGGAATCTGGTGCTGCGTTCGTCGAGACCAGTAATCGTCACTGTGGCGCCATGGTGACGGTATTTCGTCTCGATGGAGTCCAGGGCTGCAACGCTCGAGGCGTCCCAGATCTGGGCACGACTGAGGTCGATTGTCACGGCGGCAGGGTCATCGGCGTAGGAGAACTGGTCCACGAGGTCATTGCTGCTCCCGAAGAACAGCGGCCCGAGCACCTCGTACTGGACGCTCGCGCCGTCGTCGGCCGGGGTCCTTTTGACACTGATTACGTGGGCGACCCGGCGCGCGAAGAGCGCCATCGCCAGGACGACGCCGACTATGACTCCATAGGCGAGGTTGCCGGTGACGACCACCACGGCGACGGTGACACTCATGACGATGGTTTCAGGGATGGGCATCCGCTTCAGGGTGGAGGGTTTCACGCTGTGCCAGTCGACGGTGGTGACTGCGACGACCATCATGACCGCGGCGAGGGCGACCATGGGAATTTGTCCCATGATCGAGCTGAGCCCGGTCACCAGGACCAAAAGGAACACCCCGGCCACGAATGTGGAAATGCGGGTGCGTGCCTGGCCGGTCTTGACGTTAAGGACGGTCTGCCCAATCATCGCGCAGCCGGCCATTCCGCCGTAGAACCCGGCGAAGATGTTCGATAAGCCCAAGGCCCAGGACTCGCGGCCCTTGTGCGAGGGCGTGTCGGTGATTTCGTCGACGAGTTTCGCGGTGAGAAGTGTTTCCATGAGACCGACGAAAGCCACGCTCAGCGCCGTCGGCAGAATCAGCTGCAGGGTGGCCAGGTTCAAGGGGACCAGGAAAGGGGTGATCCCGGGCAGTTTCCCCGTGAGAGGGCCCTCATCGGCGACGTTTGGAACGACGAGGTGGGCGATGATGACGATCGCAGTGACGACGACGATCGCAACCAACGGTGACGGGATGACCTTGGTGAAGCGCGGAAGGATGAAAATAATCCCCAGTGTCAGAGCAAAAAGGACGTAGGCCAGCCAGGGGACCTTCAGCACGTGGGGCACCTGGGCCATGAAAATGAGCACCCCCAAGGCATTGACGAACCCGATCATCACTGACCGGGGGATAAATCGCATCAGACGGGCAAGTCCGGCAAGACCGAAGACGATTTGAATCACGCCAGCAAGGATCACTGTAGGCAAAACATACTGGACACCGTGGTCATGGACGAGAGGGGCGATGACGAGGGCGACGGATCCGGCTGCGGCGGTGATCACCCCCGGACGCCCGCCAAGGATCGACATCGTCATGGCCAGGACAATGGAGGCGACCAGGCTGACCATCGGATCGACTCCCGCGACGATTGAGAACGAAATTACTTCCGGGACCAGGGCGAGGGTGGTGACCATGCCGGCGAGTACTTCGCGGGAAAGCTGCCGTGGCGAGCGTAGAGCGCTCAGGACCGTGACCGGATTGCGGATCAAGCGTGGGTGTTCGGCACGGGTCAAGGAGCGGCTCCAGGTGCAGGGCTCTCTTAGGAGAGCGGCGGGATCATTGCTGTGCGCCACGCTGGGCACGGTCCAGCCCCGTCATGGAAGACGGAGGCGTGGCGTGAAGAGCAGGTCGGTGACCTTAGGTCGAGCCTGCAACATTATTCTAACGTGAGGCTTCGGTCGAAAGGTGACTGGACGGCGAATGAGATGACGGACGAAGAGGTGGTGGCCACGATGCACATCGGCTTGCCGGCAGACCGTCCGCAACTATAACGACGTCGGTCTGCTCAAACAGTATGGAAGCACGGAAGTCGGACTCCGGCTGTCCACCGCACGGGATGTACGTGCACGTGTTAGATTCGCCGGCTGAAGCCGTTGGGTTCGCGCTTGCTGCCATCGCTGAACTTCTCCCGGTTATAGACGCACTCGAGGCTCCCGGGCCCGGCGGAGACGACACCGAAGTTCGCTCCGAGTTGAACGACTTCGGCGAGGCTGTGAAGCATCGCGCCAACGCGCCTTTGGAATGCGCGGCTTGACGCGATGGAAGCACTCATTCAACGACGTGACAAAGGACTGGAGGATGGCCAATTGTGCGACACGAGCCCTTATCATAATGCGCATCCTCAACTCACCCGTTGAGACGCAGTGGACATTGTGGACCTACCTCGCCGTCGGTCCGCAGTGATCTTCGGGAGGGTGGCTCCTTCCTCTTTCGCATGCAGGCTCCAACGGACCAGGGCGGCTGGTAAGCCACACAGGCGGTACGTACTCCAAGATCGCACCGATGCAACGCATGGAGTTCACCCAAACCTGACCGATGAGGAAGGCAGGTTGCTGCCGGACGATGCGTTGCCGGAAGGATTCTCGCAAAATGTGTACACCATCGTTGAATTCAGGGACGTCAACGGCCTGACGGAACTCACGATCACTGAAAAGGGGTGGACGCGGAGCCTGATGTCGGTATTTTCGTACGTCGGCATGCACCAATCCCTCGACAAGATGGCGGCATACCGGGCCTGTTCCCTGGAACCGTCGGAAACAGCCAAGGGAAAGTAGGAAATCGTGGACATGAAACTTGAGCTGATCCCCCTACCAGTTGCCGACGTCGAACGGAGCAAGCTGTTCTATACCGAGACTGTGAGATTCCACGTGGACCCCGATGAAGCGCCGAAATCGGGAAAGCTATGGACATGGGCGGGGGACCAAGGTGCACGTGCAGTGCAGGTTGGCGCGGGAGTGCCGGGAGGGCCCTGCTGTAGGCAAACGTATCGCCTGCCCTGCTAAGTGCCCGGTGTTGGTTGTTCCGCTCTCACAGATTGGAAAGGATGAGTCACGGCAACCTGGTGCCGGAAATTGAGTTGCTATCAACTCTGCCAAAGCCGTGGCAACTGCCGGGCGGCTGGAGCAGGATCAGATGCCGGCATCCTCAGGGTCGCCCGATCAATGGTGTGTGGCACTATGGCTCGGAGATTCAGGCCCTCTGGGGGCTCCCATTCTGATGTACCCCGGGTTTAAGCTGAGGTCATGCTCAGGATATTTGTGGTTTCCATATTGTTCCTCGTGACAGCTGTTTCGGTGCTGCTGGTGGTGCTGACGGGCCCGGGCTGGTGGGTGTCGGTCGCGATTTTTGCTGCGCTCCTAGTCCTGGCCATTGCGGATGTCACACAAAAACGGCACTCCATCTTGCGCAACTACCCGGTGATTGGGCACCTACGCTTCGCGCTGGAATATATCCGCCCTGAGCTCCAGCAATACTTCATTGAGCGGAACTATGACGGCCGTCCATTCGATCGTGACACCCGCTCCCTCATTTACGAGCGTGCCAAGGGTACCAACCAGGAACAGGCCTTCGGCACGGAACGCGACGTGAACGAGGTTGGCTACGAATACTTGGTTCATTCAACGGCGCCGCTGGAACCACCCAAGGACCCGCCCAGGATGCGCATTGGCGGCCCCGATTGCACCCAGCCCTACGAGATGGCCTTGCTAAACGTCTCCGCCATGAGTTTCGGTGCCCTGTCCTCGAACGCCATTCTGGCGTTGAACAAGGGTGCGGCGCTGGGCGGTTTCGCCCATGACACAGGGGAAGGCGGCCTGACCGAATACCACTTGCGCCATGGAGGTGACCTGGTGTGGGAGATCGGCAGCGGCTATTTCGGGGCACGTACCAAGGATGGAGAGTTTGATCCGACAATGTTCGCCGAGAAGGCCGCGCACCCCTCGGTGAAGTGCCTTTCGCTGAAGCTTAGTCAGGGTGCGAAACCGGGTATTGGTGGGGTCCTTCCGGCTAGTAAGGTTACCGCGGAGATCGCCAAGGCGCGCAATGTGCCGGAGGGGGTGAAATGCGTCAGCCCAGCTGCCCACAAGGTCTTCGGTACGCCGCGCGAGCTCATCCGGTTCATGGCCACCATGCGGGAACTTGCCCAGGGCAAACCAGTGGGGTTCAAGCTGTGCGTGGGTTCACGCACGGATGTACTGGCTATCTGCAAGGCCATGCTGGCCGAAGGGGTCACCCCGGATTTCATCATTGTGGATGGTTCCGAGGGCGGCACCGGGGCGGCCCCCATGGAATATGAGGATCATATGGGCACCCCGCTCACCGAAGGCCTCATGCTGGTGCATAACGCACTGGTGGGAACCGGGCTTCGTGACCGAATCCGGGTGGGCGCCTCAGGCAAAGTGGCCACGGGCACGGACATCGTCAAGCGGATCATCCAGGGAGCCGACTACACCAATGCGGCCCGGGCCATGATGATGGCTACTGGCTGCATCCAATCTCAGCGCTGCCATACAAACCACTGCCCGGTCGGGGTTGCCACCCAGGACCCTCGCCGCGCCAGAGCACTGGATGTGGAAAACAAGAGCATCAGGGTTCAACGGTTCCAAGAGGCCACGGTAAGCGAGGCCCTGCGCATGATGGCGTCCATCGGCGCCGCCGGGCCTGAGCAGCTGACACCGCGGATGTTGCGGCGCCGGATCGGGCACACGAACACGAAATCCTATGCCGAACTCTACGAATGGATGGCCCCCGGGGAGCTGCTGGCGCAGGTACCCGAGGCCTGGGCCGAAGACTGGGCCACCGCGAACCCCGATTCCTTTGCCGCGCAACCCGGCCGCAACGGAAGGGCGCTGCAATGAGCAACGTGGCAGCCATGATCGTCAAAGCCCTGGCAGACATGGGCGTCAAAACCGTCTGGGGCGTTGTTGGTGATGCACTGAACCCATTGACCGACGCCATACGCACCGAGGAGCGGATGGAATGGATTGGCGTCAGGCATGAGGAAGTTGCGGCTTTCGCCGCTGGCGCCCAATCCCAGCTGACCGGCACCCTGGGGGTGTGCATGGGAACCGTGGGGCCAGGCTCGATCCACCTGTTGAACGGGCTGTACGATGCCAAGAAATCGCGGACGCCGGTACTAGCCATCTGCGGACAAGTGCCCAGTGAGGAGATCGGCAGCGACTTCTTCCAGGAGGTCAACAATGACCGGGTTTTCAGCGATGTCGCGGTCTTCACACACACAGTGACAAGCCCCGCGCAGATGCCGTACCTTCTGGAGCAGGCCGTCAACACGGCCATGGCTCGTCGCGGAGTCGCTGTGTTGACTATCCCCGGGGACATCGGCGGTGCCGCCATGCCCAATGACTCGGTAGCGAATTTCGTCGATGTTGAACGGCCCTCCGCGCCCCACCCTGAAGCGATTCGCGCAGCCGCACGGCTCCTGAACGATACGGACAACGTGACCATGTTGGTCGGCATGGGTGCACGTGGAGCGAAAGATGAACTATTGGCAGCGGCCAAGAAATTGGCCGCACCCATGGTACTGACCCTGAAAGCCAAGGAAGTTCTGGAAGAAGGCAATGTATATCAGGTGGGCCAGTCCGGGCTGATCGGAAACCCTGCAGCCCAACACGCCTTGGATAGCTGCGACACGCTACTGATGATCGGCACCGACTTTCCCTACCGGGACTCATACCCCACAGGAAAAACCGTCGTCCAGATCGATTCCAACGGCGAGGTCATCGGCCGTCGAACCGCCGTTACCCTTGGCGTCGTCGGGGACAGCAAACTCAGTCTCGCTTCCCTGATGCCCCTGCTAGAGGCGAAGAACGACCAGGTCCACCTCGACTCCGCAGCCGGAAAATACCACGCGTGGGCCCAACGGCAACTGAAACTGGCAGATCCGGGCTATGACGCCACCCTGATAGGAAGAGTTCGCACCCTCGCGGACAATCCAGACGCGATGATCCGCCCCGAAGCTGTGGCAGCTGCCGTGGACTTGCACGCGCCCGACAATGCGATCTTTACCTCCGACACCGGGATGTCCACGGTATGGCTGGCCCGCTACGTGAAAATGCGCGGGAACCGCCGGCTGCTGGGCTCCTACAATCTTGGCTCCATGGCCAACGCCATGCCGCAGGCCCTTGGTGCCTCGGCACTGGATAGGACTCGTCCAGTGGTGGCTTTCTGCGGTGACGGCGGCCTCACCATGCTGATGGGAGACCTGTTGACCGCCGTGGCCTATAATCTGCCCGTGAAACTGGTGGTGTTTAATAATGGACGTTTGGGGATGGTGAAACTGGAGCAGGAGCAGGGTGGCCTCCCGGAATTCGGCACCATACTGCACAACCCTAATTTGGCCGAGGTGGGGCTGGCCTGTGGACTGCACGGCATCAGGGTCGAAAAAATAGATGGGTTGGATACCGCTGTCAAGGAAGCGATGGTCCACGACGGACCTGTGCTTTTGGATGTACTGACCAACCCAAATGAAATATCCGTACCACCCAAGACCTCGGTTGGCCAGGCGTGGGGATTTGCCATTGCAAAGATCAAGGAAAACTTATCATCGAGGGGAGAGACCTGAACGGCAAAACCGCCCCACCACAATGAGGGTGACGTCGTCGCCGGCGTCGATGGATCACCGCCGCCGGACCTTCCCTCGGGCGGATCCATGGAGAACAATGGCAGCATGAGTCAAATGTATACGGCAAGTCATCAGGTCACTTCTGAGGGACCTGACGGTGCTGACGAAGCGGCCCGTGCGGCCACTAAAGCGCTCCACGAAATCCTCCAAGCCCACGGGATCAATGCATCCTTTGCAGACATTGCCCTGCTGGGACACTCAGAATCATGGGACGGCGAAGGGCAGAGGTGGATTCATGTGAGCTGGCCTAGCGAAACAGACGAGTAACTCCACGGCCACATAAATTCAGGGGAACTTTCCGGTTATCGTAGCTAGCGCTGAATCTCACGCCTGACTTGGAGCGAGAAAGGCAAATCAGTGGCACCGGATGCTCGGAGAGTTCAAGGCCGCCAGCCTGTCCACACGTCCGAGGGCGGCCGGGCTCGGGACGCCGGACCTTCGTAGGAGTGAGGGGCGGCAGAAGAATTCAGTGTCGGGTGCCGGCCTAATTCGACCAGCGCCCGGCACGGTCTCAGTCCATGGGCGGGAGGCGGCGGGCTCGCGTGCGTAACTGGATGATTCGGGCCGTCCCGGCAACGGCGACGATGATGCCGCCACCGACGGCCCCAATGAACACTCCGACGCCGATGGCCACAGTTCCGTTGAATCCGAAATAGTGCAGCGTGACGGATTCCTGATTCTGCAGGATGAAGATTATCAAGAGGACGAGGACCAGCAGGCCAGCGGCAGTCGCAACCCACATCATGCTCGCCCGGGTGACTTTGATAGGGGCCTTGGTTGGTACGGGTTCACTGGCGGGGTTCAAGGGAGTGTTCTCGGGCGTGATCGGGTGTTCGTCCATGGGGCACGTTCCTTTCCTATGACATCGCAGAGTCTACGAGGAGAATCTGCGCACTTTGGGTTCGGTGTTCTTCCAGATTCGTGTTTCGGGTTATTGACCGTCCTGGCCTGTGTGAGGGGGCGAGGAGAGGTTTGTCCGTTGTTCTTCGTTTTCGAGGCCGGAGTGCTGTCGCCGGATCCCAGAGTTTCCGGGTGCCTCCGGGAGTACCGGGTGCGAACGAGGATAATGGTTCCCGCGGTGGCTGTTAGTATAATCCTGCCGAGCAGCCACATTTTCTTGTTCTTCCGGTGGGTGGGGGAGTGGTGGCGTAGCTCGCGTGCTGCACGCTTATGGGCCTTCACTGCCCGCTTCCCGGTTCGGCGTGGGAGTGTGGTCCTCTCTGCGACCGTGTCGAGGATCCCTGCCACCGCCTGCGGAGCAGTGCTTTCCTCTAGACGCGATCGGCCCCACGACATGATCGTGTCCAACAAGGATGAGGGGTCATCAAGGGTAGGCCTCACCCCAGCCGCTCTAAGGTTCTGTGCGTGATGACTGATACTTTTCATGGTCATGACGGACATGTGAACCTCCCGCTTGGTCGTTCTCGGCCAGCTTACTCCCGAGCCACGTGGCGGGAACAGGGACTGGCGAGTATTTGACCATATGACTCGTGAATGAGGCTTTGGTGCCATTTCCGGTTCTATGCTGAAAACGTCCTGCCGACAGGGACAGGCAGACCTAGCAGGGGTTGGCTGCTGTGGAGATTTCCGAGCGTGGTACCCGCTGAAATGGTCGATACTACCGGAATGAGGAGTCACCGACTCATCCACGCTGCGCAACTGGCTGACACGGTACAAGGAAGCCCACGGCGGTGCCATGCCGGGGAAGGGCCTGAACGTTTCTGGCCGGCCGTCCGAAGGAACGCGAACGGGAAATCGGGTCTAGCTGGGACGACAGCTACGTGCGAAACCTTCTTCTCGGCCCTGGAAAACGAGCGTGTCCACAGCACGACCTACGCCCCGAGGGAGCGTGCCAGCAAGGATGTCATCCGCTGCCCGAAAAATCCCAAGCAGCCCACTTTTCAAAATAGGCTAAATCTGTTCATGCCGCGGATAGGGCGGGTAGTGCCGCAGCATGGGAAATCGGAAAACGCCACGCGCGCTCCTGAGATGTCGATTTTCAGTGTTTAGCAGCAGGCGGAGGAGCCCTTGGGGTTGTCAAAGAGCCAATTGCCACCCATGGCGCTGCCGCGCTCAAACCAGTCGAACGGCACCCCGGCCAAGCACAGCGCATTTGCAGCGGCAATCTCGGAAGAACCTGCGCCGATCACGTACGTCCGAGCCAGGGATTCGTTGACTGGAAGAGAACTTGTTACAGGCTTAGCGAGATGTTCCGGCCTCACTAGATATGCCATATGAGCAGTATTACACTCAAATATTCATTTTTGATGGGAGCGGCAGCTTCGATGTCAGCCGATATCCCTACGCGCCCCGAGGGTTAGCGCACCTCAACCGAGCAGGCGCTGTGCCTCCTCGCGAAGGTGTCCACCCGTTCCTTCAACGAGTTGTATGCCGATCCGGAGGAATTACTGGCCCAGCTCTTTCTGACCGCAATGAGGAATTGTTGGCGGCGATCACCGATGTCGCCATCGATCCGGGGCTAACTGGGTCCCCCGCCGTCGAGGCGCTGGTTGCGGCAGCTGTGGACACGGCCTGTGCGTCGTTTGCGGTGGACGGATTCATTCCATCAGCACCCCAGGGCACCAGCAGCATGATCCTCATTGGGGGGATCCCAGAGGCACCCGAACAGCGCGTGCAGAGACAACCGTCCCTGCGCGAACCAACCCACGAAATCGTCGCGGAAATCGTCAGGATGGTTGTGCTGCTGACAGGGCACCGCTAGATGGGCTGTAAACTTCTGAGGACTTTCCATGCAATCCGCGTGGCATTCTTAAGAATGCTCCTGTATGGCTTGCGACGATGACTAAACAAGGAGTTTCGGCATGGCCGGTGGCCTCGTAGCACTTCTGGATGACGTTGCGGCCCTCGTGAAGGTCACTGCCGCCTCGCTTGATGACATAGCGTTGGGTGCGGCCAAGACCAGCGTCAAGTCACTTGGTGTGGTCGTGGACGATGCGGCTGTTACACCCCAGTACGTTGCGGGACTCTCGCCCAAGCGTGAGCTCCCCATCATCTGGAAGATCGCTGTCGGTTCCATCCGGAACAAGCTGTTGTTTATCCTCCCGGTGGCCCTGCTTCTCTCACAGTTCGCCCCTTGGGCATTGACCCCGATCTTGATGGTCGGTGGCGCTTATCTGGTGTTCGAAGGTGCGGAGAAGCTCCTTGAAGCCATGGGCGTGATCAAGCATCATGGCCCGGGTGCCAATCAGGGAGTGCGTGACGAAAAGGCCATCATTGGGGCTGCCGTGCGCACCGATCTGGTGCTCTCAGCAGAGATCATGGTCATCTCCTTGAACGAGGTGGCCCACGAGACCTTCCTCAACCGGACCTTAATTCTCATACTGATCGCCTTCCTCATGACTTTGGTTGTTTACGGCGCGGTTGGCCTGATCGTGAAGATGGATGACATCGGCCTGCACCTAGCCAAGAAGAGTTCAACCCTCGCCCGGAAAGTGGGCCGCGGGATGGTCAAGGCCATGCCAATTGTCATGTCCATCCTGGGCAAGGTCGGCGTCGTCGCCATGCTGTGGGTGGGAGGACACCTGATCCTGGTGGGCTTGGATGAACTGGGCTGGCACACACCCTATGCATTTGTGCACCACATGGAGATGCTGGTCCACGATGCAACAGGCTCTGCTGGTACGGTTCTGGGCTGGCTCGTGAACACCGCGTTCTCCTGCCTGGCCGGTTCCATCATTGGCTCTGTCATCAACGCTGCCGTGATCGGAATCAACAAGGTTCGCGACAAGCACTAAAGCAGGACCTGCAGGGGTCCGGGCTTACGTTATGGCGCTGCCCTGCGCATGTGTTGCCGCCGAACCGTGGATAGGGTTGGGCAACCGGTGGTCAGGATCGGTTCGCGAGATTGGCCTCGGTGGCAGAGACGATCAGGGGATCCTCCGGTTCGGTTTGGGGCCGGAAACGCTTTGCCGCCGTCGTCCTTGGCCTTCTTCAATTCTGAGGAGAGTTCTTGCAGGAATTGGTTGCTTGGGAATCCGAGCTCCGTAAATCCGCGGTCGCCGCCGAGACCCTGTAGCGCCTCCAGTCGGGGTAATCGCCCATCGAGGTGCTCGTGCCTTCGATTGTGGTGATGGGAATGTCGGCAATCTTATCGTTCCTCCAATCGGACGCGGCTTGCTGCCGCGTCGAGGCTATGGTCTGTTCACTTCGGCCAGTTGTGGGTCGACCACTGCTCCGGGGAACTCCGCAGTCGGGTTGGCCAGGTGCCAGAGGGCGATGCGGAGCAACTCTGCTTCGCCGTCAGGGAGCAGGTTGAGTCGTTTGTTCACGGCGGCGCAGGGCTTGAGTTCTGAGCCGTCGAAGTTGATGTCCGGGACCACAATTCACGTCTATTCATCCCACACTGGCCGGACGTTCAGCTACTCCCAAAATGAAGCCGCCCAGGACGCCACCAGACAGTCCGACGGCTGGCAGGATGACGCCCTCGATCACCGAGATCAGGAAGCCGCAGTCCGGCCATGATCTGCAGCGTCCGTTCGCCGTCCCCGATCGAGTGCGGCTTGACCATGGCGACCAGGTCCCCACACAGGGTCCCGGTGTCGGCCTTCTTCAAACAGGCGACGGTGTCCAGGACCAGATCCGCTTTTGCCGGCCAGCGCCTGTACAAGGTGGCCTTGCCCGCCTTGGCGCGGGTCGCCACCATGTCGATGGTCATGCCGTCGGAGCGCATGCTGCCCTGGTTGCGGCAGGTCAGGACGTGTACCACGGCGGTCCAGTCCCCGGCGTCTAGCCGGACGTCTTTTTCTCCAACGGATACTGGATGGGCCGGGGCTGGACCCGCAGGCCCGATTCCGAACGGCGCCACTCCGCGGAGCCTGGGCAGCATGACTGCAACTGCCATGCCGATATATCCGACGAGGGACGGACCGGCCCTGCCCTGCCTCTCTCGACTCCGAGGAGCCAGTCAATTTCGGGGAGCGGTCAAAGGTTTGAACGCGGGGATCAGCACGTGGAAGTTGCCGATAGGCGGCAGCGCTTCCACACACGCCCATCGGCGTAACCCGTCGCAGGTGAAAGCTATTCTTCGGTCCCCTGGGTCGCTCCGGTGGTTAGTCCGCTGTTACTTGCCAGACGTGACCGTCCAGATCGGTAAAGGCGCCGACATAGCCCCAGGGTTGTTGTCCGGGTTGGGTGGTGATCTCGCCTCCGGCTTGGGGCGACTTCGTGGTTCCCCGCAACCCACCAGGTAAAACAGAATAACGAGAAACCATCCCGGAATGACGCCAAAGACCGGACAGCCCGTGAGGAGGCGCGAACTAGGGCCGCAACAGGGCCTTGATAGCGCGTCGTTCATCCATCGCTGCATATCCTTCGGCAGCTTGTTCGAGCGTCAATTCAAGGTCAAAAACCCTTCCCGGGTTGATCTCGCGGCGCATGATCCGCTCAATCAGATCCGGCAGGAAGCGCCTCACCGGCGCCGGCCCGCCCAGCAAATGGATCACTGAGGAGAAGAGCTCGTAGCCGGGAATTTCGACGCCGTGTGACACGCCAACGAAGCCCATGTGACCACCTGGCCGCGTTGATCGCATTGCCTGCAACATTGACTCCTGCGTGCCGACTGCCTCGATGACGCTATGGGCGCCCAGACCGTTGGTGAGCTCCTTTACCTTAGCGACGCCCTCGGCCCCGCGCTCCTCAACAATGTCGGTGGCCCCAAATTCCCGGGCCAGGGCCTGGCGCTCAGGGTTGCGGCTGAAAGCGATGATCCGCTCGGCGCCGAGTTCCTTGGCGGCAAGAATTCCCAGCAAGCCAACCGCACCATCACCCACCACTGCGACAGTCTTGCCGGGGCCGACTTCAGCAGCCACTGCGGCAAACCAGCCGGTGCCCAAGACATCCGACGCCGTCAACAATGAAGGAATCCGGTCCTCATCGGGATACTCGCTCGTCGCAACGAGGGTTCCCGATGCGTTAGGGATCAGCACATACTCAGCCTGCGCCGTCTCAACTCCGGTGCGGTGGACACACTTCGACTGGAACCCGGCAAGGCAGATCTCGCAGGTGTTGTCCGAGGTGATGAAGGAACCCACTACAAATTGGCCCACCTCAAGCCCGGTTACCCCGCTACCGAGTTCCTCAATGACACCCACGTATTCGTGGCCCATGGCACGAGGTTCCTCAACCGCGTTGTCCCCGCGGTAAAACCACAGATCGGAACCGCACACGCAGGCAGCCACTACCTTGAGGATCGCATCGGTTGGATTTTGAAGGGTGGGCTTGGGCCGGTCCTCAACCCGAATGTCACGTTCTCCATAAATCGTTGTTGCTCGCATTGACTTGCTCTCCTCTGGACGTTGAATACAACAAGTCAACTATTACAGCTGTCCCCTGAACAGTCCCTGTGATCAGGTGATGACGCTGAGTCACCAGGGCAGGCGTCGAGGCAGGCTGAGCGACGGCGGAGCAGCGGCCAGCAGCGTCCGCGTGTACTCATGCTGTGGATCCGTGAACACCGACTCCGTCGCCCCGGACTCCACGACTTCCCCCGCGCGCATGACCAGTACGTCGTCGCTCATGTGCCTGATGACCGATAGATCGTGGGATATGAACAGGTAGCCGAGCCCCAGCTGCTGCTGCAGGTCATCAAGGAGGTCAAGGACCTGGGCCTGGATGGAGACGTCAAGTGCAGAGACAGGCTCGTCGCAGATTAGTACCCGCGGGTTCGGCGCAAGCGCACGGGCAATGGCCAGCCGCTGGCGTTGCCCGCCCGAGAGCGTTGACGGATTGCGTTTCGCCATCCCTGGCTCCAATCCCACCAGCCCCAGCAGTTCATCGATTCTGGCAGTGTGGCTGCGTGGATTGCGCGTGGCGCCAAGGCTCAGCGCGTCGGCCAACACCGCGCCGACGCAATGGCGCGGATCGAAGGACGAGAGCGGGTCCTGGTAAATGGCGCCCACCGTCGGGCGTCGGGCTCGGCGGGCCTTTTCGCCAAGCGGGTTCCACGGTTCACCGAGAAGTTCCACGGTGCCGGTGTTGGGCGTCAGCAGTCCCAGGGCCATGCGGGCGGTGGTGGTCTTGCCGGAACCGGATTCGCCCACAACACCCAGGGTTCGTCCCGGCAACAGCTCGAAGTCCACAGAGCGCACGGCCGTAAAGGAGGCTGATTTGGACAGGGCGAAGCTCTTGGACAATCCCCGTGCGCTGAGCAGCGGCCGTACGACGTCGCCCGGCTCGCCGTGCGCCGCTGCCGGGGCGGGCTGAAGCGACAGGGGTTCCGGATCCTCGGCGGCGGGGGAGAGCCGTGTGAAACGAGGTTTTCCCGCGGGGACGGCCGCCAACAGCGCGCGGGTGTAGGGGTGCTGCGGGTCGTTGAGGACCTGTTCGCTGGGGCCGCGTTCCACGATGCGTCCGGCCTGCATGACGGCGATTGAATCGGCCACACTCGCCACTGTCGAAAGGTCATGGCTGATCAGGAGCATGCCCGAGCCCGCCCGTCGCAGATCACCCAGAAGGTCCATCACTGACGCGGCGATCGTCGCATCCAACGCGGTGGTGGGTTCATCGGCGATGATGAGCATCGGGTCCATCGCAATGGCCGAGGCGATCAGCGCCCGCTGGCGCATGCCGCCGGAGAGTTCCCCCGAGCGTTGGGAAGCCCTGCGTGCAGGGTCATCCAGCCCCACGGCCTCGAGCAGTTCAATCACGCGGGCCGCGCGTTGTGCCCCCGAACCTTTCCAGTGCAGGCGCAGCGCGTCGTCGATTTCCTTGCCGACGGTCCGCAGCGGATCCAACGATGTCAGGGCATCCTGCAGGATGAACCCCACCTGCTTCCCGCGCAGGGAGCGCCAGCGTCCCTGTGAGAGTTTTCGGGCGTCATTACCTCCAATCTCACATGCTTTTGCCTGCACCAGCGAGCCGCGTCCCGCCAAGCCGAGAAGCGACCTCGCCGTCACCGATTTGCCCGACCCGGATTCGCCCACCAGGGCCAGGCATTCCCCGGGGCAAACGGTGAACGAAACGCCACTGACGACCCTCGTTGGGCCAAAGGAGACGTGAAGATCCTCGACGCGCAGTATGGGTTCGGGGGTGGTCATCGGGTGCCTCCGGACTTCAGCGATCGGGACAGCAAGGTCGAAGCCGCGGCGACCAGCACAATGGCAAGCCCGGGGAAGAAGGTCATCCACCAGGCCAGGGCAAGGTACGTGCGTCCCGACGAGAGCATGGTGCCCCATTCAGGTGCGGGCGGCGGTGCGCCGAGGCCAAGGAAGCTCAGTGAAGCCGCCCACAGAATGGCCTGCCCGAGTCCCAGGGTTGCAAGCACGGCAAGGGGGGCAAGGGCGTTGGGCAGGATGTGGACGGCGAGGATCCGTGACCGGCGTCGTCCGAGCACCGTGGCAGCCTCAACCATGGGGGAGGTGCGCAGGGCGATGATCTGCGCACGGATCAGCCGGGCGTACCCGGGCGCGGAGGTCAGGCCGACAGCGATGACGGTCGTTGAGACACCGGGCCCGGCCAGGGCGATGAACACCAGGGCCAGCAGCAGCCCCGGCAGGGCAAACAGCACCTCAAGAATGCGGCCCACGCCAAAGTCCATCCACCGTCCGCCGAAACCGGCAAGGGTGCCAAGAACCAGCGCCAGGCCAAGACCGATCGCCGTTGCCGCAGCCCCGATGAGCAGCGAGGGCCGCGCCCCGTAAATGATGCGCGCATAAATGTCCCGCCCCGATTCATCGGTGCCCAGAAGATGCCCGGGGCCGGGAGTGGCGAACGCGTCGGCGGGGTTGATGGCCAGCGGATCGATTGGGGCCAGGAGGTTCGGTGCGATGGCTGCCAGGACAAAGAACAAAAGCACGACGGCGGCCACCACCGGGGGGAGGCGGCCAGCCAGCCGCTTCACCCGGGTTGCGCCCGGGCGTGACGGGCTGGGTACCTGCCGCGCGAACTGCGGGTCCGCCGTCGAACGTCTTGAATTCCGGCTGCTCATGAGGGTCCAATCCGTGGGTCCGCGAGGCGTTCGGCAAGGTCCGAGAGTGCCATGATCACCACGTAGGCGGCAGCCGAGAAAAGTGCGACCCCCGTGACCAGGGGAATGTCCCGGGATGTCACGGCGGAGAGCAGTGAACGCCCCAAGCCCGGGCGGGCAAAGATGGACTCAACCACCACGGCACCGGAGAGCAGCGAACCGAAGGCCCACCCGGAGAGTGCGATTCCCGGAAGAGCCGCGTGCCGCAGGGAATGGCGCAGCAGCACTCCGGTCTCGGATTCGCCGCGGCCCCGGGCGGACAGGGCAAAGGCTGAACGCTGTGCGTCCGCCATGGTGTCCCGCATGACCTGTCCCAGGAAACCTGCCAGCGGCAGGGCCAAGGTGATGACCGGCAGGACCAGCCCCACCGGGGAGTTGGTGCTCACCGGCGGAAGCCAGCCCAACGACGTGGAAAAGACCATGATCAGCACGCTGGCCAACCAAAAATGCGGTACGGCGGCTGAGATGATTTCCAGTCCCGAGCCGACGGCTGAACCCAGGCCACCGCTGCGTGTGGATAGAACGGCAAGAACCAGGGCCATGGCCCAGGCCACCAGCAGGGCGAGCCCTGCAAGGATGAGGGTCGACGGAATCAGATCGCCAAGCACCTTGGCTACGGGGATCTTCAAAGAGTAGGAGATGCCCAGGTCGCCGGTGGCCAGCCGCCACAGCTGGCCAAAGTACTGGACGAGGAGAGGCTGGTCCAGGCCGTACTGGGCGCGGGCTGCCGCAAGGGCCTCGGCCGAAGCCTGGGATCCGGGGCCTCCCATGATGGCCTCTGCGGGATCCCCCGGAATCATGCGGATGCCACAGAAGATGGCCGTGGCGACCGCCCAGAGCACAAAGATGCCCCCACCGGCCTTGGCCAGCAGCCACCTGGCCGATGACATGAAAGTGCCAATCGACCGGGTGGGTCCTGCTGTGTCAGTGCTCATGGGTGGGGGCTTCCTTTGCTGGGTCTACTTGGCCAGCCAGGTGTCAAAGAACGTGGGGGTTGCCACGGCCGTGGTGGCTCCGACGTTCTTTAGCTTGTCCGAGTACAGGAAGTGGTTCTGCTGATCGTAGAGCGGCAGGAGGTAGTAGCCCTCGAGCACCTTCTTCTGTGCCTGGGTGTAGAGATCCTTGCGTTCGGCCTCATCCTTGGTTGATCCGGCCTTGTTGAGCAACGCATCAAGGCTGGGGTCCTTGACCTGTGAAAGGTTCGCGAAGTAGCCCGAGGGTGCAGGGATGGTTGAATCTGAGTGGAACAGGACGGCCAGGACACTCGGGCCAACCTTCGTGTACGGGGCTGAGACCATGTTGTAGTCATTCTTGAACAGTTCGCCATACCAGCTGGAGAGGTCAAGTAAGTTGATCTTGATCTCGATGCCCGACGCCTTCGCCGTGGCCTGCATCTGTTCAAAGAGAGACTGTTCTGCAGGGATTGACTGGCTGGTGCTCACGGGGAAGGTGAAGGAGAGCCTTGTGCCATCCTTGACCCGGTAACCCTGCGCGTCACGTTCACTCCATCCTGCCGCATCCAGCAGCCTGCCTGCCTTCGCCGGATCGTAGGAGAAGAGCGACTCCTCGGAGTACGCCAGAGGCTCGACGCCGGACAGGGGTGAGTATGAACGCTTGGCGGTGCCGAAGAACAGGGAATCGATGCCGGCGTTGACGTTCACCGAGTGGATGAAGGCCTCACGGACCTTTGCGTCATTGAAGGGGGCCTTGGAGGAGTTCAGCTCAATGCGGTTGGAGGCTCCGGGGCGCGGCGCGTCAAGGTGCTTGATGGCGGGGTTCTTCGCGGATGCGGCGATGGCGTCAGGCTGGGCGTTGTCAATGACCTGCACCTCTCCGGCTTGCAATGCCGCATAGCGTGTTGCCGCCTCGGGGATGAACCGCCAGGTGATGCCATCAAGGTAGGCAGTTCCCGCATGTCCGGCCGAAGCGACCGGGAGCACGTAGTTGGCGTTGCGCACCAGGTTCACGGCATCCTGCTTCTTCCAGGACTCGACCTTGAACGGGCCGGTGCCCACGGGCGATGCACAGTTTTCCGCCTGGGTGCGCTTGAGTGCCGTGGGGGACTCGATGGCAACCCAGGGCATGGAGAAGGACTCGAGCAGGGAGTTGTCAGGGGTCTTGAGCTTCAGCTCGAGTGTGCTGGCGTCAACGGCCTTCATCGACGCGATCTTGCCCAGAGCCAGGTAGCCGGTCGAAGATGCCGTGTCGGGGTTCAACAGGTGCTCAAAGTTAGCCTTGACGGCAGCGGCGTCCAGGGCGGTGCCGTCGGTGAAGCTGATCCCGCCACGGATCTTCACTGTCCGCGTCAGCCCGTCCTCGGACACGGTGGAACCTTCGGCGAGCCACGGGATCAGCTTGCCACTGGCGTCCTTCGTGTACAGGGTCTCCAGGTACTGCGATGCAACAAGGGCCTGCGGGTAGTTGCCGCCAACGTGGGGGTCAAGGCAGCTGGGTTCGGCGTCGCCCGAGGCGTAGACCAAGGTTCCGCCTGTGACGGGTGACCCGGCATCGGCGCCGGTGTCCGACGTCGTTCCTGACGGTGTGCAGCCGGCGAGGGCCAGTGCTGCGGCCAAGGCTGTCGCGACCGGAAATAGTATTTTGGCCATGGGGCGAGCGAGAGTCATGAAAGTCTTCCTGCGGACCGGTGAATTTGAGCGATGCGTGAGCGCTCGCCGGCTGTCCCCTCGACCTGTGGCCATGAGGCACGCGTCGGCGGGCACCGCCATCAACCATAACCGCTGCGGCGGCCCGGACCCATGGGTATGTGGGGCAGGTCATAGGGGATATTGGGCTCCATCCTGCGAAACGGGCGTGGTGGGGGCGCTGTTGGGGACGGAGCTGGGGTTGCTGCCGCCGCCGCAACACAGGCACCTTGCCGTGAAATCCAAGTTCCATGATGGCTGGAACCGTTTTCCGATCCACGACTGCAGTGTGACTTTCTGCACAGAAAACAATCTCCTCACAACGGGTGAGGCAGGGCACCGTTAGCTATAGTTTGCGGACCCGTTTTGGCCATGGCTAGGTCGTGGTGTGCCGTCATGAGGATTGGGAGCAATTACTCGGATTGGGGTTCCGGAGCAGTGTTCCCATTTCGTAAGAGATTCAGCAGCCTGACGGCCGGCAGTTTTGGAATGATGGGATTCATGTCACAAAAGCATGAATCGTCCCCTGCCTTGCACGTTCAGCCTACCGGCCGGCCCCGGATCGCCATACTTGGCGGGTCGGGTCTCTACGAGCTGCCGGATGTGGAAATACGGGATGTAGTGGACGTGCCGACACCGTTCGGCTCCCCGTCCGGGCCCGTCACGCTTGCCTTTCTCAAAGGAAAACAAGTTGCCTTCCTGAGCCGCCATGGGCGCACCCATGGCATGGCCCCGCAGCAGATCAACTACCGGGCCAACATGTGGGCCCTGAAGTCCCTGGGTGTCGAGGCTGTAGTTTCTTCATCTGCAGTCGGCGGCCTGGTCGCCAGCCACGGGACTGACTCGTTTGCCGTTCCGGACCAGTTCATTGACAGGACGTGGGGACGGGCGGACACCTACTACGACGGTTCGTTGCCGACAGGAGTCCAGCACTTACCCGCGGCTGAACCGTACTGTTCGCGTCTTCGTGGAATTCTCATCAAGTCACTTGAAGAACTCGGTGAGGGATTCAGCGATCATGGAACCCTCGCCGTTATCAACGGCCCACGGTTCGCAACGCGGGCGGAGTCGGAAATTCTGGTGGCCAGCGGCGCGCACCTGATCAGCATGACTGCATATCCGGAGCCCGTGCTGGCCGCAGAATTGAACATGGGGTTTGCGAACCTGGCCTATGTCACGGATGCGAATACTGGCCACGACGGCTCCGCCCCGGTCACCGCGGGGATCGTGCTGGCCCGCCTCGAAGCCGCCCGGTCAAGGATCCTGGCAGTCCTTGGAACCGTCACAGAAATGATCGACCGCGATTATGTTGGCCCGCAACTTACGGATTCTGCAGCCGTGCGCAGCGTCCTTGAACACCCTCCCGCCCACCCCGCAGCGGGGGCCGTGGCCCAGCAGCGGGTCAGATCATGAAGGTGCTGGTGACAGGAGGCGCCGGCTTCATCGGCTCCCACGTTGTCAGTGCCGCGTTGAGCCGTGGCTGGGACGTCCGTGTCGTGGACTCACTTGCCAAGGACATCCATCCACGTCGTCCTACCGTCGAACCAGGAGTCGAGCTATTAGCGGGAGATGTCTGCGACCCCGACGTCGTCGCCCAGGCACTTGAGGGTGTCGCCGTCGTGCTCCACCAAAGCGCCAAGGTGGGGCTGGGTGTGGATTTTTCCGATGCCCCCGGCTATGTCCGCAACAATGATCTGGCGACGGCGGTCCTCCTTGCCGGGATGGTCAGGGCAGGGATCGGTCGGCTCGTGCTGGCGTCCTCGATGGTGGTCTACGGCGAAGGTGCCTACCATGAGCAAAACGGCGATCCTGTGAGGCCCGGACCCCGGCGCCGGGAAGACCTTCAGGCGGGCATCTTCGACCCGCGTTCGCCGGTGACCGGAGACTTGCTGGTGCCGGCCCTGGTGTCCGAGGAGGCACTCCTGGACCCGCGAAACGTCTACGCAGCCTCAAAGGTGGCCCAGGAAAATCTTGCTTCAGTCTGGGCGAACACCACAGGTGGACAGGCCATCGCGCTTCGCTACCACAACGTCTATGGTCCCGGGATGCCCAAGGACACCCCGTATGCCGGGGTGGCGAGCTTCTTCCGCTCGGCACTGTCCCGCGGTGAGGCGCCCCGGGTGTTTGAAGATGGCAAACAGCGGCGCAGTTTTGTCCATGTGGCAGATGTTGCCGAGGCCAACATCGCCTCGGCCCAGGCGCTGTGCGCCGGCTTTCACCATCCGTTTCGGGCCTACAACGTTGGTGCCGGAGAAGTGCACACGGTGGGGGAAGTGGCCCGGACGATGAGCGCCATCAATGGCGGGCCGGAGCCGGCGGTGACGGGCGAATACCGTCTGGGGGACGTCCGCCATGTCACGGCGTCCTCGGCTCTCATCAAGGCCGAACTCGGATGGGAGCCCCGTCGGGGCTTTGAGGCGGGGATGGCCGAATTCATGGCGGCGCCTTTGAGGGGCGACTAGGCGACAGCGGAGGTGGTAGGGATCCGCAAGGTGACCCGGCATCCGTCCCCGGCGTTTTCCACCTCCACGTTGCCATGATGGGCATGGGCGATCCCTGCCACCATGCTCAGGCCAACGCCTGCGCCGCTAAAGGCGTCCCTGCTCCGGCCTGTCGCACTGCGCCAACCGGTGGTGAACATCTTCGGAAGATCCTGATCCTCAATTCCTCCGCAAGCGTCCTCCACGGCAACGGTCACCCAGTCGGCGTCGGCCTCCAGGGCAATATGGATGGTGGTTCCGGGTTTGGTGTACATCAGGGCGTTAAGGATCACGTTGCGCACGGCCCGGCCCAGCGACGCGCTATCTACCGATGCAAGCGTGGATTTCACCCTGTCGCCGTTCACGTCCACGCTGCGCCGTTGGGCCAGCGGTGCAAGATCGGCGATGGCGTCGCTGACCAGATCGTAGAGGTCCAAGGTTTCCATCGTCACCACCAGCGCCCCGGCCTGGATCTTGGACAGCTCCAGCAGGTCATTGACCATGACGGCCATGCGGTCGGATTGGGCGATGATCTTGCGGTGGTAGTCAGAGACGTTATCGACCATGCCGTCTTCCAACGCCTCGGTCATGGCACGCATGCTGGCCAAGGGGGTGCGCAGGTCATGGGATACCCAGGCGACCAACTCTCGACGGGCCGCCTCCACAGACTCCACACTGAGCCTGGATTCCTCCAGTTTTTCGCTGGTTGATTTCAACTCCTGGGCAAGCGCCGTGAGTTCCGAGCTGACGTTTCGTGTTGGGGCAACAGTTTGACCAAGGCCGATGCTCCGGGCTGCACTGACCAATGCCCTGGTATTGCGCGCAACACCCGTTCCGAGCACGACGGCGACCAGCACGGCAAGTGCTGAAGCGATAGCCACGACGTACCACATCACCTCGAGATCGCGGGCCGAAATGAACTTGGCGTTGAAGGCCCCCACCATCCCTGCAACAAGCATCCCCACAGCAGAGACAACCACCAGACAAATTTGCAGCACGATGGAGGAGCGGCGCAACAGCCATTGCAACAGCACCGTGGCGGCACCAATTGTTACGGCCCAAAAAAGCGCCAGGCCCACAATGCTCAGAAGTTCATGGGTCGACACGGGCCATCCCCTCGGTTTGTGGTTCTTCCTGACCCGCATCAAAACGGTAACCCACGCCCCAGACGGTCTTGAGCAGGAGCGGTTTGGTGGGGTTCTCTTCAATCTTTTCCCGCACCCTGCGCACGTGCACGGTGACGGTGGACAGGTCCCCGAAATCCCACCCCCACACGCCCCGGATCAGCTCCTCCCGGCTAAAGACCTGGTTGGGGTGGCGCAGGAAGAAGGCCAGAAGATCGAATTCCCGGATGGTGAGGATCAAAGGGGCGCCGTGGGCGGTGATGGCCCGTGCCGCGGGGTCAAGGAAAAATCCGGAGAGCTGGATTGCCGGTTCGGGTGTGAAGTCGCGGATGCTGCGGCGCAGGAGGGACTTGACCCGCAAGACCAGCTCCCGGGGTGAGAATGGTTTGGTGACGTAGTCATCGGCCCCCATCTCAAGCCCCAGGATGCGGTCGTCCTCGGTCCCCAAGGCAGTGAGCAGAATGATCGGCATGGACATGGTTTCGCGAACCCGGCGGCAGACCTCCACACCATCCAATCCTGGCAGCATCCGGTCCAAAATGATCAGGTCCGGGGAATGCTCCTTGGCAAGGCGAAGGGCCGTGAAGCCGTCCGAGGCCATGTCAACCAGGAAGTCGGCTTGTCGCAAGTAACCGCGCACCACATTGGCAATCAGCTCCTCATCCTCCACCAGCAGGATGCGCCGACCTCCCAGCTCTCCGGGGATGTCGTGATTCTTTGCGATAGTCACATGTTCATCATAGATTCGGTGCCGGCCGATGAAGCCGACCCAGCCGCCTCTGCTTGGTTTTGTCCCGATTCCGTAAGGAAATAGGCCCTCCCCTGCGAGGCCCTACTTCTATGGTCAAAGGGTGAACAATTTATCGAATCCATCCCGGATCACGAGGGACCAGGCGCCCCTGGTTGACGTTGTTCTGCCCTGTCTGAACGAGGTGGGTGCGTTGCCGTTTGTCTTGGCGGCCATGCCGCCGGGCTTCCGCCCCATCGTGGTCGACAACGGCTCCACCGACGGATCCGGAGAGCTCGCTGAGCATCTGGGCGCCACCGTGGTCAGGGAGTCAAGACGCGGATTTGGTGCCGCCGCGCAGGCCGGCCTTGAGGCTGCAGAAGCTGATTTGGTGGCCTTTTGTGACTGCGACGGGTCGATGAATCCTGGCCAATTGATTGCACTCGCCGCACCGGTTCTGGGCAACCTGGCTGATTTGGTTTTAGGCGCCAGGCAGCCCCAGCGCGGGTCATGGCCCGTCCATGCACGGATTGCCAACCTGATTCTTGCATCACGGCTGCGCCGGATGACAGGGGTGCCGCTCAGCGACCTGGGGCCCATGCGCGTCGCCCGCCGGCAGATGCTCCTGAATCTTGAACTTGTGGACAGGCGCAGCGGCTACCCGTTGGAAATGGTCCTGAAGGCCCACCATGCCGGATGGAGGATCACCGAACGCCCCATCGCGTATCTGCCCAGGACCGGACAATCGAAGGTGACAGGCACCTTGAGGGGAACACTGAGCGCGGCCGTCGACATGTCCGCGCAGCTCCAGCTCGCCAGACGGCTCAGGTCATGAGCGGGCTCCCGGGAGAGTTCACCATTGCCGTCATCGCCAAGGAATGCATTCCAGGCAAGGTCAAAACGAGGCTGACTCCGACGTTGACATCGCAGGAGGCTGCCGGTCTGGCACAAATAAGCCTGAGCCAGACCCTGCGCAATGTACGCAAGGTGCCCGCCAGCCGCAGGCTCCTGGTGATGGATGGGGTGCCGCTGGCCGGCGACAGCGCGGGCTTTTGCGTCGTACCCCAAGGCGTGGGTGGTCTTGATGATCGTCTCGGTGCCATTTGCGACGGCGTCGACGGCCCACTGTTGATCCTGGGCATGGACACCCCCCAGTTCACGCCCGAACTGTTGGCTCCGCTACTTGCCGACTGGGGCATGAAACAACCTGCTTGCCAATCCTGGCTGGGGCTGGCGGACGACGGCGGCTACTGGGCCATTGCCCTGCACCGCCCGGACGGCAGGCTGATTCGTGGCGTGCCCATGTCCACCTCGCATACCGGGCGTGACCAACTCTCACGGCTGCATTCCGTAGGTCATGTGGTGGGCGACCTGGGGTGCCTAATTGATGTTGACACGTTCCCTGCCGCCCTCCGCGTGGCCCAGGAGTGCATTGGGACACCGTTCGCCGAGGCAGTCCAGGCACTGGTTGAGGGGAGGGAGCCGGCATGAGCATCCTGGCAAAGCCGGCGGCGGCCCACGGGGAGCGGTCCAGTCAGCGCTTGTTCGGCCAAGGGGCCCACCAGCCCTATGCCACGGCCCTCCGGCAGGGGTGGGGAACCTTGTCCTTGGTATCCGCCACACCTGCCGAGGTGTCGCTCCTGCTGGCACGCGGGGGTGCTGTTCTGGACGTAGGATGTGGTACCGGCCGGATGCTGGTTGCTGCAGCCGGCCTGGAGCTGAGGGCATGGAGGGGTCGATGTCAGCGGTGAGGCCGTGCCCCAAGCCAGATCGAAGGAAGCTGGGGGATCGGTGGAACCTGGGGCTTGTCAGTTACGGCTGATCTGCCGGTTGACACGCCGCGCATGACGCTCGACACCAGTCATGGAGGCCGTCGACGCCGCCATGCCCCGGGCTGGATAGCAGTGATCTAGACCCGGCGGCGCTCCCTTGTGCTCCAAGGCAAGGAGGGTCGGGCATCGCGGATGGACGCTGCCGGCATGGTCATCAGGCGGTAGTTTCCGCTCTTCTCCATGCTGGTGACCTGAAGGATGGAATCTGCCGGGGCCCGACTTCGGCCTGCAGGTCCTTCATCCGAACGCCGCACCACGACGCCGATTGGCTCCAGCCAGCAACACATGACACTGGAAGGAAGTGTGCGGTCTGCAACCAGGGCCTTGCTGGCAGTGATCGTCGCAAGGAAGGCGCTCCGGCGGAATCCTGTCCGTTGCCCGGCTTCCAGCCCCTGCGGCGCCTTTTCTTCGACTTCCGGGACTTTCCGGCTCCAATGACGGGCATTGATCGGAAGCTTCACGGCAATGTGCAGGGCCAGCGAGCCAATGATCACCCAGGCCAACCAGTAGTGAGTTTGGCGGAAGGGAATCGTCCGCGCGTACCACTTGGAGGTGTTGAGCAGGCCTGTGGCAAGTTCCATCAGCGAAGCAGACACGAAAGTCGCGATTGACGCCCGTTCGAACACCTGCAGCACCGACTTGAACGGTGGCCATTGAAGCACGAGCGGGTAAACCGACCACAGCTTGCCCAGCAACAGGTGGATGGCCGCAATCCCCGTGGCGAAGCAGATCAGAAATTCGGCAGCCAACCAGCGCCCGATGACGACCGTGAGCCGTTTCCCACGTACAGGGGAGGCAGACCTGGCGGCGGTGGTTTCAAACCTTACGAAACCCGAACGGTGGGAGCCCACGGCTCCCCGTGAGAGCGTTTCCGGGGCAGGATCAAGGGTGTGGACGTACCAAGTAAATCCTCTGCAGCGGCCGGCCATGGCGCCCTGTGGACAATTCTTACCGTCGTGCTGGTGGGGGTGCTGGCAACTGTGGTCTGGTACCTGGTGGCTGGGTCCGTCGCGCACCGTTGGGTTCAGCTTGCAGGAACATTGCTGGCCTGGACGCTGTTTCTTGCCGCTGTTCTTGCATTGCGCCACGTGCCGGTGCAGTTGGTGGCCGCCGTCGTTGTTTGCGGCGCGCTGCTCCTGGGATTTTCCGCCATGTCCGGGCCGCCGTCCACCAGCTCAGACTCGGCCCGCTACGCCTGGGACGGAATCGTCCAGAAGGCCGGCTTATCCCCATACCGCTACGTCCCGGCCGATCCGGCCGTGAAAGCCCTGCGGCCCGCCTGGCTTTTTCAGGACAGGACGCCGGGCGGCACCTGCCCGAGGGGGTTTTATCCCGCCGATGTCTCCGCGGAAGGTATCGCGAAATCGCCGGCCCTTCCCGGAAGTGGGAGCCTGTGCACCGTCATCAACCGGCCACAGGTGCCGACCATTTATCCGGCGCTCGCCGAAATCTACTTCCTGGCTGTCAGGCTGTTGCCGGCCGCAGGGGTCGGGTTCATCGCCTTTCAACTGGCAGGACTCGCCGTCAGCCTCCTGCTGACGGCGGGACTCCTGTGGTTCCTGCATCGCAATTCCCGCCCACTTCATCTGGCCGCCTGGTGGGCGTGGTCCCCGCTGGTCCTTTTTGAGGCCGTCAACAACGCTCACGTTGACATCCTTGGGGCCATGCTCGCCACTGCCGCCCTGCTGCTTCTCATGAGGGGCAACGTCCTGTCCTCCGGCGTGGCGTTTGGCGCGGCCGTCGCGGCCAAGCTTGTCCCCGTCATCATGGCGCCCGGAATGCTCTTTCACCGCCCCCTGCGCTTTACCCTCACCTCATCGCTGACATTTGCCCTCCTCTACCTGCCCTACGTGCTCATCAGCGGCGAGGCCGTGATCGGCTATCTCCCCGGATACCTCACGGAGGAAGGGTACGGCCCCGGAACGAGCGGCCGTTTCGCCCTGGTGCGCATGGTGGTTCCGGATGCATGGGCAACACCAGTCGGTGCTGTTCTGTTGCTCATAACTGCCGTTTACGTCTGGCGCACGGTGGATCCGCAGCGCCCCTGGGACGGGCAGCTGATCATGGTCGGTGCCACCTTGCTGATCGTCAGCCCCGGCTTTCCCTGGTATGCACTTTTGCTGGTGCCGTTGATAGTTCTCAGCGGCCGGTTCGAATACTTCGCCATCCCCATCGCCTTCACCATCATGTATCTTTCCGCAGACCAGCTTGACAGCTATCTCACGGCGCAAACCGTCCTCAGTGCAGCGGTAATCATCATCGCCGCCGCCGCATGGCGCAGGAAGAACCTAGCCATCCGCATGTTGGAAAGGACGGCCGGCAAGGAATGTGGTTAGGAATTTCCTGGGGTTCGACAACCCCTCCGGGGCCTGCAGACAGCTGACGCGGCCGGTCCGTTTGCAGGGACAGACGCCTGGGCCAGCCGGCGTTGCCCGCTATGCTCAAGTCATGCCTCCCGATTTCCACTTGTCCTCGCTGGCCGTCAGCCTCGACCAGCTCAAGGCGTTTGCGCGCCAGTCGGACGAGATACTCGCCAGCCCCGTTCCGGCCTGCCCGGGCTGGAGCCTCGAGGACCTGTTGGGACACCTCGGTTCAATTGAACGATGGGTGGTGGATGTGCTTCGTGAGGGCAGGTACGTCGAGGAACAAACCCCGCCGGAAGGGGGCGGCGCGGAGTGGTTCCTTGAAGGTGTGGATGACTTCCATGCGGCCATGGCGGACCTGGATCTTGAGGCGCCGTGCTGGAACTTTGGCCCGCCCCCGCGCAAGGCCGGGTTCTGGCTTCGGCGCCAGGCTCACGAACACGCCGTTCACCTGCTTGACGCCTGTCAGGCATCCGGGTTAGCGGCCGCCCCCGGTCTCGGGGAGGGCTTCATGCTCGATGGAGTTGACGAGGTCCTGGCAATGTTCGTCCCACGTCAGTTCAGGCTGAATCGCATGCTAGAACTGGAAGGGGCTGTGGCCTTCCACGTACCCCGGAGCAACAGCTGGACCGTCGGCCAAGGTCCGATCACGGCATCGATCACGGCACCGGTGCACGAGATGTATCTGGGCCTCTGGGGCCGCTCCAACTTGGCGGACACCGCAACCATCGAAGGTGACGCCAGCCTGGCGCTCCGGGTCCTGCAAGGCCCCCTGACGCCCTGAACCAGCCCTGTTAACAGTGGTTCGGCGACATCCACTTTAGGGGCAAATCCCATGCCTCGGCGCAGTGGACGGCGCGGAGAGGGTGGACGGATCGCGTTTCGCCACCCCGTGTTCCAACCCCACCAGCTCGTTGATTCTGGCGGCATGTATGCGTGGATTGCTCGTGGCGCCACCACTTTGCGCGTCGGCCAACACCGAGCCAGCGGTGTGAGGAGCAGCCTGGTCAACCTGCGAGTCGACTACGAAGTGTCGGTGCGCCTCGACTCCTTGGAAACCAATACACCGTTGGGGGTCCGTTTGCGCTCAGCCCCCAAGTGCTTGGCGGTGGGCAATTGTGACCTGTGCGGCCAACTTCGGAACATGCCGACTGAATGGATCACGCAATCGGCCGCCACGTTCACCATGGAACTGATCGGTGCGTGCATACATGACCTCGGCGCCAGCGGCGATGGCTTGCGACCATGCGGTGTCGACATCTGCCCAATGAGTGACCATCACACAAAGGGCTGCACCGTTCAGCGACAGGGTCGCCTGCGCCGGGGCACCGTCAGCAGTCTCGTTGCTGATCATGATGACCGAGTCGCCGATGCGAATCTCGGCGTGGATCAGAGCGCCGTCGCGAACTATCAACTACGGCCTATCAACCACGGCGCAACCGCATGCAAATGTTCTGGCACCGCAGCGGTCGGCATTTCCTACTCGGCCCCGGTGTGCCTCTTTGGGGTCCGCAGATGTCAGGGATGTTACCCACCGACTCGCAACGATGCCAGCGTTCACGACGGTCGGCACACACACCCTGTGTCGCAGCAGGTTGGAGCGTTGATCGAACGGCACTGCCGGCCCGGCCGGGCGCAGGGCGATCCCGCGCGGCAGTTGCCGCCACAGGACTGTTAGGGGGCGGTGGTTGCCGGGGCTGCGGTGAGTTTCGCTGTGATGGCCTTGGCTTCGTTTTGGATTGCCGCGCCGTAGCCACCGCTGAGCGCTGTGGTCTTGATCAGGGCCGCGTCCGCGTCGCGTGCTCCGGCCCCAGCCGCCTCAAGCGAGGACAGATCTGTCTTTAGTTGCTCGGGCAGCTTGGCGAACGCGGCCGGGTGATGGATGAGGGTAAACGCCACGACATGGGCTCTGTCGCCAAACCCTGCCTTCGCCTGGATATCGATACGCAGTTCCTGGCGTAGCAGACGCGCCTCCGGCCGCTTGGCGGGATGCTTGGCGGCGGTCTTTAACCCCGGCGCGCCAGCTGTGACCTGCGCGCCGGGGGCTGCCGCGGACGTGCTGTCCGTCGGTGCTGGCGAGGTTCCGGCCGCGAAGGCCGCAGTCGCGCCGAAAATTCCGGATCCAATGAGCACGACACCGGTGGTTGCTGCCACCGCTCGCTTACGCCACCGCCTGCTGGGCGCCGTAGCTGGGGGTGGGGTGGTGTGGTCGATGTTCATGATTGCTCCTTGCGGGTCTGGGGTCCGCCGTGTGTTCCCGGTGGTTGGTGATCCTATTTTGGCGGACGGACATGCATCCCAGGTTTGGGGAATGTAAGGACCAGGTAAAGAATGCGCGGCGCACCTCCCACGTCAGTGTGTAGGGGGTTCAATGGAACCATGGAACAAGGCACTGACCTGGCGCCGGCGCAGACCCGCGGCCTGGTCTTGATAGTGGAGGACGACGGCGCGATCGCGGACGTCCAGCGCATGTACCTGCGCCGGGCTGGCTTTGGCGTCCATGTTGAGGCAAGCGGAGAGAGCGGGCTGGCAATGATACGCAGCCTGAGGCCGGTGGCCATCGTGCTCGATGTTGGCCTGCCGGGCATGGACGGGATCGAATTCTGCCGCCGACTGCGCGCCCAGGACGACTGGACCCCCATCATCTTTGTTACCGCCCGGGACGAGGAAGTGGATAAAATCCTGGGCTTGGAGTTGGGCGCCGATGACTACATGACCAAGCCGTTTTCCCCCCGTGAGCTCGTCACCCGGGTCAAGACGGTGCTCCGACGCGGTCCGGCACACCGGAGCAGCGGGGTGCTTCGGGTGGGGTCCGTGTCACTGGACACAGAGAATCGCACCGTGGACGCGGACGGGCGGCCAGTGGAACTGACAGCCCGGGAATTCGATGTCCTGGCCTATCTGCTGGCCTACCCCGGCCGCGTCTTCAGCCGCGAACAGCTTCTCTCAGCCGTCTGGGGGCAGGCCAGCTACACGCCCGGGCGGACCGTCGATGTCCAGATCGCCGCTCTCCGGTCCAAACTTGGACCCGCCAGCCCCATCCACACACTGCGTGGCGTTGGCTACACAGCCCGCAGCCTGCACGCCCCTGACGGTCACGGACGGCAGTTATGAAACATAAGGACCCTGAACGCCCAGCCCGCATGCCTCCAGGCCGCCCCGCCAGCCCGAGAACGTGGTTCCATTCAGTAGCCGGCGGCATAACGCTGGTGACGGCCGCCGTGGCCATCCTGGCAGTGCTGGTCACCGGTCTGGTGGCCTTTCCGCTTATCCGTTCCGCCACCGTGGACTCGGCACGTCAGCAGCTTGCCCGGCAGGCGGACGCCTATGCTGCGGCACCCGCAGCCTCGCGAGCACTTGACGTACGGGAGCGCGCGCTGTTGGGGCCGGACACGTACAAGGTCTCCACCATCACCGTTTCCGGAACCGTCAAAGGAATCGCGGGCCAGGTCCTGGGGCCGGCGGAGATCGGGCAGGTGCTTGCCGGGCAAAACGTATCCCGGACCTTGTCCACCAGCCGCGGGCAGTTGCTGGTGGAAGCCCGTGCGCTTAAACACGGCGGTGGCATTGTGTTGACCCGTTCCCTTCAAGACGTCGATGCAGAATCAGCCCAGTTGCTGGCCCGCACGCTGCTGGCCCTCGCCATCGGGCTGCTGATTGCCGTCCTGGCGGGCACCCTGCTGGCCCGGAGGCTCTCCCAGCCACTGGTGCGGACTGCGGCTGCCGCGCGGCGGATCGCCGCCGGTCAGCGCACAGTGGAGCTGGCGCCTTCCGGCATGACGGAGGTGCGGGAGATGGGCGAGGCCATCAACACCTTGGATGAGGCCCTGATGGCCAGTGAGGACCGCCAGCACGAATTCCTGCTGTCCATCTCCCACGAGATCCGGACGCCACTGACGGCGGTGCGGGGCTATGCCGAGGCGATGGTGGACGGGCTGGTCCCGCCGGAAGATGTGGCCCGCGTGGGGCAGGTCCTGGCCGCGGAGACGGACCGGTTGGACGGGTTTGTCCGTGAACTTCTGGCACTGGCGCGCCTGGAAGCGGAGGATTTCGCGTTGGAGATTGGACCCGTTGATGTTGCGGTGGTCCTGAAACAGGTGCGGGAAGCCTGGAACGGTGCCGCCGAGCAGGCCCGCGTGCCACTTCAGCTCCGCCTGCTGGCAGACGGTGACACCTTTGCCGTCACCACGGACGGGCAGAGATTGCGGCAGATCATCGATGCCCTGGTGGGCAATGCGTTGCGGGTGACGCCGGCAGGAAAACCCCTGGTGATCGAGGCGAGGCTGGAAAATTCGGCGGCATCCCCGACCGGACGCCCCGACGTCGTCGCGGTTGAGGTGCGGGATAACGGTCCCGGACTGACCGCTCAGGACGCCGCCGTCGCGTTCGAACGGGGGGTGCTGTTCCGCCGCTATGCCGGCCAGCGACCGGTGGGCAGCGGGTTAGGGCTCTCCATCGCCGCCCGATTGGCGCAGCGGCTGGGACTGCGGCTCACGGTGGAGCCGGCAGCCCCCGACAACGACGGCGCCTGCTTTTGCATCCGGCTGCCGCGTAGCCCGCACGAACTAACACCCCAAGGAAATTAGCCGCATGCGGCCCCTCCGTATGGACGTAAACGTGGCGGAGGCCTCAGCGATGAATCCGGAGAGTGCCAGGTAAACCGTAAAGGTGCTGGCGACGTCGTCCATGTGCAGTTTCTGCGTCACGACAAGGGTGAACAGAAAGGTCCGCTCGCAGGCTCCGCACCGACGACCACACCGCCAAGAACCATTTCGGACCCCTTGCGCGCGATGATCCTGATGAAGCCGCCATTGACGTTGCACATCGGGGCGCGTGCGTTGGTCCGAGGCGACATCTTGACCATGTCGTCCCTGCACCAGTCGGATTCCAGATCCGCCTCGGACTCGCCCGCCGACGCAATTTCCTGTGACGCTCGTAAATGCCGGGGTCCTGCGAGAAATGCAGGGCCTTGCGGGGGCCGCGAAGGACAGGATTGACGATGCAGGCTCTTGGTATTCATGTGGCTCTAGTGGGACCGGCTGAACAGATCCCGGGAAAGGCCTCCATATCGGCCAGCTCCTGGGGCTCGTGCGTCGGCCTTCATGGATTCTCGGTACGTTGATGCTCGGTCTCTTGATCGTGCTTCAACTATTTACCTTGTTCCTTGCACCGCTCATGGCAATACAACCGCTGGGAGCCGTGGCAACAGTCAGGAGATCCCGATCTTGAATTTGGCATTTTGGCAATGGCAGTCGTTTCGCGCAGAGGAAATATTGTGGGCATGTTTGGCAGCCGCGGGTCCGGGGTGGCTAGGATCGGATTTGTCTATATATTTGCCCCGGCTGACGCGAGCTAACTCCCGAAGAGGTATTTGCATGAGGGTACAGAATTGTCTCGACGCTTTGAAGAACGCCGATCGCCTGGTTGAGGCGCTCCGGCTCGCAGAAGAGCTGGCGGTCCAAGCCAGCCGCAATGGCGGTGTGCGAAATATTCGCATTCTCCGCAGCGCCATTGGCTCGAAAGACCAGATCGTGGCCATTGCAGCGACTCATGCGCTTGCACAAATAGTGGATGAGGAGGTGGACCTCGTCCTCGCGGAGCTCTTGTCGAGTGGGCGTGGCTTCATTCGTGAACACGCAGCCTGGGCGCACAGGTCCCGTGTTCCACGCTCGGAATCCATGGCGCGGCTTATTGGCCTGATTGCGGCCGGCGGATTTGCCGCCATGCTGGCCCAGCGAACGCTGGAAGCATGGGCTGGCACTGCCCCTGAATTCGTCACCATTGGGTTGGAGAGCGCACTGCTTGGTGTCATCGAAGCAGGAAGCCGCTACAGGCTGGTGGAGACGCTGGGACTGGTCCCGCATGCCAGCGCCACCGAACCACTGCTACGCCTGGCGCTTGACGAAACCGAGGATTCCCTGGTTCGCATTGCCGCCATCGCAGCGTTGGGACAGCGCAAGGGGACGCCCAAAGTGGTCGACTTTCTGGAAGTGTTGGCGGACGGGGGCAGTGAGCTTGCCGAGGTGGCCCGGCTTTCCCTAGTGGACCTTGGCATGGATGACTTCTGCCCGAGCGAGCAGGAAATCACCCGCAACCGCGAGGGTCTGACGGTAGCCCAGCTATTCCTGCATGCCGACATCGATGCCGCCCTAAGCCACTCCGGCAGCGGAGACAATGGCGGAATCGCCACTTTGCTGGTGCGTCTCGGTGATGCTCTCGTGGCAGACCCCAACCAGCAAAAGAGTGACGACGCCCAGGCTTCAGGGCTTCCAAAGCAGGTTGACAGGGTCCTGACCTTGTCCCGAGGCAGCGTTGATCAAGCGGCAAAGAGCGTGGCGACACTGGGGAGCGCCGAGAAAGGCCACCTGTACGGCCACATTCCTTTGTTGCAGGGGCCAAGGCCCTCAGCAAGCGCCTGGCCCCTGCTGGTTGCCGCCCGGCGCGGCATCAACAGGATCCTGCGGGCGGCTGGAAGTGTCCAGGCCATCCACCTGCGGATGGCGGACGTGGGAAGCCTGGCTGCGTTCGACGTGGCCCGGGCCCTGGACATACCGGTGGTTTTCACCGTGGCACCGGACCCCCACTCAGTCATCAACTCGATGGATCTTGCCGGCACCCTCACCCGGGAAAACTTCGGCAGCGTCGATGAGGTGGAACATTTTTGGTTCCGCGTCCGGCTCGTCCAGCGGCTGGCCGCCAACTCGGCCCACACGGTGTTCTTCCCTCGGCCGCAGCTTCGCCAAGACATCATTGACCTGGTCGGCATAGATATGGCGAAGGCGCCCGAGCGCCACAGCATTGTTCCTGAGGGAATCGACCTGGGGGTGATCGACCGGGCAGCGCTTGAGGCGCAGTCTGCCGCCTTGGGCGAACCGGCGACCGCGGCCGTGCTGGAGCTTCGCGAACTCTTGGGCAAGCTACCAGAGGAACGCCGCGGCCTGCCCCTGCTGACGAGCGTGGGACGGTTCCACCGGGTGAAGGGAATGGCCACCATTGTCGAAGCGTGGGCGGGCTCCGATCTGCATGAGCGCACCAATCTGCTGTTGATCGGCGGCAACCTCCAAAACCCGTCCGCTGATGAGAGGGAGCAGCTCGCCCTCATCGACGGCATCTTGGCCCCGACGGAACAACTCGGCAGCGGCCTGCTGATGCCCGGGCACCGGCCAAACGACACGGTGGCCCGCTGGGTCGCTGCCACGCACACCGGACTGCCTGGCCTGGCTGCTCCCAACGGCGTGTACGTTTGCGGCAGTCTGAAGGAAGAATTCGGCATTGCACTGCTTGAGGCGATGGCTTCGGGCCTGGTGGTGGTTGGACCCAACGGGGGAGGTCCGGCGACGTATGTGGAACAGGGACACACTGGATTCCTCACAACCACCTGGGACACCGCGCTGCTGGGCGGTGCCATCGAGGATGCTCTGAGGCGGGCGGCCGATGCCGGAACTCAGGAGAGGGCCGCCTACGCCCGCAGTGTTGTCAGGGACCGCTTCACCATCGAAGCGATGGCCCACACCCTGACAAGTGTGTATTCACAAGTGCACCAAGACGATGTTGAACTTCGAGAAGAATTGATTGTCTCCCCATGACACTTTTGATCATCAGTCCGGACTACGCTTCACACCTCTACCCCCTTGCCGCCATGGGTACCACATGGCAGCAAGCCGGCGAAAGGGTGGTTGTCGCCACCGGGCAGGCCACGGCCTCAATCGTGGAGTCTTTTGGCTTTGAACATGTCCCACTGCAATTGAGTCGGGGATCCAACCCGGGCGTGATCCGCGCCGAAGAGCAACCCGACGGTGAAGATGATGCCTTGCGGGGATTTTTCTCGGCCACGCGCAGGGGAATGGTTGAAACACTCGCCTTCCAGGCAGAAGCGCGCCTCAATGACCTCATGTGGGAGCCGGTCACGACCGCTCGGGCTGTTCAAGCCATCATTGCGGAGCTGAACCCCGAGACCATCATTGTTGACCACCTGGCCTTCAGCGCCCGGCTTGCCATGGTGGCTGCAGGGGTGCACCACATCGACGTAGTCCTGGGCCACCCCACGGCGCTGCCACTCCCTGTTGCCGGGGAAATCTACGGGTTCCCCCCGGCGTGGCCCACGGCCTTCTCCCCTGGGGAGGTGGAGCTGGAGGATTTGAAGAGCCTGTGCGGATCGGTCGGCGCCTCGTTCACGGCAGAGTGGAATCTGGCGCTGGCTGAACTGGCGCCAGAACTCCCGCCTTCACCTGATGCATTTGCCGAGCATGGGGACCTGCTGGTCTTCAACTATCCGGCAGAGCTGATGTCAGCTGAACGCACGGAGCTACTACCTGATCATGTCTTCATGGGGTCCTCCGTGCGGGCCGAATCTGTAGAACCGCACGTGGAGCAGTGGCTCGCATCAAACAATGAACCCTTTGTCTATGTCAGTTTTGGCAGCTTCCTTTCGGTGCGCGACGACGTCCTCGGGAAGGTCGTGGCTGCGCTTCGAGAATCCGGGGTCCGAGCGGCCATCGCCTACGGATCTGCTGAGGCTTCCGAACTCGGGGAAATCCCCGGACATTGGCTGGTGGGTGAATTCCTGCCGCAGGTCACGTTGCTGGCATCGGCGGCAGCCGCCGTGACCCACGGCGGCAACAACAGTGTCACCGAGTCCATGACATTTGGTGTGCCCCTAGTCGTCCTGCCGTTTTCCACCGACCAGTTTGCCGGAGCAGCGGCTCTGGAAGCATCCGGCTTCGGCGCAGCACTGGCCCCGAACACAGCAACGGTGTCAGACATCAAGAGTGCACTCGGTTCCATGATGAAACTTCCCGACGAGCGGCGGGCGGCCCTGCAGGAACTGGGGCGCACCCTGCGCCAGCGCGACGCGCACGCGAGGATTCGTGCACGCGTGAAGGTTTAACCCCCAGGACGCCAACCTGGTATTTTTCATTGCGGGTGTGTGCCGGAATTGTTATCATCGCCCATGACACAGTTGCGCGATTCCCACCTGTTAGTTGTTGGCGCCACCGGCGGCCTTGGCTCTGCCATCTGCCGCCGGCTGTCTCTCGAAGGTGCACGCTTGACACTTGCCGGGCGCAAGGAGGAGAAGCTGGACGCCCTGGCGCACGAACTGGGAGATTCGGTGGTTGGCACGGTGTCTGCCGACCTGGCCTTGCCGGGCGCAGTTGCTGCTGTGGCTGCTGCCACAGCGCGGGAAGGCGGCCTTGACGGGGTGATCTATGCGGCCGGTGTGGTTGCATTTGGGCCGTTGGGGGAATTGGACGAGGACGCCTTCGAAAAGATGTTGTTACTGAATTTTGTTGTTCCCGTGCAGCTGTTCAAGAGTCTGCTTCCGCAGCTCAAACCTGGGTCCACCGTGGTCCACCTCAGCGCCATCGTTGCAGAGAAGCCAATGAAGGGCATGGCGGTTTACTCGGCCACGAAATCAGCCTTGACGAGTTTTGGCGCCGCCATGGCATCGGAATTGCGCCGGCAGCAAATTCACGTTCTCGATGTACGCCCTCCCCACACGGAGACAGGCCTCCATACGCGCCCCATCTCAGGTGTACCGCCGCGTCTGGGCCGCGGCCTGGATCCAGTAGTGGTGGCGGAGAGGATAGTGAAGGCCATAATCGCCGAGGAAGCCGATCTCCCCTCCACCGCGTTCCACTGATCGGTCCAGTTGTTCCCGGTTCCCAGGCCTGGGGAGGCATTGGACCAGGGTCCAGCCGTGGAAATACCATCATTGTTCCGCCAAACTGGAGACAAATTTAGTGGATCATAAAATGACCAATCCGGAACGTGAACCGGCCCCGGGCCGCAGCTCGGACAACCGGCATATTTGGTCTTGCTGGTTGTTGCTTTCCTAGGCTGGCACCGTCGCGGCCTGCGATGCACAATCCTTCGCTGGAACGTGCAGCAACCTGGTGGTAGGCCCGCTGCGCTACGCTTCCTACCCCGCCACTGACATGAGCCGGCTCCGGGCAGAAGTGCGCTCAATTTCCGGTTCCAAGGACGGATTAGCCACCCCGTCGAAGATTTACGCCTCCAGAGCGATACTTCCGAAGGGGTCCGTCGTCACGGTGATTGAGGGTGCGCTCTCTGTTGTGGGGGACTGATCGGGGATGAGCAGGCGTCGCTGGGCGCCCTTTCGGCCCAATAAGATCAGCCCCCGGAAGCTGTAGCTTCCAGGGGCTGCATGGGCGGGGGTGCTATTTTTTTGGTTGGCGCGGGTCGCCCAAGCCCACGACGGCATCGTATTCAACCTGGCCTGTGCGCGGGTCAAACTGCGGACGCTGGAGTCGGGCGAATTCCCCGGCAGACCTACCGCCATACGGTCGGCCATGGTCTGCATATTCCTCCCGGAAGAAGACCACCCGCCAAGGACCGAGCAACAACCGTGCCCCGGTCCGCAGGATCTGCGCGTGCCCGCCCGGCTCTGAGGAATCACCAGCCTGGTAAACATACTCATCTTCCCCGTTATGGAGGATCCTCCCGTGGGTTTCGGCCAACTCCGGCAACCGGAAGTTGACTTCGGGCCCGCTGCCGATGACGGTGGTTTCCTCTGTGAGGTTGTACTCACTGGGGGGTTTGCCATCCCAGGTCTCGCTGTCCCGGACAAAGATGAGCCTGGGCCGCCCACCGCCACGCGAATAGTGCGTGGTGGTTGGTTTTCTCCGATAAATGCGCTGGAAGGTCGGGGAGAGCGGGAACGGGGTGGGGGGCGGCATCAGGCGTCCCTTGAAGTTGCTCGAAGCCTGCGCCTTGACCACCGTTGCCCATGTGTTCGACTTGCCCGGTTTGATATGGGGCGACGTGGTGATCAGACGTTGGAACGCGGAGACTTCCACCGCCCCCACACTGACTATGGTGCCTTCTGGAACTGTGACAGTCACCACGATGCCTCTGCTGGCCAACGAGGCCGCCAGTTCCCTGATCGCTGACAGGTTCCTTCGGGCTCCGAGCCTGAACAGGGCGGCGTTGTCCGTGTGGATGTGAATCTCCGAACCGGCCGCCTTGATGCTGCCGTTGACGGTTGCGCTCTCTTTGCCCTCCTCTGCCGGCAAATGAGCGGAAAACTCAAGATCAATGTCGAAGCGCATGGCAGTACGCTTACGGCTTCGGAGCGGAGCCGGGGGCGCTTTCATTGTCACTGGTGGTCACCCGCAGCGTTCCGTTGAACTTCCAGGTGGCACGCGGGGCATCGGGGCCGATGTCGCGCGGGACCTCCACCGTCATGTCCATGAAGCTGTAGTTCACCACGGCTCCGCGACCCGTTAGGTACGACCAGAGCTGCTGACCCAGATCGGACCAGTCACTCACGGGCACTGTCCTGAAATCCTGGGTCGGTGATGGGTTCTCGCTCATGTGAGTGCCTCCTTGGCTTGTTTCTGCAGGTGCCCAACGCGCCTACAGAAGTCCAGCAAATGCCCCAGTTTGCGAGTGCTCCCGGCGACCATGCTGCACTTTGTGCAACCATAATGACTCTTTTGCCCGAATGATAGATGTAGTTGGATATTTTAGGTAAATTCGTATTTTCATACTCTTGTATCGACAAGTCAGGTGGACGGGGGAGCCATCTTCACCGCCGCCAACCTGACCTCATGTTCCGCAGGCCCGAGGTTTGAAGGCCGGTGGCACCCGTCCGGCCGCAATGGCAGCCACCTGGGAATGTTCTGCGCAACAGTTGCGTTGCCCGGAAAACTGCTCGGCGAAGCACTTCCAGTCAAAAAGGAAGTCCCAACCCATGGTTTCCAAGCTCTTTGAACCGATCACCCTGCGCGGGGTGATTGTTCGCAACCGGCTGTCGGTGAGTCCCATGTGCCAATATTCCGCCGACCCGCAGGACAGGATGCCCAACGACTGGCACTTGGTTCACCTGGGGTCCTTCACACGGGTCGTTACTTTATCCATTCGCAGGGTGCCCGCTGCTGAGGGCGGCTGGGCCACCTTGGCCCCCAGCGCCCTTTGCCTTTCCCGGCTAAGAAACCCCCACAGCACTTACAACTGATGAGATCACGCAAATCACCCGGGCGTTCGCCGATGCCGCGCGACGGGCGGTTGCCGCCGGCTTTGACATCATCAAACTCCATGCCGCCCACGGCTACCTCTTCCACCAATTGCTCTCACCGCTGAGCAACAACCGCAGCGCCGCCTATGGGGGAACATTGGAAGACCGTGCGCGTGATCTTCTGGAAACCATCGACGCCGTCCGTGCTGCGGTGGGCGATACGGTACCCCTTGTCGTGCGGTTTTCCCCAACTGACTGGGTGGTCGGCGGATGGAGCCTTGCGGAGACACAAACTGTGGCACGCTGGGCCGCCGATCACGGGATCGACCTGATCGACCTCTCTTCCCGCGGCACCGTTCCGGCACCCTCCATTCCTGCCGGTCCCGGCTACCAGGTTCCGTTTGCCACGGCTGTTCGCGCTGCGGCAGGGGTGCCCGTTGTCACGGTTGGTCTGATCGATGAGCCGCACCAAGCGGAGCAGATCATAGGCACTGGACTGGCCGACGTGGTCATGGCGGGGCGGGCGTTTTTGCGCGACCCGAACTTTGCGCTCCACGCCGCGGCGGCGCTCGACGTCGGCCTTGACTACGCCCCGACGCCGTACCACCGTGCCACATGGTTGTCCACCTGCTGGAGCTGGAACTTTTGAGAATTGAGAAGAGGCCACCGCGCGCAGGGATGCCTTCACCGCAGGTCAGCTGCAACTCAGCATCGGCTGGCGGTAATGATGTGTTGGGTCTTGAGCCTGTGTGATTCAACGTCCACCTGACGTGCCGTGGGCGGTATCCTTCACTTCCAGGCGCGCACGATGGGTGGTGGCTCCGGGCAACCAAGAGCAGCCCCTGGTTGTGCTCCCTCCGCAGCAGGTTCAACGCCGTCGGCCGTGTTCACCCCGCAAGGCAGGCCAAAGGAACCAAGAGAGGTGGGCAAAAACGCCGACAATCGGTATTCCTTCAGGTTTCACTGTGCGAGAGGGCGTTGACACGTTAAACTTCCCGCATGGTGTCCTGAATTCAACGAACTGAGATGATGAGCGTAAGCTCCGAAGTCAGGCACAACGCCAAGGAGAGTGAACCATGGGAAGTACACCGGACCAGGCTGGTGCCACATCAAAAATGCGCGATCTGCCAGCGATCTGGGCTGGCGGATTCGGACGCTCCGCAATCCGCTCGGCGCAGGCACTGCTCGTCCTTGCCTTCGCCTCGGTCATCGTCTGGGCAGCGACGAGGATTCCCGTCGTCATCATCCCCCTGATGATCGCGCTGATCCTCGCCGCGGCGATCAGCCCGCTTGTCCACTGGCTTACAGGTAAACATTGGCCGCGGGCGCTGGCGGTGCTTTCCTCGTTTGTCGGGATCCTGGCCGTTTTCGGCGGTGTCGTCACGGGCGTTGTCTTCCTCATCCGTTCCCAGTCAAAGGACCTGGTCACCCGGGCCGACGATGGAATCGACCAGCTCCACAACTTCCTGAACAAAGGCCCGTATCCGGTCTCCGACGCGCAGATCAACTCCATCCGGGAATCGGCGCAAAAGTTCATCACGAGCAGCGCCTTCGGCACCGAAGCACTCGTGGGACTTCGTGTTGCCGGTGAAATTGGGGTCGGAGCCGTCCTGATGGCCGTCATCTTGTTCTTCTTTCTCAAGGACGGAGAAAAAATCCGTGGATTCCTGTTCGGTTTCCTCCCCGTGGTCCAGGGCAAGAAGGCCGAGACGGCCGCGGAACGCAGCACCGTGGTACTGGGCGGATACCTGAGGGGAACGTCCCTCATCGCGCTCATTGACGGCCTCATCGTGGGCATCGCCTTGGCCATCATGCAGATTCCCCTGGCTGTGCCACTGGGAGTGTTCGTGTTCATTGGGGGTTTCATCCCCATTATCGGCGCCACTGTTGCCGGTTCCTTGGCGGTTCTCGTTGCCCTGATCTTCAACGGCCCAGTCGCGGCAGCGGTTGTCCTCGTGATCGTCATCGGCGTCAACCAACTCGAGCACCACCTGCTCCAGCCCTTCTTGATGGGCAAAGTCCTGAGCATCCACGGCCTTGTCATCCTGCTCGCCTTGGCCGCCGGTTCCACCCTCGCCGGGCTGGTGGGGGCCTTGCTGGCCGTTCCGCTGACCGCTGTCGGGTGGACAATCATCAAGACGTGGTTGGAGCCTGCACCCCCACCAGCGGAACTTGCGGCCGCTGCCCCTGAAGGCGGGCCAGGCGCTGTTATTATTGGGTCCTGATCACGGTTTCCAGCATGGAGCCAGGACCGAAGGCAATGCTAAGCGTGGAGATGGACGAAAAGCGCGTCCCGTGGGCGATTCCCCACACAAGGCCGCCGGTGCCAAAGATTACGTGGCCGCTCTTGCGATCCGTGGTGTGGGCGATGCAGTCAAAGAGCGCGATCCGAGCCAGCGCAGGGTGCATCTCGGGTCTGTCCGCATACAGCGTGAAATAGTGCTCTCGCCCATCGCACTCGACGAACCGCTGCAGTGAACCGACACCCAGGGGCGCGTTCCCGCCGGAACAACCCTTGCTCGAAATTGGACAACGGACTCTCCTCGGCATCCCGCTTTACGTCGCCCTTGGCCCGGTGGCGACTGCCGCCGGCTCCGCAGTTTCGCGGGTCCGCCCCAAGAGGGGGGGGGAATAGAGGGCATCCACGGCAAGGCCAGTGAGCCGGGCATCAAAGCCCTCGCCCTGAACCGTGCCTCGCGCGGATAATTGCCCGCCCAGGCAGGACTTTTCCCGTGGACGGGTGATGCAACCTGACCAGTGTTCATAGGTGGTCCCGACCGGCTTCCACTAGCTGTCGAATCCGGGTCGTAGACTGCCGCCGGCGAGGACGGCCACAGGGTAATCTCGCTCGGAGTTGTGCGTCTCAGGGATTCCTGTCCACGAGCCGTGGAGGTAGCTTCCGATGGCCTCGGGTGTCAGCCGCTGCCTCGGATGAGCTTGAGCAGGGCGGTGCCGTCGGGGCTGCCCAGTCCTGTGCAGGGATCCCAGCCCGCAGATGCTCGGAAAGTCCCGTTGTTCCCGTTCGTGATGTCGCGGAAGCCGGCCGCCGGTTTTCCCGGTCCTGTGGTGTTGTAAAGGGCCGGCTGCAGGAGGCCGAAACGGTGCCCCGCGGCCTGTGCCAGCCTCACCGTCAGGGCGGCCCAGAGCGGGGCGACCGCGCTGGTCCCCCCGAAGACGAGGTCCTGCCCGTCGACGCGGACCTTGTAACCGGTCTGTGGATCGGCGACACCGCTGACATCGGGGACGCCCCGCCCGCGCTTCTTGGGATGCTTCTTTCCGTTCTTCCCGGCGGAGACGACGCCAGACTGCCACGGTGGGACCGGGAACTTATCGCTGTAGCCACCGCCGGTGGCTGAGTGGGGGTTCTCGTTCCAGACGGTCTCTGAGGTGATCGTCCCGGTTGCCGGATCGGCTTCGAGGCGGGTCCCTCCACAGGCCAGCGCATGGGGGCTGGAGGCCGGGAAGTCCGCATGATCCTTACCGTCGGTGGCGCCGTCGGGGCTGCCGTTGTCGCCCGCGGCGGCTGTGACCGTTACCCCGAGAGCCGCGGCGTCGGCCAGGGCCTGGTCGAAGGCGGTGAGTGCCTGTTGGGTCCAATCGTCTTCGCTCTGGCCCCAGCTGATGCTGATGGCCGTCGGGGCGGGGCTGGCGTGCGCGGCAGCGCTGAGGGCATCGACGAAGCCGGCGTCGGTGTTGGGTGCGAAATAGACGATGATTTCCGCTTTCGGCGCCAGCGCACCCGCAACTTCGATGTCCAGCATCACTTCTCCGTCGGCGCTGTTCGGATCATTGATCGGCTGGTTGGTGCCGCCGTCCACTCCCACCGCTGAGACCGAGGGAGCAGGAATGCCCAGCCCTTGAAAATACGTGGCCAGATCTGCGTCTATGTATCCGCCGCCGAGCTCAAGGATGGAGATAATGTGCCCGCTTCCGTCAGTCTGTGGGGGGAATCCGTAGACCTTTCCGAGTTCAGGAGGCGTGTAGCTGACCGGGGCGGCCGCTGCCGGTTTGAACTGCGCGCGGGCCTGGGGACGGTCATCCAGACCCAGCACGGCGGTGACCACCCCGTCCAGGGCAGCGGGCACGGTCAGGAAACCGGTACGTTGACGGTGGACTGTCGCATTACCGTCGGGGGCCCGACTCGTCACGTTTTCAAGGGATGTCCCAAATAGCCTGCTCAGCAGATCAACGGTCCCCGAGATCCGGACCCGCCGCGACGCGGCATCCGACTCGATGATCCGGGCACCTAGATCGGTCAAGGTGCCCGTCACCAAGTCCAAATCCGACGAGGACGCCCCGTGCCGAGCGGCGAAGTCCTCGTGCGCCATAGGCCGAACCAGCGACTCCGCCGGAATTGGCTCCTGTCGGCGCAAGATCAGTGTCACCTCAATGATCTGATCGGCGTCTGCGGGTTCGCCAGTTCCCTCGGCGGCCCGGGCCCGGGCCCGTTCGCTGCCAGGCAGCTGAACACTATCCGGCGTCTTCTTCTGTGAGTCGGTCATAACTATCTCCGTTCTTTCCGCCTCAGGGGCCGCAACAGAGAATCTCGCAATCTCACGGGATGAAACAGAACATCCGCGACGGCGGAGGAAAAGGAACCCCATTGCTCTGGCCTGATATACACACCCACAGCATGCGGCGGCTGGCCTTAGTATGTCAACGGTCAATATTTCTGCCCACACGCGGCCGGAATATCAGTTCAGCACTACGGGGCCGGTGAAGGATCTGTAAGGAAAATTCGCGACTATGCGGCGTCGGGTAGGGGTTGGGGACGATGATCTCTCTGGATTCGGGCAGTCTGCGGGTTTACGGTTGAGGGGTGAGCGATCGACCCAAAATCCCAACCCTTGGTGAATTGCGTGCCAGCGGCCATGTCTACAAAGACTTGCGCCGGGAGATCCGCGAGAACCTGCTCGCCGCGCTGGCGGCGGGCCGTAACCCTTGGCCCGGGATCTACGGCTTCGGGCGGACCGTCCTTCCGCAACTCGAACGTGCCTTGATTGCTGGCCACGACATTGTGCTGCTGGGTGAGCAGGGACAGGGCAAGACCCGACTCCTGCGCACCCTGGCCGGGCTGCTTGACGAGTGGACGCCGGCAATCGAGGGGTCCGAACTGAACGAACACCCCTACGAACCCATCACCGACAGGTCAAGGGCGCGGGTGCTGGCCGAAGCCGACGGCCTGCCCGTTGTTTGGCGGCACCGTGCCGAACGCTATGTGGAGAAGCTCGCAACACCCGACACCTCCGTCGCGGACTTGATTGGCGACGTCGACCCGATGCGGGTTGCCGAGGGGCGCCGGCTTGGGGACCCCGAAACCATCCATTACGGCCTGGTCCCGCGCTCAAACCGCGGCATCGTGGCCATCAACGAACTGCCTGACCTGGCCGAGCGGATCCAGGTGTCCATGCTCAATGTCATGGAGGAGCGCGACATCCAGATCCGCGGCTACGTGCTCAGGCTGCCCCTTGACGTGCTCGTCGTCGCCTCGGCAAACCCCGAGGATTACACTAACCGCGGCCGGATCATCACGCCGCTGAAGGACCGTTTCGGCGCCGAGATCCGTACACACTACCCCCTGGAACTCGACGACGAGGTCGCCATCATCGCGCAGGAAGGGCGTCTTGCCGCCGATGTCCCGCCCGTCATCGTCGAAATCCTTGCCCGTTACACGAGGTCGCTGCGGGAGTCCCCCTCCATCAACCAGGGCTCAGGGGTTTCGGCCCGATTCGCCATCGCCGGCGCCGAAACCGTCGCCGCGGCCGCGCTGCGCCGCTCCACTGTGCGGGGTGAGGCAGACGCCGTCGCCCGCGTTGTCGATCTGGCGGCGGCCATGGAGGTGCTCTCCGGCAAGCTTGAATTCGAATCGGGGGAGGAGGGGCGTGAGCAGGCAGTCCTTGACCACCTGCTGCGCATGGCCATGGCCGACGCCGTGCGGGTGCACTACCGCGGCCTGGATTTCGCCCCGCTCGTGGCCGCGCTTGACGGCCACGTGACGGTGTCCACCGGGGATGAGGTCACGGCCCAGGAATTTCTGCGGAACCTCCCCGCACTGGACGGGAGCGATCTCTACGAGAAAATCGGCGCCCGCCTTGACGCACGCAACGATGGGCAACGGGCCTCGGCCATCGAACTTGCCCTCGAGGGCCTCTTCCTGGCCCGCCGGATCTCCAAGGAGTCCGACGCCGGGGAAATCATGTACGGCTAGAGGCGGCATCATGGGTGTCAACAACAGGTCTTCGCGCTATGGCAGGTACGCCGGGGGACCGGATCCCCTCGCCCCGCCGGTCGATCTTGCCGAGGCGCTTGACGCGATCGCCGAAGATGTCATGGGCGGCTACTCGCCCCGCCGGGCCCTGCAAGAGTTCCTGCGCCGGGGCAGCGGCAAACGGCTGGGTCTTGACGATCTGGCTGGCCGCGTCCAGCAGCGCCGTCGTGAGCTGCTGGGGCGCCACCGGCTCGACGGGACGCTCCAGGAAGTGAAGAAGCTGTTGGACACGGCAGTCCTTGAGGAGCGCAAGCAGCTCGCCCGCGACGCCACGATGGACAACGACGAGCGCGCGCTCAGGGAAATGCAGATGGACAACCTGCCCGCCTCCACGGCGGCGGCCGTCAACGAGCTGGCCTCCTATGACTGGCAATCAAGCACGGCGAAGGAGGCCTACGAACGGATCAAGGACCTGCTCGGTCGCGAGGTCCTTGACCAGCGGTTCGCGGGGATGAAGGAGGCGCTTGAAGGGGCAACCGAGGAGGACCGCGCCGCAGTGGGTGAAATGCTCCGTGACCTGAACGAACTGCTCGAGCACCACAGGCGCGGGGAGGACACCGAGGCGGACTTTGCGCAGTTCATGGCCCGGCACGGTCAATACTTCCCCGAAAACCCCGAATCGGTGGAGGAACTCATCGACGTCCTTGCCCGGCGCGCCGCCGCCGCCCAGCGGATGTTCCAGTCGATGTCCGCGGAACAGCGCGAGGAACTGATGCGCCTGTCCGCGCAGGCCTTCGGCTCGCCGGAACTCATGGACCAGCTCAACCAGCTGGACGCAAGCCTGCAGGCCCTTCGTCCGGCTGAGGACTGGAGGGGCTCGGAGAAATTCGGAGGCCAGGAGGGCCTTGGGCTTGGTGACGGCACGGGCGTCCTACAGGACCTCGGTGAACTCGACGAGCTGGCCGAACAACTCTCCCAATTGCACAACGGTGCGCATCTTGACGATGTGGATCTGGCCGCCCTGGCACGCCAACTCGGCGAGAAAGCTGCCGCCTCCGCGCGTACCTTGGCAGAAATTGAGCGTGCCATGCACGACGGCGGCTACCTGCGGCGCACTTCCGACGGGGAACTCCGATTGTCGCCACAGGCTGTGCGGCGGCTCGGCAAGTCGCTGCTGAGGGACGCCGCCAAACAACTCTCTGGCCGGCAGGGCGGCAGGGACACGCGCGTCGCAGGCGCGGCCGGTGAGCAGACAGGTTCCAGCCGTGACTGGCAGTTTGGCGACGCCGAGCCGTGGGACGTCACCCGGACACTGACGAACGCCATCCACCGCACCATGGCCGACGGCGGTGATCCCGGCAGCGGCCTGCACCTGACCGTGGCGGACATTGAGGTCACCGAAACGGAGGCCCGCACGCAGGCCGCTGTCGCCCTCCTCGTCGATGTGTCCTTCTCCATGGCCTCCGAGGGGCGCTGGGTCCCGATGAAACGCACGGCCCTGGCCCTGCACCACCTGGTCTCCACCCGCTTTCGCGGCGACCAGCTGGCACTCGTCACGTTCGGCCGTTATGCGCAGACCATGGACATCGGCGAACTCACGGCGTTGCCGTCGCTGCACGAACAGGGCACCAACCTCCACCATGGCCTGCTGCTAGCCGGCAGATTCTTTCGCCAACACCCTTCCATGGCGCACATCCTGCTCATCGTGACCGACGGCGAACCAACCGCGCACCTGATGGCCGACGGCGAGTCGTCGTTCTCCTGGCCGCCAGATACCGAAACCATCCGCCTCACTGTCGCCGAACTTGACCGACTTGGCCGGACGGGCACGCAGGTGACGTTCTTCCGCCTGGGCGATGACCCCGGGCTTGAGCGCTTCGTCAACGGCATCGCCAGGCGCATCGGAGGTCGCGTCGTCGCCCCCGACGCAGAGGATCTCGGTGGAGCGGTCGTGGGGGAGTACCTGCGCGAACGCTTCCAGGGAAAATACGACGACGACTGGGCGCCTTAGCCTGGACCGAGGTTTAGGCTTCCTCCTTGATGGTGGTGATGGTGGTGATGGTGCGGATCCTGCCCGTTTCACCGGCGCCGATGTCCGGCAGGTCAGGGACCAGGGACCCCTGCGAATCAACCATGGTGCTCTGTCCAGCAGCCTAAAATCGTGGTGGCCACTTCGTAGGCGAAGTTGCTGGCGGTGACCTTGTGGGGTCCGACGGTGGCAGGGAATGCCGTGGCATCAACATGGAGCATCATGTTGTCCTTGACGAAAATGACGGTACCGTCACCAGATTCATACCCTGGCAGGCCCAGGTTGGACAGTCCCTCAATGGGGTGGGCCTGGAGGGTGACGGCGAGTTGCTTCGCCAGGGCCGCCGCGTCGGCTTCGCTGCCCGCCTCCGTCACGGTCATTCTGAAGTCGCCAATGCTGAGCGGGTACGTGCATGAAAACGTAGTCCCGTCCCAATTATCAGTGGTCCGGGGAAGGTCGGGAAGAGCCAGGATCTCTTTGACGTTTTTTTTGGCTTCGTCGGCACACACCATGGTGGCCGCCTGTGAAGGCTGTGTTGAAAGCACTGTCAAAACACCATGCATGTCCGCTGTTTCGCTATGGAATGGATAGCTGCCTGGCTTTTTGGGTGCCACAAAGTTCGCGATGCCGCCGGCGGGAATACTGACATTGAAGCTGGTGGAATCATCCGAGACGACCGTCTGGGCAGCGCCTTCCATGTTCATGACAGTAACTGTGGCCCCGGCAGACAAGGGCTTGGGATCGATGAATTTTCCGCCTTTAATGTGAATCATCAACTCCATGGACCCGGCGTCGGGCATCGCCATGCCCGACGCCGTCGAGGGTACGGATCCTGCGCTGGAAGGGGGTCCGGTTTCTGGCCCGATGCCGCACCCGGACAACGTGAGTGTGGCGGCGACCGCCAGGGCTCCGGTGAGGCTGAAAATCTTATTCATCGTGGTCCAATCCAGGGCTTTGGGGCGCCATTGCGGGTCGCTAGCCGGCGTGGCTGGACACAAGGTGCCCATAGACCACGGTATTTTCGGTGAATTCACCCGTGCTCGGTTCATAGCCGCCACAGGTGATGAGGCGAATCTCGGCGCGTTGAGTGTTGCCATATACGGCCAGTGTGGGAAATGCGTTCTTTTTGAAAACTTCGCTTCTGTCCACAGCAAAGTTGGCTACTGTTCCATCGGCCCGGGTGACTGAAAACTGTTCGCCCTTCTTGAGCTCATGAAGTCGAAAGAACACTCCTTCGGCAATGGTGGTGGTGTTTACATGGCCCAAAATGACCGACGGGCCCAGTTCTCCGGGGGTTGGGGAGAACTTGTACCAGCCGGCGGGGGAGCCCGCTTCGCCGGGAGGCACCTCGGCTTCACCCTTGTTATCCCTGCCCAGGGTGATCAAGTTCGTGGTGAGGCCAATGTCGGGGACGGACAAGGACACGGGTGCCGATGCCGGAAGAATTTCGCCTTGGACTGGCGGAGGAGCACTCTGGGAGGGTGCCGGAACGGACGACGGCGCAGCTTTTGCTGGTGCGGAAGGCGCAGCTTGAGTGCTGCCCGCAGACTGGGCGCCCGGCGTCGTGCTGGGGGTACTGGGGGCGGTTGCCGACCCGCATCCGGCAACACCAAAGGTGAGGGATGTCAGGAGCACCGCCGCCGTCGCGGACGCCATGAGGCGTCCGCGACGGCTGCTGGTGGCTACCATGGGGAATCGACCGCCGCTACTTTGCTGTGACTGTCTTTTGACGGTTGACGGCCAGGACTGCACCGGCTGCGAGCACCAGCGCTCCGCCGCCGGCAAACCAGGCAACCTCCGGTGAGGTCGAGGCGTTGCTCGATGCCACTTGTGTTGTCACGCCGGTTCCGGGGGCGCCACCTGGCATGGCAGCCATTTGGGAGAGTGCCAACGTCCCGCACAGGGCCGGTGACGTTGCAGCCAACGGCAAGGACGGGACCAATTCGCTCTTGGCCGCCTGGCCTGCGGCGGACAATGTTGCCGGATCCAAACCATGGACAACAACAACGGCCTTTCCGGCCTTCAACGAGGCAACTGTCGCCGCGTTCATGGTGAAGGTCCGCTCATACGAGTAGCTGGCCCCCATCCCTGCAACAGCCAAATCCAGCGCGGCCTTGTCACTTGTGTCACCGCTGGTGGAAAGGGTGGTGCCGATCTTGCCGTAGGACGGGCCGCCCTCAGTGGTGCTGATGACACCGTCACCATTGGTGTCGGCTGCGGGGGTCGGGCAAACGCCTGCACCCTCGATGTGTATGTGCTGCACGTGCGGGTAGGGTTTGCCGTCGAAGGTGGCGGCCAAGCCACTGACGTTCTCGGTCACTTTGGCCTGGTCACCGCTGAGCGAAATCCACACGGAACCCGTGGCGTTGCTGCCGTTGATGGCCCCCAAATTCGCCTCGAAAGTGGTGGTGTCTCCGTCGGCGGCCATGGCGGCCCCTCCGGACATGGACAATGCGGCCAGCGCGAGCACCGGCGCAATCAGCAAAGCATATTTCTTTTGCATGAGAATCCTCCTGATACAAGGGTGGACGGTCCATCGTTGGGTGCGTCCACTTGGTGATTCGAAGCACAGGGCGTTATGGATTGGAAAGAGTTTCATTTATTTCCGGTGCGGGGCGAACTGTCCCCATGGCTCTGTCTTGAAAACTTCGATAACGTTTGGCTAAACCCTGAAAACCGTAGGCCCGGGCGGCCGCCGGTGTCAGCGCGCAATCGTCAGTGCGCCGTGTCTGCCGCTGCCTTTTTCT
>NZ_JBCHVD010000023.1:0-50334 GCF_046736435.1 Arthrobacter sp. LAPM80
GAATTTTTCAAGTCGGGCGGTACCAACGGGAATTGGACGTGTGCCCGTAAAGTTTATGAGGCGTTGATTGATTTTTCTTCTTACGCCGCGGATTCTTTGATTTGAATGGTGTACTCGGCGAAGGCCCGTGCCGGTGGCAGGCCTTCATCGTTGGCATGGGGCTGGCGCCGGTTGGACCAAGACTCGATGCATTCCATGACCGCTGTCCGCGCTGCCATGGGATACGTCCCGTGGTGCACCACAATGCCTTTTTAAAATGCGAAGAGAACGACTGGGCAACTGCATTGTTCTCAACTGTTGTCTTGCGATTGTGTTGCGGCCGTCGAACACCACGATCTCGAGGACCGGAGCGAAGCTGGGACCTTCCCAGTTTGCGCTACAGCCGGCACCCGTATCCCGGCCCTCCACCGAACAGGGCCAGAGGCACGGTTCACATTGGTCGCCTAAACCGGTCAGTTCCGTGAGTGCGGCGATCGGAGGGCCAATTCCTGCCGGTCACTTTCTCAATGTTTCTGGGACAGGAAAACCTTGGATTTCAGCGGCTTTCCCGCCCGCCAGTTGAAAAACGTGACCTAGTTTCCGTTCAGAAACGTAAGCAAAACGTGACTTGGGCCCTTTTTGGCCTTAGGCGCTTCTGGCCTGCGGCACATAACCGCAGGTCAGAGCCACATTTGGTACCCCGGACTGGACTCGAACCGGCGGCCAAGAGAATCTCAATGCCGTGGTGTTGAGGGGTGCCACTGTCTATCACTAGCCCTGTATTCTCGGGAGCCTTCACCGAGGGTGCCCACGAAGCGTCAGCAGTTGCCGTAGTTTTCGGTTGAAATGGATGAGTAAAAGATGGGCGGCGCTTGGTGACTGTCGACGTCATAGCGGACTTGCCTGCCGGTATCGTCAAATGCAGGTCCAGCAGTGTCCCTTTTCGGGGCAGTGCGGGTTATACCGTCCGTGATGACCATTTGACGCTCAGGCGCAGGGTTCTGACGGGTGGTCTCGAGATCGAGGTGCCGGCAGTGTTGGCCGGGGACGGCATTTCGGGCATGGTGATTTCTAGATCAGAACGACGGTTAACTCAAAGCCGGAGGGGAGGGTTTCCATGTCCCGCGGGGGATGCCATCAGCACACCAAGAGCGCCAAGGCATGGCCAAAGCTGTTTCGAGTGCTTCCCAACTGAGGCACGGGGCTAGTTGGTTAGCAACATCGTTGATGCGGCTCCGGGTCCGCAGACACTATCTTCGAGCTGACAGTAGTCCCATGGTTTCGGCCTTCTTTACGGCCAGCAAGCGGTCGTTGCAGCCAAGCTTGGCATAGACGTTTTCCAGGTGTTTTTCCACTGTCCGCGGGCTAATGCCCAAATGGCGGGAAATGCGAAGAGCTGTCCAGCCCTTGCCAACGCAGGCCAGAATGGTTGACTCCCTCGGAGTGAGGGCGCTGGTTCCACCCAGTGCAGCTCTTTGCTTGCCAACGTGCGCGAATAGTTCTTCAAAGACAACAAGCAAGGGCAGCAGCCACCTGGCAGCGGCAACGTCGTCGTCGGTAAAATCACGCATCGACCGGGTAAGGACCCAACCCGAACCATTGGCCGGCGGAGTCAGCGTGGTAACCATGCTGAGTTGATAGCGCGAGTTTTCCGCATGAAAAACTTCCCGGTATGCCACCGAATTCGTCCAGTGTTCAAAGGTGGCCACGTCAGATACGCGTCTGGGCGTGCGATCTTCCGGGTCTGTCAGGTAACTGAGGATGGCTGGGTGGTAACCGGGCTGTGTGAGCAGGACTTCGGCATTGAATGGCTCGCTGGCATTCAGTTCGTCGGAGAGGACCAGGTGTGCAGCAAGAAAGTCGACATCGGCAAAAATCACCTGGTCAGTCGGGATGGTCTTGGCAATGAGCCTGGCTATCTGTGCACGACCTTCCACGGCATCTGCTGCTGCAGTTCGAAGGTCCGCCAGCCACGACCCGGTGACCCTATCCATTCCCCACCCCCGAGAAAGGCAAGTACCGCCTTGAAGTGGACCATAGCAGAGCGTTGCCGCCAAGGCCATGCTCAGACATGTGGGCGCTGGCAATGGGACGAAGTTGGATCAAGGGTCTACGTAAAAGCACGTATGGCTGGCCACGTCTGCCGATGGCTACGGTTGAAGCAGGTTTCAAGATCAGAGACCATCCCCTCGAACGGAGATTATCGTGGCAAACATGAGTGTTCCCTTCGTCCGTCCCGCCAAGTCGCTCACCACACTTGAGGGCGAACTAAATCAGGCGTGGCCTGGCCGCGGCCCAGATCTGGGCTTCATCACCGGGTACAAGGCAGCCGACAACCTCACCGGGCACAATCCGAATGAAAAGGGCATCTGCATGGCCTTTGACATCGGCATCCACGCCACCGGACAGGGCATCAGCCCGGCCGCCGGCAGGGACCTCGCAGAGTACCTTCGCCGCGACGCCAACGAAAAGTTCCAATACCTCATCCACGACATGGGCACCGAAGCCGAAGGCGTCCGGCCCAAAATCGCAGGAAACCACACCGGCTGGAAATGGCAACCCTATACAGGTTCACACCCCCACAGCGACCACATCCACATCTCCATCGTGGACCTCTACTGGGGAGATGACTGCGGTGTCCCCGCGGACGTCTACGACAGCACCAGCACCTGGGGCGTCACCCAATACTTTCCCAGCAACCATGGGCCGGTTTCCACTCCGCCGCCACCTCACGTCGAAGTCGGCTGGGTGGTGAAGGCTGGCGACACCCTCTCACACATCGCCAACTACTACGGCATTCCCGGCCGTGTCAATGCCATCGCCGCCCACAACGGCATCCACCCCGACAGAATCACCGTCGGCCAGAAAATCCGGATCCCCGGCCCGCTCGCATGGAACATCGAACCCCAGGACACCCTTCGAACCATCGCCGCCTACTACGGCTTGGACCCTGCATATCTTGCACTCCTCAATGGACTCTCCGGACCGGACGCCAAAATACTTGTGGGCAAGACGCTGGTTGTCGTCAAGTAGGTTGAAGCCCCTTCGGATACCTCGAAACTGAGGGCGCGTCACCCCGGGGAGTCCTAGGATTCCTTTCAGCACGAAAAGTCTTCACGCGACTACTGAACAACGCTGTTGCTAAGACGGTGTAACGCCGTCCTCCCCGGCCCAGCGGAATATTTTTGGACCTAAAGAGTTTTAATTCTACTTCGAATCACAATATTTTTTGCCGGACTCCCGTTCTTTTGGTTGAACAAATACTGATATATATTATGGTTATTTTTCAGATATGCCGGCAAATCCTTTCACTACGCTTCTACAATGCTGTTGCCAATGAAGGAGAAACATTATGGCTGCTAGCCAGGGCGCAATGGATCGCGCAGCAAGAGTCAACGAAATAGGTTTTCCTGAGTTCACGACCAAGCTGATTTCGGACGTTTTTGACGCCCTAATTGCTGCCGATATCAGACAGCAGCAGGCGTTCATAGAACTCGTGGAGGCAACGTCCAAGACGCTGATCTCGTTCATCAACGACACCAAGGACGACATCGGCCCGGCCGAGGTGATGCAGTGGCTATCGAAGGTGCTGCCGCCGGATGTCCAAAACGCCACCGCCCCACCCAGCAAGGTCGCTCTGGGAACGAAACTTTCCGCCCCTGAGGCAGCTGCGCTCAACAAGGCGCTCGAGATTCCAGGCGTTGAGGGCGGCAACCAGGTTGCAACGGAGGAAACTCTCAAAGATGGCACTTACAAGGCGCTGCTGGACGCTGCAGCTAAACGGATCGCGGCCAACAAATACGACATGTTCCAACAAATGGTCAAGATGGGAATGGTCCGACTGGTTGTCGATAATGGTGTCATTGAAACGCGTCTGAATTTTCGGGCCTTCGAATCGGACTATTTCACTAGCCATTCCTCATCCGTGTCGAGGTCCCAGTTCGACTTCCGTGCCAAGGCCAAAACCGGTGGACTCCTCTCATCGTGGGTTCAAGCATCTGCTTCAACTGCCTACACGTCCATGCAGGTCAGCACCTCAGCCTCGTCATCGACTTCGTCTTCAAGTGTTGAGGTGGAAATCATGGGTGGGGTGAGGATCAATTTCCACACCGACTACCAACCGCTGAATCCGAAGTAGCCCCGGACGATAGGATCTCAAATGCCTGAGCAGCCCAGTGTCTTTGATGTGGGTTTCGCGGACTTCGTCGCCGTCCTGCTTCTCGAAACCCTTGAATCGATTGTTGCGGCCCACACGAGTCAGGAGGAGAGACTCTCATCTCTGCAGGAAGCAGCCGAATTGACGGTGGAGGAATTTGCTCAGACGGGTATTAGCGTGGAGTTGATTGATATGTCGGCGACTCAGCTATTCCCGGATGACGGCGGAGGAACCACGCTTCTGACGGGAGGCCCAGTTCCGGGAAAGGATGCCTTGGACGAGCTAGCAGTCACGCTTCGACGCGGAGATACGGACGAAGGCGGGCTGACCCAGGCTGGAGTTGCACACGTACGGAAGGGATTGGCGCTGTATCTGGCACGTCGCCAGTTGGCGGCTTTGAAAGAGGCGCAATCGCGGGGTATCCCGCGGGTCCTTGTGGAAGGAGGGACGCTGCGTGCGAAGCTGAACTTTACTGCTGTGGACATTGGGTCCCGCAACACGTCTGAGGGCAGGGCCGAACCAACGTCGGAAAAGCCTCCCAGTCGCCAGATTGCACCAATTTTAACTGCGCGCCAAATTCCCGGTCTCTCAGACGAAAAATTGCGCAGCACTCTCCTTGCCTGGGATACCCCTTTGCAGAGTGACGTGCTGAATTCCATCCGACGTACCCGACTTGTGGTGTCGACGCCTGATGTACTCCCCGGAGGTAGTAAACCAGCGGACACATCCTGGACCGAAGTTTTCGGCGAAGTGGAGATCCGCTTCCGGATGGAGCAATGACGTGGAACCTGCAGAACTGGCTGGGATGCTTGCCCGGGAGATCGACATCGGTGTGGCAGTCGCACTGAGGTCGATCGACGCTGCTGGCATCCTGGCTGTGGACAGCATCATCGCCCGGATCGGGTCGACACCCAGGAAAGTCAGCGTCGACTGGGAGGCAATGACGTGGCAGTCCGAGGTAATCATGCACATCGACGCCCGACGACACGCGGCTGCAATGCTAGACCCTGGATATGCCAGCCTTAGCGTTCCCGAGGTCGTGGCCGCATTGCCGGTGCAAGCGCTGCTCGGGGTGGGGCCGACGCGAGATCGGTACCTGGCTTCGATCGGCATCCGTACCGTAGGCCAAGTAGCGAGCCTCCACTCAGCCGCGGTCGCCCTTTGGGTTGCCGAGAAGGGCCGATATGCCATCGAGATTGTCGGACGCGCCAGGGCACTGCCCACAGGGTGGCCACCTGGCATCATGCAAGTCGTGGGGTCGAGGTCTGTACTCGCCGTGGCCATCGCCGGACCTGACAAACTGGACGGTGGGGACAAGAAGGCGGCAGTCGTAGCCTGGGAGGCATGTATGCGTATGAGCGCCTGTCTTGATCAGGGGGTGCTGGCACATCTGCCAGCCCGAGGACTTGTACGTGCTTAACGAATGAATCTCCTCGTGCATTGACGGAGTTACCGGGGTCTGACCGCGACTTGGTGGCCACTCCTGGATGGAATTTTGGTAGTTTAGACTTTCTCTGTATTGCCCTCGGCTCCAGACTTTCTTGCCCGGCGATGAGACTTGGTTGACTGGATGCCGGGTGATGCATGTGGTCCCTTCAAGGCAGAATATAGGCAGCACTGCCGCGAACGAAGGCTCGAATGGTGCCTGCCACCGCACCAAAGTGCCCGTACACGAAAAAACCAGGGAATCTAGCCACTTTTGCGCCCCCAGAACCGAAATAGATGAGTGGACATTGGACCCCGACCGCAGAAGATATGCCATGGAATGGGACAATTTTTTGCTGAAAAAGGTAAGTAAGACGTGATTTCCCTCTTCGCGGCCGTCTTTGTGATGCGTTCGCTCGATATCGGCCAGACGGGGTCGTGTGTTGTGAGGAACGTCCGCAAGGCAGCGCGGATACCGGCACCTGTGCCGGCGTCGCCAACTTGGCTGGCATCAGCGGGCAAAACCGAGCCGACAGTCAGTGCCGCGTTGCCAGCGGACACTCAGGCGACCATGGATCGGCCCCTTATGTGGCGTCGTCGGCGTTGCGTCGGGCGGCCTGTGCGGCCCGGGACGTCAGGGCGTCGTAGATCGGCTCGCTCTTGAACAACATCGCTACGAGCATGGCCACTGCGCACGCACCAAGCATGGGTGGCAGCAAGACGACCGATCCGGTCATCTCGGTCGCGAGGACCAGACCCGTTACGGGGGCGCGCACGGTAGCCGTGAAGAACGCGGCCATGCCAATGAGCGCGAGCCCTGCGGCCTCGGGTGCGTGTCCTGGGGAAATGTAGGAACCCGCAAGGCCCACGATCAGCCCGATGTCTGTACCGAGAACGAGCATCGGCGCGAAAAGCCCTCCGGGGGTGGTTGCGGCGTACGAGAGGACACCCAGGGCAAAACGCACTGCAAGCAGAATACACGCGCTTAACAGCGTTCCGTGGCCCAGCAGCGCCTGCTGCGTGAGGTTATCGCCGCCCCCGACCACCTGAGGGGCGAACCATCCAAGCGCACCGACAGCCGCGCCGATGGCCAGGGCCCGCACGACAACGGGGATCTTGCTGGCGTCAACGTAGCGCAGACTCGCCATGATCGCACGATTATAGGCGACACCGAGGATGCCGCACAGGATACCGACGACGACGACAGCGGGTGCGTCCGCGATCCGTGGGGCTTGAAACTGGGGTGTAGTGAAGTCTGCGGTGTTGCGGATGAGGACCTGGGCACACGCGAACCCGGCGCCGGAGGCAACGATCGTCGCCAGCGTTGTCCGGAGGTCGAAGCGCTTGAACAGTTCTTCCAGGACGAACACCCCTCCCGCGAGGGGCGCGTTGAATGCCGTTGCGAGCCCTGCCGCGGCGCCCCCGGCCACCAGGATCTGCATGTCGGCACGGTTCCGGCGCAGGATCCTTGAGGTCGCGACGGCGATGGTTCCGCCCATCTGCACCGATGGTCCCTCGCGCCCGAGCGCAAGTCCCGCGCCGATCGCCAGCAGGCCACCGAGGTACTTGATCGGAAGGATTCGGAAACGTCCCGGTTCCGTGCGGCCTTCCACTATCGCCTCAACGCGCGGGATCCCGCTGCCCTCGGCATGCGGTTCCACGCGGTGGACAAGCCAGGCCGCAATCGCGGTCGCGAGCCCGCATACCGCCATCATCAGCAGCAGCCCCAGAAACGTATAGCCGTGGGACCACTGCGACAGGGATTGGCGCAGGCTGGCGACGAAGTCAAGCAGGAGACGGAAGCTCGCAGCCACCAGACCGGTGACGCCACCGACGATGGTAGCGGCTACAACGAAAAGGAACAGTTCTAGGACCTCGCCATGGCGCGGTCGCCGCGTGCCGTCGGCGGCGCTGCGCCTCACGGTGACTCGCCCGCCTGGGCGCTGCCCTGTCTGGTCATTTCCTGCCTTCAAGTCTGGGCCTTGCCAGCGACCGCTGAAGCGGGGCCGGAAGGCATCAATCCATTTAGTCAACCACTGAGATCCAGTGCACGGAGTGGGCTGAGCCTGGACACGGTATGCAACCCTAACCGAACCACAGAGATAACTACCATACGGCGTCGCCCGGTAACGACGCGACTGCTCCAACCGTGTTCCTCGGTAAGATCCGGCCCGGTAGGAAACCTTGAAGCGGAGCCGGCCCAACACCGTCGATTATCCCGCATGTCCAGCGTCCAGCAGCCTGAGTCGTGGGCTTGTGACGATAGGAGACACTGCAGTGAGGCAACACGCCCCTAACCTTCGGGCTGTGAGCCCCCGGGCCGCTCTATGCGTCGTTGGGGATGATCACGGGTAGGTGGCTTGAGTGCCGATGGGCCTTGGCTGGCTGATGGTGACCCCCATTCTTGAAGCGATTGACACGGTGCTGGCTTCTTACCCTGAACTGCGTCCTTGACGCTGCACGAAGGCCCGCGTCAACCGCTGGGCCCGATCTGGCGGAAGCCACTCTTGCGCCGGCGGAGCTGGCAGTTTTGAAGACGCGGCACGGGATAGGTGACGCATGGTGCGCGGCGGCGTAGCATTTGCAGTACGAGCCCGTTGTGGGCGGGTTGAACTGCATTGAGGCGGTGGAGACATGGCTGCATATTCAGTGCCGGACCCTTCAACGGGTCCGACGCCAGCCTCGCATTCTGTGAAGAAACAGGGGCCTTCCATACCGAAACTCCCGCCAAAGAAACCCATGCATGCCAAAGCCGAGGAAGTGACGCGGGCCGGGGTGGTCTGGGTGGCTGTCAGTGCGGGACTGGTCATTTTGGTGTTGCTCATCATCTTTATCCTGCAGAATCAGGAACGAGTGACTGTGGACTACCTTGGCGCGGCCGGAGAGCTGTCGTTGGGTATGGCGCTGTTCATCGCCGCCGTGGCGGGTGGGCTCCTAGTCGCGATTGCCGGAGCGGCGCGGATTCTCCAGCTCAGAAGCCAACGCCGGCACCCGAAGCGAGATTCGTCGGAGCCCGGCACGCCAGGGCAGGAACCCGTTTCTCGGTGATTGCCCTCCAGCGGCCTCAGGGCTGCTGCACGGTTAACTCCGGGCAGCTCCTCGGGTCATTGGGGTCGCTGGGTGGTACCAGAGGAAATCTTGCGAATTGGCTATCTTTTGACCTTGGGGCCGGTGGTCAAGGCTGGCGAATGTCCTTCGTCTGCGGGCCTTCCGGACCTTGGATGATGTCAAAAGCCTCTTTTTTGGGTTCTGTTCCGGAGAGCCGTAGCGCCGACGGCGACCCACTGGAAACTATTGGTAGATTGATCATTTTTCTGACTAAGGACGGCGGCGAGTGGTTTACTTTTACACCCGTGTAAGGAGTCCTTTCCTTTGATAAGGGAACGGCGCTTCCCTTCCACCAGAGAGGACGCCCAAAAACCTAACGACGATGTATTCGCCACGACCAGGTGGCACGCCGTAAGCGGAACGACCTGTGGGACTGCGCAACGTTCCGCTAGCGGATGCTTCGATGTTCTCCTGCCATGAGCAGGAGCCTCAGTTAGTGCGAGCATTCAGTCTCGGACGCGGTTCTCGTCGACGGCCGGCGTCTGGGGGCCGATGGCTCCGCGGATCATGCTCATCAGCGAGCCGATCAGACCCGGAAGCGCGTCATCCTCGACCTGCTGGGACATGAGCCAGACATCCATCGCCTCGCCCATGCCCATCGCGACAGCGATAAGCAGGGTGGGCGGCACATCGTCGCGCACCGCGCCCACGCTCTGCCCGGTGGCGAGCACCTGCTCGATCCATGGAAGGGATGTCCGCTCCAGCTCCACCTGCGCGCTCTGGGACTCGGGGCTCTTCGCCGCAGCAGCCCAGCCCCTCAGCAGGGCGGCCAACTGCGGGGACGCAACGAGCGCTCTCATCAGCCGGAGGTAGTAGTCGCCCAGCACTGACCAGAACGCGGCGGCATCGCTCACTCCCAAGTCTGGGAGTGGCCCGACTTGCTCGAATAGTCCGGCCAGTCCAAGCTGGGCGACGTAGGCATAGAGATCCTCCTTGCCGTCAAAGTAGTAGTACATCGATCCCTTGGAGATCCCCGCGGCCTCGATTATCCGATTAAGGGAGGCGTTATGGAATCCGTGGCTCGCGAACTCGACAAGAGCCGCCTGCCCGATCGCCTGTTGCTGATGGGCAGCCAGCTTCGTGAATCGAGCTCGAACCATTCGCTCAACGCCCCGTGTTCAGTTCCGGGAACGACGGAAGTTCCACGCGGTCGTGGAAGCTCCTACCCATCACCAGATCGGCAACCTTGGGCAGCCCCATCATTCTCATCACCGCGTTTCGTACGAAGAGCTGCCGCCTGTTCTTAGGGGCGAAGGCCAGACCCAGCCCTCGAGCGGCATCCTGTTTGGAGCGCAGCAGCGACTCCAGTCGCTCCTGGTAACGGGCGAATGCCTGGCGGTGTCCGTCGCCCGTTCCTGCGGGCGTCGTTACGAGTTCGGCCGCTAGCGTATAAGCCTCCACCATGGCCAGCGCCGAGCCCTGGCCGGCCAGGAACGACGGGCACGCCACTGCGTCGCCGACCAGGGCGACGCGCCCGGTCGACCAGGACGGCATCTGGATCTGGCTCACCGAGTCGAAGTAGAAGTTCCTTGACGATGACATCAGCGCCAGCATGGTGGGAACCTCCCACCCCGCGTCGGTCAGCTTTGCCCGAAGCAGGGCCTCTTGTCCCGCGCGATCGAGCGGCACATCTCCCTCGTACCGAAGACTGAACAGCACCAGCGTGGTGTCGTCTCGGAACGAGAGCCGCAGAGCTTGGAAGCCGATGTCGGCATACATCATGGCGACCAACTCGTCGCGTTTCGGATACCGTTCCACCTCGAACGCAGCGACCACCATGCCCAGATACGTCTCGTACTGCTCTTGGGGCCCGAATGCGAGTTTCCGGACCCGGGAGTGAAGTCCATCGGCGCCGATGACCAGGTCAAAGTCACGGATGCTCCCGCCCTCGAACGTGACCCGAACGCGCTCGCCATCGTCGTCGAGGTGTTGCGCAGTGTCTCCGAGCAGCAGTTCGGCGGCCCGGCCGAGGGCATCGTAGATCACCGCAGAGAGGTCCGAGCGGGCAATGGTGAGATAGCGGTCGTTAGACTCAATGATGACCGCGGGGTTGAATGACGCCACCTTGCGGCCATCCCGATTGATCACCCTCGCCTCGGTGAAGACGTAGCCACGCTCACGCAGTTCGGGAACGATGCCCATCCGCTCTGCCACATCGAACCCGGCGCCCCAGAAGTCGATCAAGTAGCCGCCGCTGCGCAACTCGGGGGCGTGTTCGACGATCGTGACCTCGTGTCCGCCCTTGATCAGCCAAAACGCCGCTGTCGGGCCAGCGAGGCCGGCCCCTACCACCAAGATCTTCACGATGCACCCTCTTCACGTCCGGGTAGACCATCAGTCTACACCGCCGGTCGGGTATCTCAAAGGGCTCAGCGGCCTAACAGATCCTCAAATCCCTCACACAAGGTAGAAGACCTGTGGAACGTCATCCAGAGTGTCGAGGCGGGCGTCTGTCGGTTCTAACGAGATAAGGTGACCGAGGCAAGCCCCAGGCCGGTGGCGTCTATACTTCGATGCCTTCGGTCGCATGCTCGGGGACGAGCGCCAAGGCGAGGTCCGGGTCGATGACTGACGATAAAAAGTGCGGTAGGCAAAGTTTCCCAGCGCATCGCTTTGCGACAGTCTCTCCGTCGACGGCGGCGAAGGTGACGACATTGCTCGAGTCTCTCCCGCTGTGAATTTGCACCGTGTGGCCTCCGGTCGAGATCGATATCGTATGGGTGGCGCCGGACCTCAGCGCCGCCCGCAAGCCGGTTCACCACCGGTCCTGTGACCACCAAATTTCCCAACAAACAATCCGTGTGCTTCCGCGTTCGCCGGATAGCCGCTGACACCGCCCGACTAAATGCCCGATGAACGTGCGGAGGGTAGACGATACATAAAAAACCTAGCGCGAACCTCATTGCAACGTGTCGTCGGACTTCAAGGGTCCAGCTCGCAGCTGGCATCTTGGGTCCGCTGAGCAGTTGAAGGCGTTGGCATCCCCGGAGGGGTTGCCAGGGTTGCGGCGAACCCGGAAATGCGCAGGGTAATTAGCCACCGCCAGGTGGCGTGGGCGGCTGGCCTTTGGGATTGCAGTAGGGTTCGCTGTCCCGACGAGGTGGGACATTCGGCGTCGGTTGGTAGGTGGCAAGTTTACGCCTTTGTCGAAATTCAGAAGTCCTGAAGTCTTGGAGTCTCGGGAGCAGGGTGATCGTAAGCTTCACCGTTGACCGCCGTGGTGTCGGGGGCCAGGTGGGGTGGAAACCGCTTATTTCCGAGAAACTTTGCGTCATTCTTTTCTAGAGGGGAGCTGGCTCAGCTGAAAAAGGGGAGCAGCATCGGGAGAAAAGTTTGCTGAATTGGGGGAGTAGAAGGGGAGTTGGCTTCGATTGCCTCTGAACTAAGGAACATATTCGCAGGCAGAGGCCATTTCGTGCCCCGGGCCGGACTCGACCCGGCGGCCAAGAGAATCTCACCGCCTGGATTCTGAACGGTGTCGCTGTCTATCAACAACCACGTGTTTGCGGGATTCTTTGCTGTTTCTAAAGATTATGAAATGTTGTGGATTGTGGAAGTTTTTGGTTGAAAAGGGGGAGTGCCCCGTCCGTGCCCTTCGATCTTGTTTGGGCGCCAACTTCGAATTCTGCAAAAACAGGTTCATTCGGGATCCATCGTTGGGCGGTGTTGGTCACGGTTCTTGCGTCATATTCTACTTTTAGGCTTCCATCGTGTGGCCTCAGGTGGTCGGTGAACGCGGGTGCGTCGTGTCCGGGTGGTCGTGGGTTGTCTATTTCGTCTATATGTACTTGACGTACATGATGTACGTGTGGATGATGGGTCGTATGAGTACTCCTACACATGAGAGCGCCAGCGGACGTGTTTACGGGTTTACCCAGGCGCGGGAATCGCTGAAGGCGATCCTGGATTCCAGCGAACGAGGCGGGCTGTCCACGATCAGCCGTCCCGACCGGGCGCCGGCGGCCGTGGTCAACGGTGAGAGCCTGCGCCGATTCCTGGCGCTAACGGTCGTGCCGAACGTTCACGTCGTCAATGAAGATGGGGCGTGGGCTGTCTTCATGCCCGGGCAGCCATTCGCCGCTGAGGCCACCGAGCTGGCGGAAGCACTCGAAGACTTCGTCGACGCATTGAGGGACTACGCCGAAGATTGGGAAGACCACCTACACGCCGCCCCGAACCACCGGGAGAACTGGGCACTGGTCCAACTCATTGATCTATCCACGGATGAACAGCTGACCGCCTGGCTCACCGGTTCCGCGGCGTGAGCACCCGTCGGCTCGGTGGCCGGGATGAGCATGAGAAATTCTGCGTGACCGAACAGTGGGACTTGGTGGTGAATGCGCGCGGTAAGCCCGTACGCCATCACGCAACGTACCGACTTGTGCTGGCCGACGGTCGAGTCCTGCGAACCCGGATTTCGCGCCCGGTGGACCGGAGCACATACTCGGCTTCGATCTGGAACCATATCCTTCAGGACCAGCTCATGGTCGGCGACGACGAATTTTGGGCCTGCCTCGAGGAGAGGGTGTTGCCTGCGCGTGGTTCTGCGTCCGTGCCGGAGTTGGCGCTTCCCCTGGCACTGGTCTGGCAACTCACCCATACTGCGGGTATTGATGAATCAGTCGTTTTCCGGATGACGAAGGAGCAGGCCGTGCAGGCACTCAACGACTACTGGATGTCCCAGGGAAACTAACCCGGTCACTGACGGATCGGTTCAACCTGCAGTAAGGTCTTTGGGTGTGAGGCAGGGGTGGATTCAGAAGGGGCAGCTGCGGATTGATGATTAGGGTCAACCGCAGAACACTCATTGGCGTGGCTAAGATTTGAAGATGATCTCATAACGGCCGACTTGTTCGGAGCAGGGGGCGCTGATGACCGACCCGTGTTCGGTGTTGATCCTCGAGATAAATTGCTGGCCCATAAGTGCGCTGCAACTTGGACATACGAAAGCGCTGTACGACTCACCTTTGGCTTGGCTGCTGCGCAGTTCAATCCGCGCCTTTGCCACCTTAGCTCCCGACTGCTTGATCCATATATTGATGGCTTGGTGAACGTCCGGGTGGTTTTCATACCGCTTGAGGCCAACTTCTCTTTTCACGTTCAGAGGGGGTGCTGACGAGTACTGTGCGCCGGAATGGCCGTTGGAAGCTTCCCACAGCACCATCTGGCACGTGCATTTCCAGCAGTCGGTCAACGTTGCCCAAACGAAGGGGCTGAATTCGGTATGTACGGTGTGTGGTTCGAATGCCTTCTCCGGGGCTACACTGCTGCGATTGGTTTTCTCCACGGCCTCGGCCCTGATAACACGTTCGGTTCTAGCCAGTTGCGCCTCAATATGTTGATCTTGTTCGTCATCCCAGTCGTCCTGCTGCTTCGCTGGGGTTCCGAGCTGCCAATCAGGGCCCTTGGTTAATAGAGCGGTGATGAATTCGCCGAGGACTTCATGTTTCAGGGATAGGTTGTGATTGACCTCAAGCTTCAGAAGATCAGAGAGAGAGAGTCGGGGACCTCGGAGGACTTTCCGAACCCGGCGACTACAACCGGTACTTGGATGGGACTGTACTCAAGGTGTCGCGGCACCAGCCATACAGGGAAAACGTTGTCGTCGAAGTAGCGCTGGGAGCGGTGACGATAGTTCTCCATTGGCTGTGACGACAGCTGCACCTCGAAGGCAACGCAGTGGTGCTTGTCGTCGGACTCCGCCAGGACGTCAATGATCCACTCCCTCGATGGTGCGGGAATTCGATGACTGAATGCCAACCGGGAACCGTCCCGATTTTCCACGCCAGAGCTTCCTTCATGGCAAGGTGCTGCGGTGATTCTCCACCGTGGTCTACGCTGCAGTCCCGCAGCCGGTAGTGAGCAAAGAACCTCGTGTCGTCTCCGCGAGTTTTCGCAACAGCTCGGATATTACACACCGGCATGACAAGGCGCTTCCTGTCGTCCGACCTTTTGAGGGCCGCCCACGAGTGTCGATCGTGTGTTGTGGCATCCACGCGATCCCCATCCATATCCCAATCAGCGGCATTCGTCCGGCGCATTTGTCCATTGAACGTCTCGACTTGTCGTTCAATGGAAAGATTCAATAACAGGGTTGGCTTTTGGTCAGCTGTGTTGCGGGCTGGCGAAAGTCACCAGGTTCGAAGCTGCTCCGTCCGCGTCGGTGCCCACGAGACTTGATGTTTGTTTGGACGAAGACCTGGCAACGGCGGCTGAATACCAAGATGGCAGACAAACTGAAGCCCCGTCGTGCCGACCTGGTCGTCAACTGCTCGGACGTCCGGTCAAAGGAACTCCAAACGGAACATGACAAGTTCGCCGCAACGGGGGAACCGATTTTCTCGAACCATGCTGCCGGATGCAAGCAACGCGGGACTTCTTGCTAATTGTGCTGGAGGTGAATCCTTGCAGGCTCAATGTATGTCCTCTTGCGCAATTTCACTGTCAATTCGCCAGTAGCTTGTGAACTGCGGAGCCCTGGTGCGTTGCCGGGTGCTTTGGAATTCGTTGTCCCTGGCCGCAAGGAAATCGGGGTTCGGCCATGCTGCGATGGTCTCGGGTGACTCATCGACTAAGTGTTTGCGTAGCCTGTCAGCGACGGATTTTGTGGCATCGTCAACGATTGTCTCCATTGTGCCAATAAGGCGGTCAAAGTCTTTGGCCACGGAGCCGGGCATGGGGTGCAGGAGTGTCCATCCCTGAACGTCGCGAACTTGGCCGTTTTCGTCTAGAAGCGCGACCGCGATGGGCATCGTTAGGTCAGACTGGGAGTGAGCGACTGTGGTGTTGCGGTACTTGCGGATCGTGTCATGAATCAACTGGAACTCGCCCGGGATGCCAGGAAATTCCGGCATCTGGTCCAGCCGAGTACGGACGTTGGAAAGGATGAACGGGCGGATGTAGGCGGTGACTGCATGCATCGTCAGCGGGAACCAGGGTGGCGTGCTCTCCCCAGCTTCCATCGCCAATCGGAGAGTGTGGGACGCTTCGGAAAGATCACTGGCGTGGCTGGTGAGGTCGGCTAGGAGCCTGCTGTCGGCGGAGTCAGGGAGAAACGCGAACGGCGGATGTTGGTCGTTGCTCATCGCGATGAGAACCCCTTTATGCACAGGCCAAGGGAGCTGGCTGCCATGTCCGAGTATTGCGGCCGGACGGTGGCGTGTTGTTCCGTCATCGAGTTCTTCCACGAGTCTGGTGAATAGCCCGTGGCTGCCGTCGTTGTGGTGCCATCCGCGGTTCGGATGGAAACACGGAGATGGCGAGGTACAAATGATCCGGATTGAGACATTGCCTTCAGCTCGAGGGACCTTTCCTTTTTAGCCACGTCGTTTTTTCGCTGATTCATTCGTACCCAGTTCGGTTTAGCGTTTGAATGGGTTGGCGATAATAGTCCGCTACCGCCCTTCTTGACGGCCCGACAAGGCGTGCCTATCCCTGAAAAGCATGTCGAACCAAATGCACTGTTCACTTCTTGCGGGTGTCGCGCAGTGCGGTTGGTGTTGACTATCTTGCCGGTCATGGACCCGCCCGTTGTGCCTCTCAAAGTCATTCCTCCACAATAGCGGCAGCTCTCCCCGTGTTGCCCGGCATCGGCCGGTGGTGCGATCGGGAGTCGGAATACTCCAATTGGCAGGAGGGGGCAAGACCAACGAGATGAAGGATTTTGGCGCTCATTATGCCGATCGCATCCGGTATGGCGACATCACGTGGGTGCTCTCAGAGGGGGAATCGTCGGCAGTTGGGGCGGGCAATTGAAGAATGCCGCCGCCAAACAGGTCCGTTATTCTCCGGACTAAGGTGCAGTGGCCCGGGTTCAGATGCCAATTCGCAGTAAAAGGGGGAGTCCGCACTGCTGAATAGGGGGAGCGAAATCGGCCAAGAACTTCGACGAATTGGGCGAGTGAAAGGGGAGTTGACCGCAAATGGCCCTGACCTGCGAGGAATAACCGCTGGTCAGGGCCATGTTGTGTCCCGGGCCGGACTCGAACCGGCGGTCAAGAGAATCTCACCACCTGGGTATCGGGGTGTGTTGTTGACTCTCAAAAACATTGAGTTCTAGGGACTTTTGGGCGATTTCAACGCTGATGATATGCCGTGGATGGTGATTGTTTTTGTTTGAATAGGGGGAGCGCCCCTTCGTGAGCCAGCGGCGCAGTCCGGGTACGGGTTCAATTTCTGGGCATAGGGGGCCACGTGTGTGGTGCCCGATCGCTTGGAGGGGGTCGTCCACGTTGGCCATTTTACGGTCGGAGACCGCCCTGCGGATTCAGACCGAGGCTACACTCTGGATTCTGAAGCCAATTAAATCCTGTGTCGCCACAAGACTTGAGCAGACCCTTCGCTTAGATTATTGATTGCGGTTGCTCGCAAGTGAGCAATTTATTCACTGTTCCGCAAAAGCTGAAAAATGCTGTCGCCCGCCGCAAAGTTGATGTATTCCGAACCCAAAGCGTGGCCAGCGGTATTCCACATTTGACCGGTAGGAGTTAGCCCGGATTTTTCAGGGTGGTCGGGTTGGCGGCTCGGTGGGAATTTGATTTCCTTCCGGGCCGGTTTTCCGGTTTTGGGCATGAATGTAGGGCCTGTGGTTGCTGGGTGGGCGTCGGTTTCCACGTTTCCGTTGTGTTCGTGCAGTGGGTTGTAGGTGTTGGCCAGGGTTTGCCTCAGGCCAGTAGCGGGAGCTTTCTTCGGCGCTGTTTGAGTTCGCTGATGGCGGCCAGGATCGTGGTGATTATGCTGGCCTCTGGCGCGTGCTCGGGGAGGAGCAGCCACGTCCGGCGGGCGCGTGTGATGAGTTTCCCTGCGGTGGCGAAGAGCCGGTACCGCCACCGTTTCATGTACCAATTCTTGGCGGTGTGGCCGTTGGGCAGTGCTGCCAGTTGCAGCCAGGAAACCAGGTTCATGGCCAGGGCAGCAATATTCACCCAGGCCTGGTTCGCGTTGAAATCGTAGAAGGGCAGCTTGCCGAGCCCGGTGTTCTTCAACGTTTTGATCCGGTTCTCACACCTGCCCCGGCCCCGCTGGCGGGCATCCAGGGTGGGGCCGTGCCAGCGTGGGGAGTTCGTGAGAAACGCGGTCACTCGGTGCCCGTCGGTATCCAACAGGGTGGCCTGGGCGCCGGGATGGAGCGGTTCGGCGCGAAGGTAGAGGGTCGTTCCTTCCGGGTAGTCCGTGAGTTCCATGACGTCGGTGGCGTTAACGACCCATGCGTTTTCACGTTCCTCCCCGGCCACATCGAGGGCGGGTTCCCAGTACTATTTGTTGCTGATCCAGCCCACCATGCGGGCCTTGGCCACTGGCACCGGGTAGGAAACACTGAATTGCACCCCCAACACGGAGAGGTAGTTGAGGAACTTTCGGGAGGAGCCGGCGCTGTCGGTGCGCACCAGAATCTTCTCCCCGATCAGCTTTCCGTCGTCGTCGTAGAAGTCTTCGGGGAGTTGGGCCATAGCGGCGGTAAAGATTTTGATGTGGTCATCGGCACTGTTCGCACCGGCATTGCCGGGGCGCATGGCCACGGCCAGGATCTCACCGGTCCCGAAACCGCGCCCGTAGTCAATGCTGGCAACGAAAGACGCGAACCCATACCCGCCCTTGTAGGTGCCGAGGGCTTGTTCCTTCTCGCTGTGCGAGGTTGCGAGGGTGGCGTCCAGATCCAGGATGAGCGGGTCCAAGGCGGTGGCCCGCAGGGCTGGGTTGCGGTCCCCGGCAGCCGCCCACACGCGACCGCAGCTGGCGTGAGACCGTCGCGTTCGAGGCGACCTTGCCGAACACTCCGGGGCTGGTGCGCAGGATGTCCAGGTAGCTGACGTGCTCGCCGCCACCGGCGAGCATCAGCGCCAACGAACCCAGGATCGTGCCGGGCCGGTGCGTAGCACCGGACGGGACAAGCTGGTCCAAACGCTCCTCACACAACTCACGGAAGTCCAGCGCATCAACGAACGAGGTGAGCACGTTCAACCCGGCATGCGAGAGCAGCGACTGGTCCGTCGTGGCGAGAGCCGGGGCGGGAAAAATTCCGGTATTCTTAAGCATCGAAAGGGTGCCCCCTTGCAGCAAGAAAATAATGGCTTAGACACCACTATTTTCCCAGCAACGAGCACCCTTTCGCCTGTTTAACACGCTGCCACAGCCACCCCATCATGAAAACCCTGGGTTAGCTGGCCGCGGTACGCAGTCACGCAAGCCCCTTGAGGTCCATTTCCGGCTCAGTGATGGCGATCCTTGGTGATGAATCACGGTGATCCACTGCAGGGTAGGCGGCGAGAACGCCACCGGCGTTCTCGCCGCCTACCCTGCAGGACGCAAATGTCGCCACATCAGCTGTTCATGAGGGCCCGGACCTCGGCGGACGTCAGTGGCCGTGTGTCCCGACCACGCAACAGCAAGGCGATCTTTGCGGAAACTTCCAATTCCTCGGCAGAATCCACGGCATGGACCAAGGTTGGCCCGGCCACAATGCTTCCGTGGTTGCCCAGAATAATGGCCTTGGCGTCCATGGCCGCCTCGAAAATGTCCGACTCCATGTTGGGGTCGCCCGGCTTGTAATAGGGAACCAATGGAATGTATTCGCCCAGTCGCATCACCAGATAGGGGGTGTGCGGCTGGAACAACGGTTCCTCACTTGGTGCCAGGCAGCTAAGGGCGGTCACATGCGTGGAGTGCAAATGAACGACGGCGCCAATGCCCGGGCGCGCCTGATACATGGCGCGGTGCATGACCACTTCCTTGGAGGGGGCATCTCCGGAAATATGGTTCCACTCTGAATCCAGAAACGACAATCGACCGGCATTCAACCGTCCCAATGATGAATTCGTGGGGGTCATCAGGTAGCCGTCGGCTACCCGGACGCTGATGTTGCCAGCACTGCCGACCGAGTAACCACGATTGAACAGGCTCGCCGCCAGTTTCACCAGTTCTTCCCTTGTTTCGAGAAACTTCACTTGGTGCCCTTTGTTTTGTTGTTAGTTGGCAGGTATGAACACATCAGAGGACGGCGTCGGCGATCAGGATGGTGACCAGCGCCGTCGCCCATGCAATTGTGGTTGGAATGGACCACGTCAGAATCTGCCGCTTGACATCGGTGACGCCTAGCATACGGTTGACCACCCAGAACAGGCTGTCATTGAAGTAGCTGAAGACCATGGCGCCCAAGCATGCTGCCTGTGCAGCGAGAACCATGTTGACGTCCGGGATTTGGGCCAAAATTGGTGCAGACAGGGAAGCAGAGGTAATGATGGCAACCGTTCCGCTACCTTGAACCAGTCGTACCATGGTTGCAATCAGGAACGGGATAAGGATGCTGGGCAGCGGCATGGTGGATACCCACGCGCCGATGGCATCGCCAACACCGCTATCGCGAAGAACTGCTCCGAGTGCGCCACCGGCGCCGGTGACCAACAAGATGATGCCAGCGGATTCGACGCCCTTTTCCATTTCTGCAAGAACGCTGCTGCGGTCCATCTGGCGGGCCAGCCCGTAGATGGCAAGAATTACACCGAGGCCGACGGCAATCACGGGGTTGCCCATGAAGGAGGCAATCTGGACAAGGAGTGCCGGGACGACGTCTTCGGTGGTCTTGGCCACGGCAGAGATGGCGGTGTTCAGGAAGATTAGAACAATGGGAGCAAGGATGGGAAGCACTGACAAGAACAAAGACGGGAGGACCTTCAGACGTTCGTCGGCAAGGTCGTTGAATTCCTGGAAGGCTTCCTTGGCGCTGGTTTTTCCGTCGGCTACTGGCAAGACATTGCCCCCGCCACCGGACATCACAACGGCCGGGATGGGTGCCATCGCTTCGATCCTGGGTCCGGCAAACCGTGCATAGAGCGTTACAGTCACCAAGGCAGGCACGGTGAGCAATACGCCGTAGAGAATCATTTCACCGATGGAGACACCGTAGATGCCCGCAGCACCGAGCGGGCCGGGGGTCGGCGGAACAGCATGGTGGGTAAGTACCATGCCGCCAGCCATGGCAATGCCCAACGTCAGCCTTGAGCGGCCGGTGCTGGTGGCCAGTGCCTTGACCAGGGGCGTGAGGATCACGAAAGCACTGTCGACAAAAATCGGGATGGAGATGATGTAGCCGGCGACAGACAGCGCCCATTCCTCACGCTTATTGCCGAGCCAACGAATCATGGTGATGGCCAGCTTTTCGGCTGCTCCGGAGACCTCGAGGATGCGCCCCATCATGACGCCGAAGCCAACCACCAGACCGATGGTTGCAAGCGTTGAGCCGAATCCCTTGGTGATGGAGGCTACAGCCACATCCGGTGTCATACCGGCTGCCAGAGCAGCAATGGACGCCGCAATGATCAGAGCAAGAAGTGCGTGCACTTTTGTTTTGAGCACAAGGACAATAAGTACTGCAATGGCAACGACCAGCCCGACTATGGCGGCGGGGGTGACCGTTGCGATGGTTTCAACCGCAAAATTCATGGTGATATTCCTAGGTTATGGAGATGAGGGCTTAGTTTGCGATGAAATCATCGTGGTATTGCTGGACCACCTGATCGAAACCAGAGTCGGAAACAAAACCGAGTTCCCGCGTGCGCGTCACGTCGAAGGCGCCGGGCCAGGATCCAACAATGGCATCAATCCTTGCGTCGTAGTTGATGCTCACGAGATCTCGTGCCGCTTGGCCTCCCACCCGCTCCAGACTTTCGAGCATTTCTCCGGCAGTGACGCTCAAGCCCGGGACGTTCAATACGCGCCACCCGCCCAGAAGGTCTCCACCAAGTTCAAAGGCATGGACCAGGTTGGTGACCGCGGCGTTGGGGGATGAAAGCCACATCTTCGTCTCTACCGGAACCGGGCACACTGATTCGCTTCCATTGAGCGGCTCGCGAATGATGGAACTGGCAAAGGAAGAGGCTGCGCTATTCGGTTGGCCGGGGCGCACGGAAATGGTAGGGAGGCGGCAGATGCGTCCGTCGATGTAACCCTTGCGCGTGTACTCGTTGACCAGCAGTTCGCCGATTGACTTGACCATCCCATAGGTCGATTCCGGTTGCGTAGCCATGTTCTCCGGCACGATTTCCGGCATTGCACCGCCGAAGACAGCCAGTGAGCTGGTAAAGACAAAGCGGGGAGTAGCCTGGATATTCCGCGCTGCCTGGAGCAGGGCGCGAGTGCCATCGACATTAACATTCATGGCCAGATCGAAATCGTCCTCCGAACCACCGCTGAGCACGGCCGCGAGGTGGAAAATTCCCACCGTGTCCTGCGTGACCAGCTGGTGCAGCAGCTCGATGTCGCCAATGCTGCCCTTGATTGAGGTGACACGTGAATCATCGACGGGGCACTCGGCCAAGTCGAGGGACACTATTTCGTCGAATTCCACGGCACCGATCCCGGCATCCTTGCGTTCCAGCAGGAGTTCGATGACGCGGCTTCCGAGGAATCCGCCGCCGCCTGTAACTATAATTTTCATCTTTGAAACTCTCTTTAGTGTGGGGAATCGACGCGGGGATCAGCCAAGGTCAAGGGAATGCCGAGTTCCTTGATTTTCTCGACCGCTGAATCGGCAAGACCGGAATCGGTAATGATCTCGTCGATGTCTGTGAGCTTTACTGCATGTAAATTGGCCACCCGGCCGTACTTGCTGCTGTCGCACACCAGGATGGTTCGAGCGGCAGAGTCTTTGATGGCCCGTTTGACCGCCAATTTGGCGTCCGTGGGCACGGAAGTACCGCGCAAATCGAAGGAGGACGTCGAGGTAAACGCGACATCCACATTGAACTGGGCAACCATCCGGGCCGTCAGCGAACCATCCGAAGAAAGGTTCGCTCGGTCCAGTGCGCCGCCCGCGAAGAAAAGTTCGTTGCTCGAGCGTTCCGCCAAGCTGAGCGCAATAGACAAGTCGTTGGTAATGAAGACCATGTTCGGCATCGGCGCCAGAAGTTGGGCAATCGCCAAGGTGGTGGTGCCCGCATCGAGGAATACCACGTTGCCCGGCTGGACGCGTCCCACGGCCGCCTGCGCAATGGCCAGTTTCTCGGCTTGCTTCAACCCTTCCTTGACAGTGTGGGATTGGTCCAAGGCCAGACGTTCCGGCCTGCTGACACCGCCAAGAACCGAGACAACACGGCCCATTTCTTCCAGCCGGTGAATATCTCGGCGTACCGTCATATGGGAGACACCCAAGGCCTCAACAAGACTGTTAATACTGACGCTGCCATGGTCTTCGAGCATCTGCAAGATGGCACGTTGCCGTTCGAGGGGGATCATTTGGGCTCGTTTCGGTAGGATGCCAGCCAGCCGAGTCCGGAAGCTGTTTCACCGGCAGGGCGATACTCGCAGCCAACCCATCCGTCGTAGCCAGCTGCGTCCAAGGCAGCCAGTACATAGGGATAGTTCAGCTCACCGGTATCGGGCTCATTGCGTTCTGGCACAGAAGCAATTTGGATGTGCCCGATGCGCTCCATGGAATCACGCATGAGCATGGTGACATCGCCCGACGTGATTTGGGCGTGGTAATAATCAAATTGCAAGCGAGCGTTGGGCCGATCGATCCTGTCAAGCAAATCGATAGCCTGCGCCACGCTGCCCAAGAAATATCCCGGCATGTCTCGAGTATTGATCGGCTCGATCAATACCTCGATGTTGCGGGCAGCTGCCTGGTCAGCCGCATATTGCAGATTCTCCACATACAGGGCCCGGGTTGCCTCGGTAACCTCAGCGATGCCTGCCATAATGTGGACCTTAGGGCAACCCAACGTGTGCGCATACTCCAATGCTTGAGCGATCGATTCCCGGAAGTCCTGCTGGCGCCCTGCCAATGAGGCCAGTCCGCGTTCGCCACTGTCCCAGTCCCCGGCATAGGCATTGAACAGTGCCTGCTCGAGGCCGTGCGCCTCCAGTTGTTCGGCGATCTGGGTTTGGGTGTGGTCGTACGGGAAAAGGTACTCGACTGCGTCGAATCCGGCGTCCGCTGCAGCCTTGAAACGCTGCAGAAACGGCACTTCTGTGAACATCATGGACAGGTTTGCTGCAAATTTGGGCATTTTGACGTTCCTCCTCTTACTGGGCTTGGCTAAAGAAATCGACGGTTCCGAAGTTTCCTGATTTCAAAGCTAGGTCCACCGATCCATCCAATGACCGGACCCAGGGGACACCTGGTGCGATCGGGGCTCCCACTTCAAATCCCGTTATGCCCAAAGCCGTCGTGACAGATCCAGAGGTTTCACCGCCAGCAACTATCACGCGCTGGACTCCTCCGGCTACCAGTGCGACGGCGATGCGGCCAAAGAATTCTTCTATGGCGTGGCTGGATTCGGCTGAACCGTAACTCTGCTGGAGACGCTGTACCTCGGCAGGGCCGGATGTGGCGAAAATTAGCGGTGCCGGAATGGAGCCGGACCGTTCATTAAACCACGACAGCACTTCCTCGTCGTAGCCTCCGGGCGACGTCATGAGCCGATCGACATCCACCGACAAGGACGGCCCCTTAGTCTTGTAGTCGGCAACTTGGTCGTTGGTCATGACCGAGCAGGACCCTGACAGAATCACGGCCGGTCCGGATTTGGGAGTGAATGCTGTTTGCCGGCCCTTGACCTCGTCCGGCAGGGATCGTGCAATAGCCCCGCCAAGTCCGGAACCTCCTGTCACCAAACGCATCTCGGTCACAGCCGCGCCCAGAACACTCAGGTGCTGGTCGTTGAGGGCGTCGAGTACGGCATAGCGGTTACCCGCAGCCTTCAGTGCGGCTAGGGCCTCAGTGACAGCCTCGGTTCCACGTTCTACGACCTGCAGCGGAACCAGGCCTGTGGTGCCCCGTGCCTGGCCGTCCATGAGTCTCACGAGGTTTGAATCCGTCATTGGGGTGACCGGGTGGTTACGCATGCCCGACTCGTTGAGGGGTGCTCCATTGACGAAGAGGACTCCCTGATACGTGGTGCGTCCGTTGACCGGCAACGCGGGGCAGACCACGGTAAAGTCCTCGTTCAAGGCATCGAGCAGGGCATCGGTGACTGGCCCGATATTTCCTTGTGCGGTGCTGTCGAAGGTCGAGCAATACTTGAAAAACACTTGCCGGGCACCAGCAGCTTTGAGCAGTTCCAGGGCTTGGAGCGACTGCGCTATCGCTTCGTTGGCCGGGTTGGAGCGGCTTTTGAGGCTGACAACGATGGCTTGGACGTCGTCGTTAAAGGGGTCAATAGACTCGGCGCCCGATACCTGAATGGTCTTCACCCCGTTGGCCACGAGAAAACTCGCAATGTCGGTTCCGCCAGTAAAGTCGTCCGCGATTACGCCCAGCTGAACACCCATGTTCACTCCCAGTGTGTTGCGGCAAAACACCGCTCGTAGCAATTTTCACAAAATTTATCACATCATCACACGAAAGTGCCAACAGCCCGTCTTACTTTGGACGGCGCACTGTCAGTATGGTTCGCAAGTTTGCTTGTTAGTGTTGAAATCGGGGCGTTGCCGACTTGCTATCACTTGGATTTTATTCACACATTTTCACATCATTGCCATGTGCCTCACACGCCCGGGAATGGCCATCGACCAAGCCGGTGCCTAGGCCTTTTGCGGTGAGGAATTCGGGGTCCGCGCACAAAGCATTGGTCTGCGCTGACGGATGCGCCGGGCTCAACTATTCTGCCTATCCATGTGGTCTTTTGGCTGAGTTGTCCTCGATACCTAAGGTGGCGACAGGGTCGATGGCATCTGGGTAGACAACAGGTCCCACGTTGGTGGGCTTTAGAGATATGGGGGCTGGTCGCACTTGAACAACGATGAATCGCCGTTACAGGTTGGCTCGCGCATAGTTGCCCAAGTCCTTAGGTATGGCCTCTGTGGACAACACGTTCTCCCGCTGAGCCGCAAAAGTGGGAGTGATTCTTGAGGAAAATTTTGCTTTAAAGGGGGAGTTGGGCCGTTTTTAGCCTCAAACGCCGCTGGCCTGCGGAACATAACCCTAGGTCAGGACCATGAGGGTGCCCCGGGCGAGAATTGAACCCACGACCAAGAGAATCTCACCACCTAGGTGTTATGGTGTGTCGCTGACCCTCAAAAACACTGAGTTTTAGGGAACTTTGGGCGATTACAAGGGCGATGACATGCCGTAGGCAACGGTAGTTTGAGTTTGAAAAGGGGGGAGTAAAGGGGGAGTGCCTCTTCGTGAGCCAGCCCCACTATCTGGGAACGGGTTCATGCCTCGGCAAAATGGCTCAAGTGTACGACGCGCAATCGCGTGGAGGTTCATCGTCTATGTTGCCCATTTTACCCTCGGAGACGGCCCCGCGGATCAAGCGAGAGCTGTAACTGAAATGTCGCACTCTGGCAGTTCCGCGCGGGGAATCGTCGCCCACTCCCTTGTTTCTATTGAGACAAGGGACGTCATCGATATTCGCGCGACCTGGGCAGCGTCCATGGTCGAGTTGATGCGCGGACGGACTGGGTCAGGCGTGTGAATGGTGCCCTCTGAAGAGCCTGCTTCCCAGGATTAAAGCTAGAGAACTTGCCCCCATGAGGGCGAGGTTGGCTCCGACCATAAGGCCGAGCAGTACGCCCGGGGTCCCGTCGCTCATAACCCTCAGCACGATTAACGTGGATACAAGGAGGGCAAAGAATTAGGAGTAGGCAGCCGATGATCCAGCGTAGTCACCCGGAGGCCTAGGGCTCGAAATTTGGGGGCCAGGCGAGTGCTGTTGGGGTAACGGGGGGTGGTCTTGACCCGTGGTGGATGAAAGTAGGGTCTTCTACTTGACTTCGGTGTCTTCACAATCGCCGCTGTCTTCTCTAACTGGCCGGGAAACCCTGCCTTGGCGTTGGTGCCCCATATTGTGCGTATTCATCGCTCAGTTGTTTGAGTCGGAAGCGGGGGCTGCAGGCACCATGGCGACGCTGACCGATTGCGGTGTTGGGGCTTGGAAGCGCAACCTTGTTGTTACCGCCCTTGTGGGAGTGGTTCTTTGCCATGTCAGCGCGGTGGCTGCAGCCACCGGCAGCTTTGGGCTTGTGTCACTGCTGCTGGCAATTGGCATACTTTCGCTGGTCTTTGTGGTTGTGATCTGGGTACGGGCCAAGTCCGTAAAGCGTCAGGCCGAGGGCAGGCAGTAACCGGGTTGCGTAGAATGGCATCCACGGTCGTCAGGGGGCATCCGTTCCGGCATTTTGGGCTAGTAGATCCTTGGCCAAGAGCTACTTCACTCCCCTAGAATTGGTGGTCGAAACAATGCAGGGAGCTGTGAATGTCAGGTATTGACGGTACCCATGTGTGAAGAAATTGCATTCATCACCGGGGCCAGCCATTCGGCAAAGATCTGAGCCCGGGCGAGGTCTTCGTGTGTGTAGCTGCCTGGCGCATCCATGAGGTTTAGACAGCCAAGGAAGCGTCCTTGATGTTGGACGACTGCGTTGATCCCGGCTCCGAGACGAAGTGCAGCTAAGGTGTCGTGGTGCTCAAAGGCGTCGGATTGCAGGTCGTCTGGCGACTCGGCAATGAAAGATTCCATGCGCGCCACGCATTGCTCAGTCCAATCGATTCCGAGCTCGGCTGAGATCCCGCCAACACGGTAGATCTCCGGAAGCGACGTGTAGATCCGGATTAGGTCGCCTGTGACAGGGCGCCAGAGTGAAATGGTCGCCAGCCGGGCGCCAACCTCGGCTATCGCCTGATCAACTAACGCGTCCAGGGACGCCTGCTGCTCGGGCGTAATGGCCACGGATACGACTTCTTCAACAACGGGGGAGGTGGTCAAGACTTCATCTTCCTTGTCGGGCTGGTGAGGGATGTTTTGGGCCCTACCCAGAAGCATGACGCCGACGAGGGCGATACAGCCGCCGAGAATAGATGCCAAGGTGGGAATCTGGCCGAGGATCAGCCAGCCGAGTGCCATTGAGAATAGTGGAACAGCGAAGAGCAGTGATCCCCCTTCGGCGACACTGGTGCCCGCCAGGGTCAGGTTCCAGAATGAGTAGGCCAACACGGTGCTGCCCACCACCAGGACGGCCATGGCAATGATGGTCCGGACTCCCCAAAGTTGCGGATTGATGTCGAACTTTGCCATGGGAAGTGTTACCAGGCCGCCCACAATGCAGCCCCAGAACACCATCTCAACCGGTGGAACGCGCCCTAGCACCGGTTGCTGCCAGATGAGGAATGCGGCGAGGACAAGGGCCGCAGCCAAGATCGTGATGGCGTTCCAGTCGAAGCCGAGATCGCCGGGCCCGAAGACCGTGATGGTCGCGACACCGACCGTGGCCACGGCCATGCCGATAATTCCCCTCCGGGACGTCCGCTCGCCGAGGACAACGTAGCCGAGGATGAATGCAAACACTGGCGAGGTGTTCAAAAGCAGGCTCACGGTCCCGGCGGGAACAGTTGTCTGCCCGAGGTTCAGCAGGGTTCCGTAGGCGCCGTAACCCAAGGCCGAAATGCCAACCACTCGCCACACATCCCGCTTCCGGATGAGGAGCTTTCCTCGCGTGGCTAGGAAGTACACGCCAAGGATTGCCGCGGCCATCAGGAACCTCAGTGGCGTCAGGTCCAAGGGGTCAACGGCTTTGAGTACCTCGCCTGTGGCCACGTAGGTAGGTGCCGACGTGACGACCATGAGGACGTCCGGACGCCGCAACCAATCAAGTCTCACCGACGTGGCTCCCACCCGCTTTCAATTCGTTATAGTTTTTTCATCCGAAACTATTGCGCCGTAGATGAATTTATTTGTACAGTACAGCAAATAGATCGTCCAGAGTAGTAAAGATCACGTGGAAGGCCAGACACATGGAATACCTGAACAATCCTGAGGGCAGGGGCATGATTTCGCGGCGCAGTGTTCTGACGGCCTCCGGCCTCGCCGTCGTCTCAGCCGCTTTCTTGACAGCCTGCTCCGGCGGCTCCGCACTTCCCCAAGCAACCTCCGGCGGCAACGGTGCCGCGGCGAAGGCAGGCGGCACCCTGAGGATCGCTCGCCCGCCGGCGTCGAAGGCTGAAACACTGGATTCCGCCAGTTCCCTCTCCGCCTACGAATATCTGGGCGCGCTCTACAACCGCCTGGTCCGCCTCGATGACAAGGGCGCCGTGCAACCTGACCTCGCCGAGTCCTGGGAAACCTCCAAGGACGCGCTGACCTGGACGTTCCACCTCCGAAAGGGTGTGACGTGGCACGATGGAAAGCCGTTCACGGCGAAGGACGTTGTCTACACTTTCGGACACATCCTTGACCCCGGCACGAAGAGCCCGCAAGCCGGTGTCCTCTCGCCATTCATCACAGCCAAGTCTGCGGCGGCCAAGGATGACACAACACTCGTCGTCACATTGACCTCCCCGAACGCAGAGTTTGCAAGCCTCATGACCGGGTACAACTGCTACATCATCCCGGACGGGTCCGGGGGAACCATCGGTCAGTCCGGAATAGGTACCGGTCCGTTTAGGCTTGCCTCCTTCACACCCGCGGGCCCGGGCAAGATTGTGCGCAATGACGCGTACTTCGGAGACAAGCCCAAGCTTGACTCGATTGAGTTCTCGTCGATTCCAGATACCCAAGCCCGTGTCAACGCACTGCTTGCAGGCCAGATCGACCTGATCTCGCAGACGAACCTGGACTACGCAACATCGCAAACAGTCCTCGCCTCCAGCATCGCCACGGTCTCTCCCGTGAAAAATGCACAGTGGTACACCGTGCCCATGCTGAACACCTCCCCGGAATTCAAAGACCCCAACGTCCGTCTGGCCTTGGCGCATGCCTACAACCCCAAAGACGTCATGCAGCTTTCCGTCCACAACAACGGCACCGTTGCCCGGAACAACCCCGTTCCCCCCACGGAGGCCTACTACCTGGACTACGGTTTGGACTACGATCCCGAGCTGTCCAAGTCCCTGTTGAAAAAGGCCGGTATGGACTCAATGAACGTGGACATCTGGACGTCCACCTACGACTCCGTCCTGACGCCCCTGGCACTGGCCATGAAGGGCAGTGTGGAAAACTCGGGATTCACGCTGAACGTGAAAACCTCGGCCGCCGACTCCTATTACACGGACGTGTGGATGAAGAAGCCGCTAATGACCAGCTACTGGTACACGGGTCGACCCATTGACCAGTTGCTGAACCAGATCTTCCGGTCCGGGTCCTCCTACAATGAGAATGCATACTCCAATCCGCAGTTTGACAAGATTCTGGACAACGCCCGCGCCACCGTGGACGACGCCAAGCGCAAGACGCTCTACCAGGATGCCCAGAAGCTCCTAATAGACGACGGCGGCTCCCTGACTCCGTTCTTCGCCGATCGTTTGGTGGGGCTCAGCAAGAAGGTTGCCGGCTACAAGGAATTTGGCTTCGAGTTCGACTACATCAACATCGGGTTGGCTGCATAAAGATGCTCAAACGTTTTGTGCTTCCGCGGCTGGGCTGGGCTTTGGCCACAATTTTGCTCTCCACGGTCCTGGTCTTCGCCGCCATACAGGCGCTGCCCGGGGATGCAGCCACCCAGATCCTCGGACAAAACGCCACGCCGGAGGCTGTCGCCACCCTCCGTAAGCAGCTGGGATTGGACCAATCTCCCGTGGAGCGGTTCATTTCCTGGCTGGGGCACGCGCTTACCGGCAACTTCGGCACCTCACTTGTCAGCGCCCGGCCGGTGGGTCCGGAGGTGGGGCACGCCTTGTTGAACACGTCTTTCCTGGCCGGCATCACAATTCTGGTTGGTTTTTCGTTGGCATTGGTGCTCGGGCTGGTGGCTGGTTTGTTTCGTGACCGGTGGCCGGACTCGCTGATCTCCACGCTGGCACTGGTGGGTATGAGCGTTCCCGAATTCATCATGGCTACCCTGCTGGTTTTGGCGTTCTCCATCACCATACCGATCTTCCCCGCAGTGGTGGTGGCAGGGCAGAATGCAACGATCTCGGAACTCCTACCCTCAATGACGCTGCCGTCGTTGTCCTTGATGTTCGTGGCCTCGGCCTACATTGTCCGCATGATGCGCACCTCGGTTATTGACGTGATGGAGACAGACTTCGTGCATACGGCACGGCTGAAGGGGATTTCCCAGACCAGGCTGGTGATCAAGCACGTTGTGCCTAGCGCCATTCTTCCTACATTGAACGTATTGGCCATGAACGTTGCCTGGTTGATCGGCGGCGTCGTCGTCGTGGAAAGCATCTTTAACTATCCTGGCATGGGTTCGCTGATGATCACGTCGGTGCAGAGCCGCGACCTGCCGACCATCTTGTTGATCACTGTCATTGGTGCCCTGGCCTTTGTCATTTGCAACCTGCTCGCCGATCTTGCGGCGACCCTGCTCAATCCGCGCCTGAGGTACCCGAGGAACTCAAAATGACAGCACCAACCATTGTTGTGGAAAGTACCCGCGGCGGCACGGGCCTGTGGGCCGGGCTGTCCCGGACCACCCGCTCCATCCTGCGGTCCAAGTCCGCCACCTTGGGTTTTGCCCTGGTGATCATCCAGGTCATCCTGGCGGTGTTCGCACCGATCATCTCCCCGCACAACCCAACAGAAAACAATGCCGCCGCCGTGCTGCAGCTGCCTGGCGGTGCGTACCCGTTGGGCACGGACACCCTGGGCCGGGACATCCTTTCCCGTACTCTGTACGGCGGCCAATATGCGCTAGCCGTCAGCTTCTCTTCTACGGCAATTGCCGTGCTGCTGGGCACTATCATCGCCGGCTTGGCCGCGTTCTATGGCGGCTGGGTAGATCAAGTCATCACACGGATCCTGGATTCCATCCTTGCCGTCCCGGCAATCTTGGCCATGCTGGTCTTGGTAACAGTTTTTGGCTCCGGACCGGCAGTGATCGTACTGGCCGTGGTGGTCGTCTACACCGGCGGAGTAACACGCGTGGTGCGCGCGGCAGTAATGGACGTCATGCCAAAGGACTTCATCGTTGCCGCCCGTGCCCGAGGCGAAGGCGTCTTCTACATCCTGAGCCGGGAAGTCTTCCCTAACATCCTGGATGTGGTGTTGGTGGAGTTCGCCATGCGCGCCTCTTGGGTGGTCTTGCTGGTCAGCTCGCTTTCCTTCCTAGGTTTTGGTGCCAACCCTCCCACTCCTGACTGGGGCCTGATGGTGGCCGAGAACAGGAGCCTGATGGCCGTGGTGCCGCTGGCCACCCTGGCACCGATCGTTTTCCTTGCCACATTGATTGTTGGCCTGAACTTGGCTGCGGACGGGCTTGCCAAGGCCCTGGGCGTGGACCGTATGAAAGAGGTCGTGGGATGACAAGCATGCTCACAGGCGTTGGACTGGCCATTGAAGTTAAGGACCTTGACATCTCCTATACCTCCGGTTCCCGGCGTGTGGACGTTCTCAAGAACGTTAACCTCCAGCTCCAGCAAGGCGAGGTTCTCGGACTGGTGGGGGAGTCAGGATCCGGCAAGTCCACGCTGGCCGGTGTATTCCTGGCATCCTTGCGGACGTCATCATTCGTCTCCAGCGGGAGCGTCCATCTGACCGGCACCGACGTGTTCAAGCTCAAAGGCAAGGAGCTCAGGGAATTCCGGGCCAGCCGGATCTCCCTGGTTCCCCAGAACGCAGGCGCGGCGCTGACGCCCACCATGCGCATCGGCGAACAGCTTGCCGAGGCGTTCCGCCTTGACACAGCATCCATCGTCAGCAAGGAATCCCGGAGGCGCCGCTCCATCGAACTGCTGGAACTTGTCCGGCTGCCCAGCCCCGTAGAAGCGCTGGACAAGTACCCGCATCAGTTTTCAGGCGGCCAGCAACAGCGCATCGGCATTGCCATGGCACTTGCCGCGAGACCGCAGGTGCTGGTTCTGGACGAACCCACCACTGGACTTGACGTGGTCACCCAGGCCGCCATCCTGGACACGCTCAACCGTCTACACGAGGAATTAGGCATGACCATGGTGCTGGTCAGCCACGATCTGGGCGTCATTGACAAGATGTGTAACCGCATCGCGGTAATGCGGCGAGGCAAGATTGTCGAGCAGGGCGATACCACCACGGTTCTTAACAAACCGCAGCACCCGTACACGCAGGGCCTGCTTGCCAGCGTCCCGCGTGTCACTGTCCCCGGAATTCCGCCGAGCCTTGATGACGCTGCCATCGATGCCTTCGAGACGGACGGTGAAATGCGCGCCGTGGACAACACACTCTATGTGAGGCAGGCGCCAGAGGGAACCGAACTTGTCCTGAGCATCCGCGGACTCAGCGTCGATTACAACCGCAAGCCCAAGCCCGGCAGCGCCCCCACCGTCATGGACGTCGACCTCGACGTGCACGCCGGGGAAATTGTGGCGTTGGTAGGCGAGTCCGGCTCTGGAAAAACAACCATTGCCAACGTGGTTGCCGGGTTGCAGAGCCGGCAGGCCGGGGAGCTCACCCTCAACGGCAGCATGGAGCTTGCACCGACGGTTGCCCGACGGGCCAAGGGCGTTCGCCGCGCCGTTCAGTTGATTTTCCAAAATGCGGACACCTCCCTGAATCCGCGCCGGACCGTGCGCGACGCCGTGTCGCGGCCGCTTCGCCTGTTCAATGTCGAGGGCAAGACAGCCGTGGAGGCACTGGCGGAGGTGGGGTTGCCGGCCAACTTCACCGAGCGCCTGCCGGGCCAGCTTTCTGGTGGCCAGCGCCAGCGCGTGGGCATCGCCCGGGCCGTGGTGGCAGGGCCGTCATTGGTCTTGGCAGACGAGATCGTCTCCGCCCTTGACGTCTCGATTCAGTCCTCCATCTTGCGCCTGATGGACCGCCTGGCCACGGAAAGCAACATTGGTTTCCTCTTCATCACCCACGACCTGGCAGTGGTACGCAGCATCGCCGACCGTGTCATTGTCCTGTACTTGGGGCGAGTGGTGGAGGAAGGTACCGTAGGGGAAATATTCGGCGCAGTGTCCCACCCATACACCCACCTGTTGCTTACTTCGGTCATCGAGATTGGCGACGACCACTTAGCAGCCATCGCCATCGGCCAGGACGAGGTGCCCGACGGCCCTCCCGCACAGGGCTGCCCCTTCGCCAGCCGTTGCCCGCTCGTAATGGACATTTGCCGCACGGTGCGCCCGCCTGTCATCCAGGTGAGCGTGACCCACAGCATCCGCTGCCACGCACCGCTGGAAAAGCTTGCCAACAATTAGCACCACCACCGTCCTGAACCCTCCACACCCCTGATTGGACACCACAGTTGAAGATCACCACAGAGTTTCCCCGTACGGTCACGGTACTTGAGAACGTGTTCATTCCCATGAGCGACGGCGTTGAACTGGCGGCCACGATCTGGCTCCCCGAGGATGCCACCGAGCACCCCGTGCCCGTGCTGTTGGAATACCTGCCCTACCGCCGCGGAGACTGGACCGCAGCCCGCGACGCCCAGAGGCATCCCTGGTACGCCGGCCATGGCTACGCCTCGGTTCGTGTGGACATGCGCGGCTCGGGCGACTCGGACGGCGTCATGCTCGACGAATACCATCAGCAGGAGCAGGCGGACGGGCTGGAGGTTATCGCCTGGCTGGCCATACAACCCTGGTCCACGGGCAAGGTCGGCATGTTCGGCATCTCCTGGGGCGGTTTCAACGGACTGCAAATCGCGGCATTACGGCCCGAGGCGCTCAAGGCGATCGTCACCGTCTGCTCCACAGACGATCGCTACGCCGACGACGTCCACTATTACGGCGGGGCGTTGCTGGGCATCGACATGTCCGCCTGGGCGGCCACCATGTTCGCCTTCCAGAGCCGCCCGCCAGCCCCATGGGTAGTAGGCGAGCGCTGGAAGGAGCTGTGGCAGGAGCGCTTGGCTGGGCTGCAGCCCTTCAATGAAATCTGGATGTCCCACCAGGAACGAGACGATTACTGGCGTCACGGTTCCGTCTGCGAGGACTACTCGCACATCCAAGCTGCCGTGTTGGCCGTGGGCGGTTGGGCGGACCCCTATCGCAATGCCGTACTGCGCCTCGTGGAGAATCTGGACGCCCCCTGCAAAGGCATTATCGGGCCCTGGTCACACCAGTATCCGGACATCGAGCGAACCCCGGGTCCGAACATGGGATTCTTGCAAGAGACCCTGCGCTGGTGGGACCAGTGGCTTAAGGACGAGGACACGGGTGTTATGGAGGAGCCCGCCTTGCGGATTTTCCATCAGGAATCCGTCCGCCCTGCCACCAAATACGCCACAAAGGACGGCAACTGGGTGGGCCTGGATTCTTGGCCGTCGCCACAGGTCGAGCAAGTCTCGCTGAGGTTCGGGACCGATTTGCGTACCCTTGACGCCGACACTGATAACCACATCATCGTAAATACCCCCCAGTGCAACGGCGTTGACGCCGGGCGGTGGTTCCCGTTCGGGAACGACGCCGACCTGCCGCCTGACCAGCGTTCCGAGGATGGCCGCTCGGTGGTCTTTGATACCTCCGCGCAGACGCAGGACCTGAATATCCTCGGCTTCCCCAAAGTAAGATTGCGCGTTTCCTCCTCGGTCCCTCGGGCCAACGTTATGGCTCGCCTGACCGACGTCGCGCCGGACGGCTCCTCAACGCTGATCACACGAGGCGCCATCAATCTGTCCAAGCGAAACGGCATGGACAAGGCGGAGGACCTCGTTCCGGGGCAGTGGTATGACGTGGGGATCGAGATGACTTCCATTTCGTGGACTGTGCCTGCCGGGCACAAACTCCGGGTGGCGCTTTCCACCACCTACTGGCCTTGGCTGTGGCCGCATGCGGAACAGGGCGCCGTTACCCTCGACCTGGCAGGCTGCGAACTGCAGCTGGGACTCCTGGACAGTGCGGTGCTGACGGGTCCGCATCCCTCGTTCGAGGAGGCTGAGCAGGCAGCACCTTTGGCCGTCACCGCCAGGCCGACGCCGCCGGTCATCCCGGAGCGTGAGGTCCGCTATGAGCCGGATTCGGATACCTGGGTGCTGACAGTCGATCCCAAATACGGTGGCTACCGCTCTTACCCCAACGGGATGCTCTACGGGGAGCAGGCCATGGAACGATACTCAATCACAGGCAATGATCCGCTCTCCGCCGTTGCCGAGTCTGAATGGCTGATTGAAATGGAACGCGATGACTGGAAGGTCCGGATTGAGACGTCGTCCCGGATTTCCGCCACCGCCAGCCATTTTCAGTTGTTTAACAAGGTCAGGGCATACTTGAACGGAGCTGTTCATTTTGAGAAGACCTTCGAAAAAGAGATCAAGAGAACCTCGGCCTAGGCTGGAGACGGGAGAGATCCGTGACGGAGTCAAAGGAAGCCGTGAGGCCCCGAGCCAAAGCGGCAAACGAACGCCAGCGGCATCCTACTGAGGTCCGGCGAAAGCTCGTGATCGAATCGGCGCGCGACCTGATTGCGGACAAGGGCCTGTTCAACGTCCAGATTCGCGATATTTCAAAAGCCTGTGGTGTTTCACCGGGTACCATCACCTACCACTTCCGCAGCCTTGAGGAGGTCCTCTGGGAAGTCGTCAAGGCAGAGACAATGGAGTTTTACCAGCCGCTGCAAGAGGCGGCGGTCAACAGCGCCGAGAATAAGACGACCAAGCTGTTGGTCTTCCTTCAGGGCTTGTTCAGATCCGATGCGGACACCCGCCGACACTGGATGATCTGGCTCGATTTCTGGTCCGCTGCAGCCCGTGAGGACTCCTACGGCGAATGGATGCGGGCCCACTACGACGCCTGGTGTGGAGCGCTTACAACCATCATCCATGCCGGTGTTGAGGAGGGCGAGTTCGTATGTGCAGACCCACAGGCCTTTGCCGTTTCCACTAGCTCAATTGTGGACGGCCTGGCGATCCAGTGCTACTCACGGAAAGGCCGAATCAGTGTCGATCAGGCACAGGACTACCTCGTACGTCACGTCCGCGAAGGGCTGGGGCTGGACGATAGGGCCTAGTGGTTCTGTTGTAGTGTGAGTAAGCATTGGAAGGATGCCGGGCCCGACGGTTCAGGACTCGTGCGTCATCAATTGCGCTTGTTTGTTTTTGCACCGCGCCGAACACCAGTCAAAAGGCTGGCGGGTCGGGCAGGCCCGACTCGTTCGCACAGCCTAAATCAATTGGTTGACTACTTCCAAGGCTTTGAAGATGATGCGTCAACGCTAACAACCTGCAATGAGTTGCCGTTGAACGGGATCTTGCGATCCTAGCGGCAGGGATCCAAGTCAAGTGTTGGGCGTTGCAGACTGCGTTCGGTACCTGCAAACTCCGCGGACGGACAGTTGCGTCGTAGCCCTGGGATCGTTTGACATTCTCAGCTCTGAGCGCCTGAAAGGGAATGTCATCATCTCGAACAGGGTCGGTGTTGCGTTTCGTGGCGTCAAGAGGGCGGGGGAGTTCGAGGTGTTGAAAGAGGGAAGCCGAATCGGAAACAAATTTTACCGAATTGGGGGAGCAGAAGGGGAGTTGGCTTCTTTTGCCTCTGACTTGCGGTGCATAACCGCAGGTCAGAGGCCCTTTTGTGCCCCGGGCCGGACTCGAACCGGCGGCCAAGAGAATCTCACCATCTGAGTATCAGGGTGTGTCATTGACCCTCGTAAACATTGAGTTTTAGGGACTTTTGGGCGATTCAAGAGATGATGAGATGCCGTGGATGGTGGTTGTTTTTGGTTGAAAAGGGTGAGTAAAAGGGGAGTGCTTCGTCGTGAGCCAGTTGCACTATCTGGGAACGGGTTCAAAATCTCTGCCAAGTGGCTCAAGTGTGCGACGCGCAATCGCGTCGAGGTTCGCCGTCCAAGTTGACGATTTTACACTCGGAGACCGCCCGGCGGATTCAGACTGAGACTTCACTCTGGATTGTGAAGCCGTTTTTCTGTTGACCGATCAGAGGGGTAGCTACTCTCCGAGTCAAGTCCGCGTTTTACTATTCCTATTGCAATTAGTCAAATCGATGTAGTCTTGGGTGCATCCGTTGGCTAAGGCGAATCTGCCAGAGCAGGGCTTGATCCGACATCGGCGCAGGTGATCAGCATTAGGGGGGCTTCCATGCGACATAAAATGGCAGTTGTGGTTTCTTTGCTCATAGCAGGAACATTGATCGCGACGACCGGTTGCACGAGCAACGCTTCGAACGAGACGAAGACGCTCAAGATAGCGTACGAGAGCACGGACGCTTTCACTGCGATGAATGACCTGTTCACGAAGGTCAAACCTGAATTTGAGAAGGCACATCCGGGTGTCACCGTGAAGCTGGAGCCGATCAAGGCCAACGATGACGGTTACAAGACCAAGGTGCAATTGTCTCAGCGTTCGGCTGACACGGCACCGGATGTGTTCTACGAAGATAGTTATAACATTCAGGCTGATGCCAGCGCAGGCTATTTACTCAAGCTCGACAAGTATTTGGCCGAATGGAAGGACTGGTCACAATTCAGCGACGCCGCGAAGGCTGCTGGTGCGGGTGCCGATGGTACCTACGCTGTTCCGCTCGGGGTCGACACGCGGGTCATTTGGTACAGCAAGCCACTCTTGAAGAAGGCCGGCGTTTCGGAGCCGTGGCAGCCAACAAGCTGGCAAGACGTTCTTGACATGGCTGCAAAGGTCAAGGCCACATCACCCGGCGTCATTCCATTCAACATGTACATTGGGCAAGGCATGGGTGAGGGTGCCGCAACCTCAACGATCCTTCCACTTCTTTACGGAACGAGCGACAAGTTCTACGACAGCAAAAGTGGTAAGTGGGTGATCGGGTCCCAGGGGATGGTCGATACCCTGACATTCATTCAAAAGTTGTACAAGGATGGCTACGCCACGACTCCGGAAGCCGCATTGGACCCGAATGTTTGGCAGGTCATCCTCGGCAAGGACTTCCCACAGGGCAAAATTGCGGGCACCGTTGAAGGGTCCTACCTCCCATCGTTCTGGCAAAAGGGAGGCACCTATGCGTGGCCGGATTACGACAAGGACCTCGGTGTGGCACTCTGGCCTACCCAGGACGGCGGGGGCGCCAAATTCGTCAGCGTGTCGGGCGGTTGGACGCTCGCCGTCGGCGCAAAAACGAAGAACCCGCAGTTGGCGTTCGATTTCCTCGCAATGGCCCTCAATAAAACTAATTCGTTGAGTTACGTCGTACAGAACTCACAAATCGCGGTTCGGGCAGATGTTGCCAGTGACCCGACATACCTCGCAGCCAACCCGTTCGTGGAAGCAATTTCGAAGTCGGTGCAATACACGCACTTCCGGCCCTCGAATGTTGACTACCCGAAGGTGTCAATCGAGTTCCAGAAGGCTACAGAGGCGGTCGTACTCAAAGGGGAGACACCACAAGCCGCGGCCGACGCGTATGACAAGGCTGTGATCGCCCTCGTCGGAAAAGACAAGACCACCACCGGGCAGTGAGTGATGGCGACGTTCAGGGGCGCTGCGGTGCCAACGCCGCGGCAGCGCTCGGGGAGGGGGCCGGGTAGCACCGGCTCCGGGCGTCGGCGAATGCCCGTATGGTGGCGGTCTATTCCGCTCCTGCCGGCGATTTGTCTGTTGGCATTGTTTTTCGTTGGACCGATTTTTTGGGCGTTCTACGGATCATTCACCAATATGGCTCTCACCGGCCCCCACGCGCAGAGCGTGGATTTCGTCGGGCTGGATAACTACTTTCGGCTGGCCGCAGACCCCGCATTTCCGCTGGCGTTGTGGTTGACGATCGTGTTTGTTGTTACTTCCGCGATCATCGGGCAGAACGTTCTGGGCATGGTGATTGCGGTGTTGCTGTTGAAGGCGTCCAAAGGTGTCGCAGCCGTTACCCGCACGATTGTGGTGCTGACCTGGATACTGCCAGAACTTGTGGCTGCTTTTGTCACGTATGCGTACTTCAACAAGGACGGCACATTCAACCAGATCCTGGCCATGGTGGGCATCCGGGGCGTCGACTGGTTGTTCAATGTCCCAATGTTGGCGATCATACTGGGCAATACGTGGCGGGGCACGGCGTTTTCCATGATGGTCTACCAAGCAGCGTTGGGGGGCGTGTCGACCGATTTGACCGAAGCCGCCATGATCGACGGCGCGAACGCCCGACAACGGTATTTCCGGGTGGTGTTACCGATCATTCGAGGGACCGTTGGCACTAACACGATGCTCATTACGCTGCAGACACTGGCAGTGTTCACACTGATTTGGGTCGTCACTGCAGGTGGCCCGTTGAATGCGTCCACGACGTTGCCGGTGCTCGCCTACCAACAAGCGTTCAAATTTGGCGACATCGGATACGGCACGGCCATCGCGGCTGTGATGTTGCTCGTCGGAGCGGCGTTTGCGGTGATCTACGTACGGACTCTTCGTCCGGGACGTCTGTCATCATGACTGGCAAACGTGATCCCTCCAGGGCCGGCGCTAGTTACAAAGGCGCCCGTAAACGCACGGCCTCGTTGCGTGCAGTGACGGTTGAACGGCGTAGACCCATCGCGTTCGGAACAATCGCAGCCAACGTCGTCGTGCTGGTCATCGCCGTGTGCTTTTTCGTGCCGCTGTTATGGCTAATCTTCTCATCCTTGGATCCCCAAGCGTCGATCAGCACGAACCTGCCGGCGCGCATCACATTCGATAATTTTGCCGCTGTCTTCAACTTCGACACATTCATCCTGCCCCTCTGGAACAGTGTTCTTCTGTCCACCGGAGTGGCGGTGATCGCACTGGTTTGTGCGGTACTGGCCGCCTATCCGCTGTCACGCTACCGACTTCGTTTTGGCGATGGTTTCATGCTCGGAGTACTTTTCGGAACCTGCTTACCGATCACGGCTATCATGGTACCCGTCTATGGGATGTTCGTGCAGCTGAACCTGCTTGACTCATTGCCGGCGACGACAGTGTTTCTGTCGGCCACGGCCTTGCCTGTTGCCATCTGGATGACAAAGAACTTTATGGACTCAGTGCCCATTGAGCTGGAAGAGGCGGCCTGGATGGACGGAGCGTCGCGGTTGCGCGCGCTGCGGTCTGTCGTTGTTCCCCTCATGCGCCCAGGGCTTGCTGTCGTGTTTATCTTCACCTTCATCGATGCGTGGGGTAATTTTTTCACCCCATTCATTTTGTTGCTTTCCGCGAGCAACCAACCGCTCTCGGTCAGCATTTATTCGTTCTTTGGGCTCAACGGTGTCATCGAATATGGTCAGCTTGCGGCGTTTTCCATTCTCTATTCCGCGCCGGTTCTGGGACTGTATTTGCTAGTTTCCCGTGGTATCGGTGGTTCGTTCACGTTGGCCGGCGGAGTCAAGGGCTGAATGGTAATCATAGGTTGCAAAGAAGTAACCCGTGCACGACGGTTCATGCTGGTTTATACACGGAATTCGACTTTCGACACTGCGTGCGTTGAACCGGCGCTTTATCGCCTGGGGTCTGGGCACCATGTTTTTGGTACGGCTAAGGAATCTACGAATCGATGATTTTATGGCGTTTGGGGGCGTCATCCCTGTTAATTCAGTCCGGGCGCTGGCTCCCGCGTCCGTCAGGGTCGGGTGGCCGGAGGGGATTTCACCCTCCGGCTCCCACAGATCCCGGCGTGACAGTCTCCCGTCACCGGGACGATCGTAGGCTTCATCGTCCCCGGCCACGGAGCGACGGTACAAGGATGGGTGAAAGCCTTGTAGTCTCGCGACTTTTTAGTCCGTGTCTTGGAAAAGGGGGAGCCCGGGCTGCTGAAAAGGGGGAGTCCAGGCGAGAGAAGAATCTGACGAAAAAGGGGGAGTGAAGGGGAAGCGTGCTTCGTCTGCCTCTAATCTGCGGTGCATAACCGCAGGTCAGGGCCATGTTGTGCCCCGGGCCGGACTCGAACCGGCGGCCAAGAGATTAGAAGGCTCCTGCTCTATCCGCTGAGCTACCGAGGCGTTGGGTTGTTTACTGTCCGATTACTGTCCAAGTCTAAAACTTGAAGCCATGATCGACCGTTACTGTCCACTCGCATGGACACTAAACCCGTTGACTACTGTATCGAATTATTGAGCGCATTCGAAGCCGAGTGAAGGTCATCCGCGAACAACTCCGCATAAGTGTTCAGCGTCATGGTGGCATCCTTATGTCCGGCGATCCGCTGAGCCAGCTTCACATTGTGAGTCTGGGCCAGAATCAGGCTCACGGCTGTGTGCCTCAAATCGTGGAAGGTTGGGGGAGTGGGCAAGTCAGAGCCAGCCTTACGCAGCAACCGTGCAAAGTTGGAATGATGCAGCACGCTGTCATTCCGAGCGCGGAACAACAACCCATCGCTAGGACGCTTAGCCAGCACCATTGCAGCAACCTTGCCCAGTACCGGGACAGTGCGACGTTCACCATTCTTAGTTGTGGACTCGATCAATCGTGAACCATCGGACGTCCATGCGCGCACTACATCAATGGAATATGTGGTGACCTCCTTGAACTCACCCTTAGCCGCGCGCTTAGCGGCGCTGTCGCGCCGCACCTGCCTAGTTGTGGCCACAATGTCTGTGTGCCGTAGCGCTGTGACCTCACCCCAGCGCAGCCCCGTAGTGCCTGCCAGCATAATCATGTCCTCCCAATCACCGCACCGCTTAGCGAAAGCTTGCAGCTCCGGCATGGTTAAGTACACGTGTTGCTTCTCTACCTTTTCGGCCGGCACGTACTTGGCACCCCCCGCGGCATCCTTAGCAGGGTTACGCGGCACCAATTCCAGATAGACGGCGTGGTTCATCAGCCGCCCAAACATGAGAGCCACGCGGCGGCGCGTGTTATTGCCAGACTGTGCAGAGGTGCCCACCGGCATGGTGGCTATCCACTTACCCACGTCGCGGTGATGCACGCCAGCCACCGGCGTATGCTCCCACTGTGGAGCGATATGCTTGAGCCAATTCTTCTCATAGTTGTTTGCAGTTGACGGAGCAATTGGCTTGTTGCCGCGAGCGCCCGACTCCTTGAGCTGCGTCATCCACAACCCGTACAGCTCGCCCACGGTTACGCTCTCAGCACGACGTGGATCAATGTATGTACCCGCGTTGATCTTGCCCCGCTCCTCCGTCTCCCACGCCTCCGCCTCCTTCTTGAGTCGGAACGGGCGACGCTTACGCTTGCCCCCAGGGACGCGGAAGTCGGCAACCCATGGTTTCTCTTTCGTTCCAATGCCAGCGGTGAGGCGTTCTTTACGTGAGTCGTAGACTGTCATTCCAATAGGTTAGCAGGAGTCTTTTACGGACAAGTCGGCAGCTCGCTGATGCGCACGCGATTGGGCGGGTAGGCATGGACGCTGGCAAGCGGAATGCAACAGCGCGGGATCTGCCCGGCTCGCCCGGTGGTGATTTGGCCAACCGGAGAATCATGTGTATATTTAGCAGCTCGCAAGTTGCTATGACATGGCAGCTTGCGAGAGCTACACGAGAAACACGCCACGAACATAGAAGCCTTGCCTCTAGCGCATCGCCTCCGCCGGGAATCCCCGCCGTTCCGTTCGGTTAGCAGTACAGAGAAAGTCAGATGAGTGAGCAGTACCCACCGTCTTGCACCTGTACCGCCATCAACCGAAAGGAACCACCATCAACACCCCAACACCTGCAACGGCACCCCTGCCCGTTGACGTTGCCACAGCGCGCGACATCACCGGCAACATTTGGCTGTCCCGCAACGACGCCGCCGCATACCTCGGCCTGTCGGCCAAGACCCTGGCCCAGCACCTCCACGACGGTCCCACCTATTCCAAATTCTTTGGCTCGGTCAAGTACCGGCTAAGCGACCTGGACAACTGGGCGCGGCAACAGCAGGTGCGCCGATGAGCCGCAGCGAACACGCCGCCGCGTTCCTCCACCAGACCGCCAACGATCCCGCACTCACGACCAACGCTCTAGCCGTCGCCGCCGTCATGGCCGACACCATCACCGGGTACCGCCCCGTAGCCGTCACGAACTGGCGCAAGGTATGGCAAGCCTCCGGCTTGCTCCGTGGCGAAACCCTGGACGCCGTGGCCGAACTCATCGCAGCCCGCCACATCGGCCAACGTCAAGACGCTTGGAATCAGACACCCGGCTACCCCATCCGGCTACACGCTGGCGTGCTGGCATGAGCGCCGTCCTATTGCGGGCGACACCCGCCGCGATCCAACACACTGGGACGGCCTACTACGTGGCCAAGGTGCGCGCCTCCGCGCTCGCTGCATGGTCACGTACCGCAGATATTCCCGCATGGACTCGTGAAGCATGGATGCAAGCCCTAAGCTTGTCAGTCCTGCCCATCGCTACCGTCCGTAGCCTACTGATCTTGCTAGACGTAGCCGACAACAGTGGCAACGTCAGGCTGACGCGTGAAGCGGTGGCCGAAGCACTCGGCCTAAGCAGGGTTGCCAGCGTGTCCGCACACTGGAAGCAGGGACGTGCGGCGTCCCTCATGGTCTCCACCTCACAATTCAACCGGCCCATGCTGCACCGCCTCACGATTCCCGGCGGAGACATGACCCCGCCATTGCCACGCGTTCGGCCCCTCCACACCTTGACGTGGGCCGAAGCATCCGGCGCGGAACATGTCAGCACAGATGTGCTCGCAAGCGCTGCCCTGGGCCGTGGCGGAGACGATCCCCGATTACCGGGAAAAACCCCGTAAACACAGGCGACACGCCGGGCACCGTACTGCACCGCACACTGTATAAGAGGCGAGCGCAGCAATGCCCCATTGCTTAACGCTGGCATCACTGCGACACTGCACCAGTCTGGCCACGGCGCCAGCCGGTGGCCGTGCCATGTCGCCACGATGCCGTGTTTACTCTCTAATTGCCTAGGCATAGTGAGCTGTAGGCCGTCAGGCCGGGAAGCTCACCTATGGGTCGGCTGCCGCCGCCCTGTCTGGACGGTTTGAAAGTCTTTGGCCATGGCAGTCAAACCCCGTAGGCGTCTCGATCGCCTAGGCAGAGTGAGCTGTAGGCCGTCAGGCCGGGAAGCTCACCCATGGGTCGGCTGCCGCCGCCCACCTCATCAAGTCACAGCACGGAGACGCCTTTACCATCAATGGCCGTGGCATCTCCCTCGATTTCTTACACCCAAAAACACCACTCAACCAACCGCCTACTGTGGCGGGGACAGGAACAGATGAGCGCCACCAAACCAGAAACTATGAGGCAAGCCCACAGTTGGGACGCCGCAAAGTCGTTCTACCTCCGAGCCGGACTGTGCAACGGTTGTGCTGCCCGCATTGCCTGGGGAATGCAGCAGGGTTTCCGCCAAGTCTTCCCGCCGTGCGCGGACTGCCTGCCGATCACCCTAAGTTTCCCCCGCAACGAAGTAGGGGAGTGGCGATCAGTGCCCCGGCAGCTGTGGAGGGAATGGCTGAACAAGAACGGGCGGGACCTAGCACCCTTCTTTCTAGCACCGCCTGAGAGTGCGTTCGAGCAACTACACCCGCAAGACGCCGGGGCGGCATTCATTACCGCTGGCACCTTGCGAGAGCAGCGCCCCGCGCTCGCCGTCACCGCAGCGTAAACACTTTCACCAACCATCAGCACCAACCCCCGGCACTGCCGTTCCGGATACCCAACCAGTCCACAGGAGGACAACCCCAATGATCACCAGCACGATTACCGCAGCAACCGCAGCAGTCCAGACCGCCATCGACAACCACACCGCAGCCATTGCCAAGGCCCGTCAAGCCGCCATGGATGCCGTCACAGCTACACGCGCTGCCGCCAGCCTTGACGCCCGGCTCCGTTCCGGTGACGCCTCCGTCAGTGCTGAGGAGATCATCGACACCAAGGCCAGCGCGGAGCGGCTGGCCCTACTTGCCGGCGCCTACAATGACGCGTTGCCCAGCATCGAACATGGCGTCCGGCTGGCCCGCACCGCCGAGACGGTGGCCATGATACGGGCCGGGGCCATCCGGTCCCGGGAGCAGGACACAGAGTTTGTGGCCGCACTCGCCGCCGGTATCGCCGACCAGCTGGAAGCACTCCGGCCCGAGCTGCAAGCCGAAGCTGAGGCCCGGGCCGTGATCAGTGAGGGCCTGCCCGACACGACGGCGGACAGCCCGGAACGTTACAGGTTCCCGGACGGCGAGCCGTCCTCACTCATCAGTGTTGGCCGTGGTGCTGACAGTTTCGAGGTGGACGGCGTCGTCTACAGTGCCGGCTTGGATGTTCAGCGCACCATGGAACGCATCACCGAGGAGGCAGTGAGCATCCTCACCAACCGTGAGCATGACCGGGACGAATCGACCCGGGCCGCTGCATCAGCCCGAATCCAAACCAAGTACCGGGAACAACAAGAATTTGCCCGGCGTGAACGCGAGGGCTGGTCTCACCGTCCCGACACGTCCGCCCCTGCCAGTTACCGCCCCGGCACCCTCCAGTACACCCGCTAAGACGCGGGGCGGCAGCCCCTCACATAGCACCCCATGCCCCGGCGTGTGATCCCTCAACGGATTGCCGCCGGGGCTTTTCGTCGTTGGTGGCCCTGCCACTTTCCCAAACCTGCCCGGGATATTTTGCCTCATGACCTGAGCTTGCCCAGGCGCTCGCGGATCCGCACCAGCCATGGGGCGCGGGGCGCCCAGCACTGCGGGAAAAACTTCTGAACCCGTACGCAACAAAGGGTGCTAAGACATAGCGGGGAGCGGGGCAGCGCGTCAGGGTCTACCCCCCACTGGTGGCACGCTGCGCTTTTGCCTCATATGATTCTCGAACCCCCGGCGGGAGGGCGTTGTAAAGCTCAGCGCTTCTTGCAGGTTTGATGACTAGCTCATCAACGAGCAGGTTGATAGCCATGAAGAAGGTCTCAGCGATAACACCATCAGTGTCCTCTAGATAGATGACCGCAGATTGATCGCCATCTTGTTCTCCGTGGAGTGCAGTGTTTCCCACATGGCGAAGTACATTGAGAATTTCGATTGTCGATGTTGAAACCCTTGTTTCCATTCGCACTATCCGGTCATCAAGTCTCGCCTTGGTTGGGCATTCGGGATCAAGGTGCTTAAGGAGCCGTTCCAATGATGCACGACATAGAGCAGCCGATGCTCGTTTAGAGTGAGGCAGCACAGCAACTGCTTCGCTAAAAAGTTCGGCTGCATCCACGGGCATCTGATCGAGCGGTGAGTGGTTCGCATTGGGAAACATTTCGCCAGGCTCTTTGAGTACCGGGAATGATAGCTGCTTGCCAATCCAGAGAGAAGTTTGCTTACAAGCGAAGCACACACTAACTGTCCATAGAGGTGTATCGGGCTCAAGATTCCCTGTGATTTTGCTAGGGATGTAGCGCGTCTTGTCCTTGACCTGCGTGGAAGGTCCTGCATTCCGTGCGTCTCTTCCTCCTGTGCGAATGAGAGCGTGCCAAGTCTGTGCGGCCAAGGCATGGCACCTTGGACAGTTGAAGCTTTCAGAGTCGGCTTTCGGTTCTCTGTATGTATATGTCATTTGTTGATTCTCGCATGAGATCGTTTGTCTCCTTATTTCTCTTACGATCCATGAGATGCAAGACCAGAACTCCTGATATGGCTATTTAGTAGAGGAGACGCCACCTAGTAAATTTGACCAGTTTCCAGACAGAGAAACCCGAGATGTAGAGGATCTTGGATGATAGGCGAGGCAACTGTTGTAGGGTCAATTATCTCGCAACACCATCCACGGCAAGTCAGCTAGTAAAGACGTCTAGAAAACAAGGAACTGGATGAGCGACCGGCGATCTATGTTCAGAGACCTGAAGACGGGCAGGCGAGACACTTTCAGCCTGCAGAAGCGCGGCAAGCCGAATGTCTCGCAATGAATGTCCGATTGAATGTAACCAAACACCCTTGCGAGACACTTTCAGGAGAAGCAATGTCGAAGCTCATCCGATAGGCCCGAGTCAGGCCTAAAGCCCAAGGCACTAACCGGCTGGAACTAGACCCTGTTTCCGGTGGCGTGCGACGCAATGATCCGTACATTGACAACGGCCTAAGCGGCCGCATAGCCAGCCGCCCCGCGTTAGGCGAGGCACTCAATGCGCTGCACCCCTGTGACGCTCTCGTATTCACCACCCTTGACCACCTCGGGCCGTCCACGCAGAACGTGCTCACCCTTGCGGATGAACTCAATGCCAAGGGCGGCAACCTCCGGGTGCCAAACTCGGGTGGCGGTGATGTGGACACCTCAACACCCATGGGGGCCATGATGTTCACCGTCATGACAGCGCTGGCGCAGATGGAACTCGATATCAAACGGGAACGTATAAACGACCGCGTGACCAAACGCCGGGCCATCGATGGGGACTTGGGCGGACGCCGGGAAGTGTTCGCTGACAGTAAGATCCGTAGCGCCAGGCAACTTGTCGATGCCGGTATGTCTACACCGCAAGTAGTCGAAGATCTTGGAATGTCCCAGAGGAACGCTAAACCGGCGATTCAGTGATCTTGACCAGGCGTAGGAGCAAGAGTCGGATTTTTCTACCGGCACTTGAACTCGATGGTTTGTCAACGGTCACAACAACTTATCGTCAATGAGGCAACCAATCGAGCTGAGGCGACAGGGCATCTTTGATCGGGTTCGCAACGATCCTAGAATTGCTGGGCGGACGGCTACGGACCACTCGTCAAAGGTCCGGTTCCCATGATGCGCCACAAATAGGCAGGCTCTGGACTTGTGCCGGCATACTCGTGGCGGGACATTGTGGGGAGTATTATCTGAGAGATGACCCGAGAATGCCAGCGTTGTGGAAATCCTATCCCTCGTGAACGCCGGTCGGACGCGATCTATTGCTCAAATCAATGCCGAGCAAACTCATATTGGGACAGAAATGGGGAGCGTCGACGTGCTGAAGCTCGTGCAGCGATTGTAGAAATGACTCCCATATTCATCAATTGTATGAACTGTGGGTGCAAATTCAAACAAGGACGCACCGTCCAAATCTATTGCTCCCAAAAATGCAACAAAAGAATGTGGTGCAAGCGTCACTGTGACGAAATACTGAAACGAAGAATCGAGCAAAAAGAAGACCAGCGGATTGATCGCGAAAAACGGGCAGCCGAATACAATCAGAAACGAAAGACTTGCGCTGCCGCAGGGTGTACTGTCACAAACTTGGATGACTTGACGTTCAAAGCTGGTTATTGCAATAGACATTACCTGCGAGAGTTCAGAGCGCGCAAAAGAGCCGCTGATCTTGGCCCACGCACATGTCTAGAATGTGGTGCCGACATTTCACGTCGTCGAAGAAACGCGGTCTATTGTTCGGTGAAGTGTGTGAGTCGATTCAATGCGGCGAAGAACCATGCGATAAAAAAGACTCGAAAAAGCTTTAACCAGAATGTTCGCCGTGCCAGGAAGTTCAACAATCCAGGATACGAGGAATTTAGTCTTGAACAGTGGTTGGAAGTCGTGGCACGACTTGGATCAACGTGTGTTTACTGTGACGGTAAATTCGATCACCTACAGATGGACCACATCGTTCCGCTGTCACGTGGAGGCCCCCATCGTCTCGAGAATGTCGCGCCAGCTTGCTCCGATTGTAATGCCTCCAAGCACGCTAGCACCCTCGAAGAATGGCGATTTCGTCAAGGCAGTCCGAGCAAGACCGGTGTTCGAAAGCGTTCAAGAACGGACTCGGGACGGTTTCGGACTACGGTCAAACCGTAGCCACCTACGGTGTTTCCTCGGCTAAGAACGGACTCTGGAATCCTTCGGATTCCTCGACTGAAAGATGCGCCGCTCTGATCAATTTTTGGTAGTGGACAAGCTCCGCTCGCGAAAGGTCAGTTCCCTTGCGGTCTTTTAGCCACTTCAATGCGGGCGCGTAGCTTCCAACAACATAGTCCCACGCCACTTGAGGTACATTACCAAAATACTGATTCTCGTTGATCCACACCTGTCCGTCTCGATATTCATATTTTTCGACGTGATTACTTCCGGCGATTGGATAGGTTGTTTCTATCGCGTCCAATCGCGAGGAGGTCATCGTGTGAAGCTCGATTAGGGAATTGCCAAATACTTTATAATTTTCAAAGAAACGATCATTCTCAGGTATTGGAACCCTAGGATAATCGAGGCGCAGTGAAGCGTCATTCTCACTTCGATATTGGGGGTCACTTAAGACGCCGTAAATGTAAGCGAGTAGATCTCTAGGCTCCGGTGTCGTAGACAGTTTATTCGACATTATCCGCAAGGCCTGAGGCCTAAAGTTCGGATGGCGCACATTCGCTGCGTCCCAGACGTAGAGCGGTGCTATGTAGTTACTTTCCTTGATGCTCAACGAGTGAAATTGTATAACGTTTTCGGAGACTAGGACGTCTGCAAACGGTCGATCTTGTTCGATTCGTCGAGTAAAGCAAAGGGCTAGATTGTCGTGTTCGCGAAATTGTTCACTTACGGCTTGCCGAGGGTAGCAGTGGAATCCCTTAGATACGCCGGTGTAATAAGTCCAGCGCGGGTCAAAAGGTCTGTAGGTGATCGGAATTACCTTTTTCGGATCGACGTTTCCAACGTCCGCCTGTGCAGCCTTGACCTGCCAGTCTCTTGCGTCTTTGCGGAGATTAAATTTCTTGCGGGCACCTTCTTCGTCCAATTGAGTAAAAACTCGTAGTCTAGAAATTAGCTCCTCTTTCGTTCGAGCTATTGCCAGGGAATCTCTGCCGGCAGCAATTCCGACGCTGTTCACATTAAAAATATCCGTTACGGATATTCCGGACTTGTAATCTGATTTTTCATCGATTCCTGTGGGCTTAAAGTACACGAACCGCTCGTCGAGTGTCAGCTTTTCCCAGTGGATATTATCAGACTCCAGGAGATCAAATTTTGATCGCCGACTACCTATCATCTCCGAATGGAGTACCTCGGCTAATTCATGTTCTGGCTTTGATCCGTCTTTGACGGCAATTAG
>NZ_JBCHVD010000024.1:0-48829 GCF_046736435.1 Arthrobacter sp. LAPM80
CACGGCCGCCCCCTTCCGGGGCGGCCACAGCTGTTTAACCACCCAAACCGACATCGGCGTAACAAGTGCCGGGGTGCGGGAGTCTCGAACCAGCCGATAAATGTGGGCGGGTCGGTTGCAATTGCGAAGAGTTGGATTATGGAAGCATTGTTGCCACATCATGCTGGATCCTCGCTGTATGTGCAGGCGAGCGGCGCGCTGGGGGAACGCTGCACGCTGCTATTGCGTATACCCAGCGAATGGGACACCCCTTCAAGGTGTGGGTGCTCAGCGCCCAGGACGCCGAAACCCGCTACGACGAGGCCGCGGCAATCGGCGGCACCGACGGTTGGACATGGTGGGAAGCAACCATGCAGCACGTCAACCCCGTTGCCCTTTACCGGTTCGTCATCGAGGTTGCAGGAACGGACCAGGACGGCCCCGCCTACTGGCACCTGAACAACGCTGGCCTCCATAACCGGGACACCTCCAACTACATGCGACTTCAGGGTGCCCACAGCCAAGGATGCGCCCTCGTGGTCACGGGATGCGGTCATGAGCCAGGTCTTCCCGGACAGGTTTTCATGGTCGGCGAAGGTTGCCGGGCGGCCAACCCCTGATTCGGCCCTCGCATGCAGTTGGGACACCCCCTTAGAGGGTAGGGGCCCGACGCGGCGCGCCAATTCTACGGCGGCCGCTCCAACGACCGCCAGGACGCCTCCACATTTCACCCCGTTGACCCTCTTCTGGGTGGTGACCAGGCGCTGATCGACCTGGTCGAAGCAGGTCAAGCGCGAGGCATGAAGGTCATGGCAACCTCACCTCCAACCACACCGGCGGCGCCTACGAGTGGTTCAAGCGTGCCCAATTAAACTGCCATAATCAGTCAAAACTCGTCTGGGCATCCGAGGCACTGCGTTAAGCGTTCGTCACTGGCGAGGACTCCGTCGTAGCGCATGCTCGAGATCAGCCCGCACACGCAGCTATTGGGCGAGGAGACCTCCGACGCCGGCGCCGACGTTGATAGTTTGTCTGGCAGGGTGCCATGACCTACTCCAATTTCACCCGCCCCATGTGGCAGTCGCTGGGCAATCCCAGTGCGCGCGTCGACTTTTTCGGCACCCCGCTGCCGGGCCCCAACAAGGTGGCCGCCGACGTCGTGCTTGCCGCCCGCAGGGACCTCACCAGCGCCTTCAGCTGGCCGGTGCGCAACGCGACCATGAACGCGCTGAACACCCATGACACCGCCCGCGCCGCGAGAGTCATGAATCCCGGCGGGCCGGTCGTGGCGACCTCGCGCACGCCGATCCAGTGGGACGAGCCCGGGCGCATCGTCACCGACCTGCGTGCGTCGTATGCGGCGCTCACCCGGTTCAGGAACGACAGCCCCGCCGTGGCGCATGGCGGCTGGGATGCCCTGCAGGTGGCTCGGGCAGTCAGCACCGCCGCAGTGGGAAGTACGACGTCGGAACGTGCCTTGGCAGTGCTTCCGTCTCCTAGACTTGGGGGAGCAAACAGTGGTGTTGACGGAAGGGTCTGCAAGGACATGGCGGTACAGGAAATTCATTTGAACGCGGACTTCACCGGGGAATTGCACAAGTCATTGCGTGGGGATCAATTCAGCGTTGCCCCTGCAGACCTGCAGACGTATGCCATCGACCAAGGCCCCGTCAGCGACTACCAGGAACCGCTGGCCGTGGTGTGGGCTGAAAGCATTGCCGACGTGCAGACAGTGGTCCGCGCGGCGGCTGCCCACAACGTTCCGCTGGTGACCCGTGGTGCCGGAACAGGTGTGTCCGGCGGCGCCCACGCCACGCGTGGTTCAGTTGTTCTCAACCTGACCCGGATGAACAGGATCCTTGAGATCAACGCGGCTGATGAGATCGCCCGGGTTGAACCGGGTGTCATCAACGGCGACTTGAACACGGCCGTTGCAGAACACGGCCTGATGTTCGCGCCGGATCCGGCTAGCTTCAAGATCTCCACCGTGGGCGGGAACATCGCAACGAACGCCGGCGGCCTGCGCTGCGCCAAGTACGGTGTCACCCGCGACGCCGTGCTGGCACTGGATGTCGTCATGGCCGACGGATCACTGATCCACACCGGCCACAGGACGTTCAAGGGCGTGGCCGGCTATGACCTGACCAGCCTGTTCGTGGGCTCAGAGGGCACCCTTGGCATTGTTGTGGGCGCAACCGTACGGCTGAAGTACCTGCCGACAATCGTTCGCACCTTGGCTGTCTTCTTCCCCGACGTGCAGTCGGCCGCCGCCGGTGTACTGGCCCTGGGCAAGGCGCGTGTGCAGCCCTGCATCCTGGAATTGCTGGATGGGGCGTCGCTGCATGAGCTTGATTTTCACAATGGCAGCAACCTCGCAAGCAGAGGAACCGCCCTGCTGCTGATCCAGTTCGACGGCCTGGCCGCCGAGCAGGAGGAAACCGTGGCTGCCACAGCGCTGGAGGGGCTTGGCGGCGTCGCCAGCCGGGAGGATCCGGCAGAGGCGCAGCGCCTGGTGGACCTGCGGCGCAACAACCGCGGCCTGGACGTGGATGCGGAGAACCGGGTGGGAGAGGACGTTGCAGTGCCTCGCTCACAGCTGGTCCACTACATCACCGCACTGGCGGAAATGGCTGTCCGCCACGGCGTGGACCTGCAGGTGATCGCCCACGCGGGAGACGGAAATCTGCACCCCACCTTCTCGGTCCCGACCTTTGAACCGGCCCGCATTGCGGCGTTGAATGCTGCCCTTGACGAGTCCATCGACAAAGCGCTTGAGCTCGGCGGTACCATCACCGGTGAACACGGCATCGGCCAGTACAAGCTGCGCTGGCTGCCATTGGAACAGGCTAGCCAGGTCTTGGAGATCCAGCGGAACATCAAGGCGCTGTTCGACCCGCAGGGAATCTTGAACCCGGGCAAGGCCATCGCCGCCTAATCAAACGCTCCCGCAGAATCGGTGCTTAAATACCAAACGCTCCCTCAGCAATGTGAGGGAGCGTTCGGCCTTTAACAGCAGAATGTAACCGAGCGTTGGCTATTCGAAGTCGGCGTCGGGGAGGACCCCGCCTTCGAGCATCTTGATGGTCTCCGTGTCGGTGCTGAGCATGATGGCGTCCTCATCACGGCGGTAGCGCAGGATGTCATCAATGTAGGATTGCACGGCCTCGGCGAGCGGGATGTTGCGCTCCTCTTCCTGGGAGCGGTACCAGCGGTGTTCCAACACCTCGTGGACAACTTCGGCGGGCTCGAGCTTGCCGCCCAGTTCGCGGGGGATCGCACGCACGATCGGCTCGAAGATGGAGCTGACCCAGTTGTGGGCACTGATCTCCTCATCCAGGTTGGTGCCTGAATCGGCTCTGAACGTGTCCATGTCGTTGAGCAGGCGCCGGGCCTGGTTTTCCTGGGCGTCAAGGCCCGTCAGGCGCCACAGGCGGCGCTGGTGGTGTCCGGCGTCGACCACCTTTGGCTGGAGCTGGATGGTGGTGCCGTCGGGGGTGGTCTTGATGGCGTACTCCTCGACATCGAAGCCCAGCTCGTTCAGGCGGCGGATGCGGGCACCCACGCGCCAGCGGTCCTCCAGCTCGAAGGATTCCTTCTCGGTCAGCTCGGCCCAGAGGCGGCGGTAACTTTCCATGATGAGCTCGCTGGTGGCCACGGGGTCCACCTTTTCCTCAATCAGCCCGCCCTCGAGCAGGTCCATGAGCTCACCGGCAATGTTGACGCGGGCAATCTCGAGGTCGTACTCTCGCTGGCCCGTGGAAAGGTCGGGGTAGAGCTCGCCGGTTTCGGCGTCCACAAGGTAGGCGGCGAAGGCGCCGGCGTCGCGGCGGAACAACGTGTTGGACAGGGAGACGTCGCCCCAGTAAAAGCCGACGAGGTGCAGGCGCACAAGCAGCAGCGCCTGGGCGTCGATGAGGCGGGTCAGGGTGTCGCGGCGCAGCTTCTGGGAGAACAGTGCGCGGTACGGCATGGAGAACTTCAAATGCCGGGTGACAAGCACGGGATCCAGAGGGGCGCCGGTGGTGGTTGTGCGGCCGGTGATGACGGCAACAGGCTCGACGCACGGCACATCGAGGCGGGCCAGCTTGCGCAGCATGTGGTACTCGTGCCGGGCCACGTGCTCGGAAGTTTCCTTGATGGCGATGACCGAACCATCAAGGTGGGCAAAGCGGACCACGTGGCGGGAGATGCCGCGGGGTAGGGCAGCAAGGTTGGCCGCCGGCCACTCCTCAAGCTTGATGTGCCATGGCAGGTCCAACAGCCCTGGGTCTGCGGCTGCGGCCGTGATGTTCAACGATCCCATCACGGGCGCCGGCGGAGCACTTTGCCTGGGCAGCTTACCGATCTGGTCAAAGTCAGTGGGCTCGTGATTCCACCTGGCGCCTGGTTGCTCAGTCATAACTAGATTCTCTCTTAAAGGGCCGAGGCGCACCTGCCTGTTGGACAAATCCAACAGGCAGCCGCGCCTCAATAAAACAGCTGTGCCAAAACGATTAACTCACGCCCGGGGGCTGTGGTTTAGTCGCGGACGATAGCCTTGTCGCCCAAGCGTGCGCCCGAGGTTGCGTCGAACAGGTGGACGTGGCCGACCTGCGGGCGGACGTGGATGGTGTCACCCTTCATCGGTGGGCGGCGACCGTCGACACGGACAACCATGTCGCGCTCGTTGCCGTCGATGATGGCGTGGCCGTATACGTAAGCATCGGCACCGAGCTCTTCGACGACGTCGGCCTCAACAGCCAGTCCCTCACCGTTGCCAACCACCTCGAGGTCTTCGGGACGGACACCAACGGTGACGGTGTGGCCTACGGCTGCACCCAAGACGGCGCTCGGTACGGGGTAAATTGATCCACCGAACTTCACACCAGCATCAACAACGGGCAATTCCAGCAGGTTCATGGCGGGTGAGCCGATGAAGCCTGCAACGAAGACGTTCTGGGGCGCATCGTAGAGGTTGCGCGGGGTGTCAACCTGCATGAGCAAGCCATCCTTGAGGACTGCAACGCGGTCACCCATGGTCATGGCCTCTACCTGGTCGTGGGTCACGTAAACGGTAGTGACGCCCAGACGGCGGGTCAGGGATGCGATCTGCGTACGAGTCTGCACGCGGAGCTTGGCATCCAGGTTGGAGAGGGGCTCATCCATGAGGAAGACCTGCGGGTTACGCACGATGGCGCGGCCCATGGCAACACGCTGACGCTGGCCACCGGAGAGTGCCTTCGGCTTGCGGTCAAGGTATGCCTCGAGGTCAAGGAGCTTGGCCGCTTCCAGGACGCGCTTGGCGCGCTCCTCCTTGGGGATGCCGGCGATCTTCAGGGCGAAGCCCATGTTATCTGCAACGGACATGTGCGGGTACAGCGCGTAGTTCTGGAAAACCATCGCGATGTCGCGGTCCTTCGGCGGAACGTCAGTGACGTCGCGGTCGCCGATGAGGATGCGGCCAGCGTTGACATCTTCCAGGCCGGCGAGCATGCGCAGTGAGGTGGACTTGCCACAACCGGAAGGACCAACCAGAACGAGGAATTCGCCGTCGGCGATGTCGATGTTCAGCTTGTCAACGGCGGGCTTGGTGGTGCCCGGGTAAATGCGAGTTGCGTTATCAAAAGTTACTGTAGCCACAGTGATAAATCCCTTCATCGGCAGGTACGTGCCGAACGATCCTTTGTGAATGGTTTGTTTCCTGCACCAGGCCGCAGATGATCAAGACAGCTGCGGGGCTGATATATGAAGTATGACACATTTCCGCCATGACCGCCGTCACGTTATCCGCCCAGGTGTGCCGTGCGTGCCTCCACCAACAGCTCCAGGACGGCCGGCAGCGCATCGGGTGAGGGGATGCGAAATGCGGCATGGCTCTCGCCCCGACCCACCTTGATGCCGAGGTCACCGGGAAGCAACGCGGCAAAGGCGTGCTCGTCCGTCACGTCATCCCCGGCGAACACAGTGGCGGTGGCGTGGCTGAACTGCCGCAGCGCGGTCAGGCTTTCGCCCTTGTTGGCGTTGAGCACCGAAATTTCCAGCACCATCTTCCCCGTGGTGATGTGGAAGCGGGGATCCCCCGACAGCGCGTCATTGACAAGTTCCACGGCGGCCTTTGCGTCCTGATTCTCCGCCAGCCTGTAGTGAAGCACGACGCCGGCGGGCTTGTTTTCGGCAACAGTTCCCCCAAAGCGTGTGGTCGCCAGGGAGACGGCTGCACGGGCCACTTCCAGCGCGGCCGCCTGTTCCGTCGTGAGTTCGAGAGCGGGGGAGGCCGGTCCCCACCATGTTTCAGCCCCGTGGCTGCCCACCAACAGAGTCGGTGCCGGAGGGGCGGCGACCGCACGCAAACTGGCCAACGCGCGCCCCGAGACGAGCGCCGTCGTCGTACGTTCAAGGGAGGAGAGGGCAGCGAGGGCTGCCGCAGAGCGGGGGAGCGGGCGGGCATCCTCGGCGCGGTCGACGATCGGGGCCATGGTGCCGTCGAAGTCCAGCGCGACAAGCAGCCGCGGAGTGGTGGCGATGCGCCGGATCCCCGACTCGAGCGCGGCGGGCGCTGTCACTGCTGTACGGCCTCGTGTTGGAGGGTGGTCAGGAATTCCTCGCTCCAGCGCTGGACGTCGTGCGTGATGACTTGACGGCGCATGGCGCGCATGCGGCGACCGGATTCGGCGGGGGACATGTTCACGGCGCGCATGATGGCGGCCTTGAGCCCGTCGATGTCGTGCGGGTTGATCAGGAGGGCGGACTTGAGTTGGTCGGCCGCGCCGGTAAACTCGCTCAGGACCAGGGCGCCGGTGTTGTCGCCGCGGGCCGCAACGTATTCCTTGGCGACGAGGTTCATGCCGTCGCGTAGGGAGGTGACGAGCATGACGTCGGCGGCAAGGTAGAGTGCGACCATTTCCTCCACAGGGTAGCTGTGGTGGAGGTAGCGGACGGCGGTGTTTAGCAGGGTGTCGAACTGCCCGTTGATGCGCCCGACCATGCCGTCGACCTCCTCGCGGAGCAGTCGGTATGACTCCACGCGCTCCCGGCTGGGGCTGGCCACCTGGATTAGCGAGGCGTCCTCAACTTTGAGGGACTCTTCGGTCAGCAGTTCGCCGTAGGCCTTCAGGCGGTGGGTGATGCCCTTGGTGTAGTCGAGCCTGTCCACGCCGAGAAGGATGGTTTTGGGGTTGCCGAGGTCTTCGCGGATCTGCCGGGAGCGGGCGATCACATCCGGCCTGACGGCAAGCTCCTGGATTTGGCTGGCGTCGATGGAGATGGGGAAGGGGGCGGCGCGGGAAATGTGGGCGACGTTGCCGTCCTGGTCCTTGAACTGGACCTGGCCGGCCTTGACGCCGGCGCCAACAAAACGGCGGGCCGAGCGCAGGAAGTTGGCTGAGTCGCTCGCGCGCTGGAAACCGATCAGGTCGGCGTCGAGCAGGCCGGAGATGATTTCCCGGCGCCAGGGGAGCTGGGCGAAGATCTCCGGGGGAGGGAAGGGGATGTGGTTGAAAAAGCCGATGCGCAGGTCGGGGCGGAGCTGGCGCAGGAAGCGGGGCACGAGCTGCAGTTGGTAATCCTGCACCCAGACAGTGGCATTCGGTGCGGCGGCGTCTGCGGCGGCCTGTGCGAAGCGCCTGTTGACGGTGCGGTACGCGTCCCACCAGGTACGGTGGAATTCCGGCGGGGCAATGACGTCGTGGTACAGCGGCCAGAGGGTTGAATTGGAGAACCCCTCATAGAAGAGCTCAACCTCGTCCGCCGACAGGGCGACGGGCAGAAGGTCCATGCCTTCGTGGTGGAAGGGGGCAAGTTCCTCGTCGGGGGCGCCATGCCAACCCACCCACGCGCCGTCGCGCGTTGCCATGACGGGGGCCAACGCGGTGACGAGGCCTCCGGGGGAGCGTCTCCATCCGTCGTCGGACTCGTCAAGGGGGACCCTATCAACAGGCAGCCGGTTTGAGACAACGATGAACTCTGAGCCGTCGGGGTTGAGGGTGGACTTGTTGATCGATTCTTCCATCACGTGCAACTCCCATGGGTAGTACTCGGGTTTGTGCCAGCTTAGCCTGAGGGGCCGCTTTTGCCCGGTGGCTGAACTAATTGCCCTATGGGTGACGTAATGGAGGGCGGGCAGCAGGTTGCGGGGGTTCTCCAAGGTTTCTCACCTAAGATGATGAAGAACTAGCCGGTGCACGGCCCTTTTTCACGCCCAAAGACTTGAGGAACTATGAGCCCTAAAAACGATCCGCGGATGACCAATGCAGAGCGCACGGCGCAGGCCCGCGAAAAGGCAAAGATTATTCGCGATGCCCAGTTGAAAAAGGAAAAGCGCAATAGCTGGCTGATCCGGGGAGGCGTTTTGGCGGCAGCCGTGGCGATTATCGTCATTATTGCCCTCGTGGTCATTAACACGAACAAGGCCAATGAGCCTGTGGCGGGGTCGGGCCCGGTGCCAGCCAACGCCAACTCTTTCGGCGGCGTGACTGTGGGCAAGGACGGGGCCATTGTTGCCCCGACTGCGACCGGAAAAACGGTGGACATCAATTCTGCGCCGCCCATGCCCACCGCGCAAGCCACGGCCGTGGCGGATCCCTCCGCCATTGGTATCAAAGCCGCCGGATCCGGTCAACCAGCACAGGTAGTAATCTTCCTAGACTTCATGTGCCCGGCCTGTAACGGGTTTGAAAAGAATTACGGCCCGGCACTGGACACCTTGCGCAACGATGGAAAGATCACCGTTGAATACCGCGCTCTACCGTTCCTGGACCGCTTCTCTTCCGGCACCAACTACTCATCACGTTCTGCAGCTGCAGCGGCGTGCGTGGTAGATAAGTCCCCGGAAAAATACAAGGCTTTTGTCGATTCCCTATATGCAAACCAGCCCGCAGAAAATAGCAAGGGTTTGGATAATGCCAAGCTCCAGCAGCTGGCCACGGAGGCTGGTGCTGCCGATATCAGCAGCTGCGTCAGCAATAAGACCTTCCGTCCTTTCGTCGCCTTCAGCGGTGCCTTGGCTGGAGGTTCTGGTGTTAACGCCACACCGACCGTGTTTGTTGATGGTCAGCAGTGGATGCCCGAAAAAGTCCAGAAGTTCGATGAATTCCTGAAGACCGTGCTGGACGCCAAGAAGTAGGTTTCTTGGTTGTCCCGGTCTCGGCGGGGCACGGTGGTATAGCGGGCGCTCGCAGGCCCAGGCCCTAGCCCTTCCATGCAAATAATGACCGGCTCTCCAATGCGTTCTTGAGGCATAGGGGAGCCGGTTTTTTGTTTTCGGAAGTCCTACGGTAGCCTTATCTAGCGCTTGATTGCGTTTGCCTCCTTAGCTCAGCTGGCCAGAGCACCGCTCTTGTAAAGCGGGGGTCATCAGTTCGAATCTGATAGGGGGCCCAAAAAGCCCGGATTTACAGGGATTTTGGATGTGAGAATGGCCCCGAAAGGGGCCATTTTCAATTTAACTCACCCTTAACTCATCCTTTTGGGCCACCCCTTTCATTAGTTCGTGTCTTTTGCGGTTGTATCTGGATGGTCTTCTGGTGGTTCCGGGACGTCCGTTTGGGGAGCCTGTTCAGCCCTCGAAGGAGAAGCCTGCACGTCTGCTGGAGACGTTTGTCCAGGCTTTTCCGGTGGCTTGAAAGCGTCAATGACGGCTCTAGTGTCCAGCGCCTCACGGAGTTCCTCAATGTAGTGTTCTTGGGTCATTGAGACTTTGGAATGCCCGGCTTGGTAGGCGGCTGCCTCGGGACCCATAGCCCTGGCTATGAGGGTTGCATTGGCCTTCCGGAAAGTCTTCAGCGTGACCCAGTCATAGCCAATCGAATCCGAAACGATCCTCCAGAGCTTGCCGACGTTGTTGGCGTCCAGCAAGGTACCGGTGGCGGACGGGAAAATTAGGCTCATCAGGTTGGGCACATCTGATTCCGTTTGGCGACGACGGCGTTCACGAAGCTGCGCCACAAGGAAGTCCGGAACCGTGAGGTGCCGAACACCGTGCCTGGTCTTGGGGTGGTCCTGGATCCTGACTCCGCCGGCCGTGGTTCTGATGACGGTGGTGTGGACGAAGATGGTGGGCGGGTTGGCATCCAGGTTGAGGTCGTCCCACTTCAGCGAGAAGAGTTCACCTGGGCGAACACCCAACGCGACGATGGCGTCCACTATTTCGTGTAGTTCCTGTGAGCGCGGTCGGCCGAGTGTCGGTGTTCGTTCCCAGCTGATCACTTTTTCCCGCAGATCCTGATACTGAGCTGCATCCAGGGCATGAGGCTTTGCCGTATGGGGTCGAGGAATCGATACCCCGATGACAGGGTTTACGGTGACGGCATCGTGACGCAGGGCAACCTTGAACATCCAGGAGAGCACTGCGCCGCAAGTCCTAGCAGTGGACGGCCCCGAGTCTTCAACAACTGAGCGAATGAAATGGTCAACAAGACCGGAGGTGGCCTCGCCAACTCTGATCGATCCGAGCTTGGGGGCGATGTGTCTCTTCACCATGTAGGCGTATTTGTCCTTGGTGCGATCAGCCCTGTCGGAGGCCTCGAGCTCCACGATAAAAACCTCGATGAGTTGGTTGATCCTGCTCCTGGACGTCACCAGTCCAAAGCGCGGTGTCTTTCGCTCGGCAAGCTTTTGCCGTAGGTTGCGGCGCGCTGCAGCGCCCGAGGGGCCGCGAGCTTCCACCAATCGCACTTTGCCGTCCATGTCGCGGTACTTGGTGCGCGCACGCCAAGACCCGGCCGAGGTGAGGGTGACGTGGATGTTGCCCCACGAACCGAGTGGGAGCGGTTCCCTGGACATCTGTCAGCCTTCCGCTTGAAACCACTTGGGGTCAGAGCGGAGCTCCAGCCAAGACTCGAGGTCCGCACGACTGACGCGCACATGCCGCCCGACTTTATAGGCGTGGGGACCGAGGCCCTGGTACCGCCACGTGTAAAAGGTTGCGAGAGGGATCTGCATTTCACGGCAGATGTCCGTGGGCGAGAGCCATTCCAGTACCGTTTCAGGTGCTTTAATGACGGGCAGTTCCTGCTTGTCCATGATGTCCTCCATAGGTTCTGGATACTTCTACCTACTTCATGGCGTTTCAGTCGATTAACTACATGACCCGATGCGACAACAGCCTTCCAAGCAAGTGTTCTGTGTGAGCTGATGCCACGCGTGTATAGGCGTCTGGGTCAAGCACGTGAGAGATCCATGTCAAACGATTGCCATCGCTGGATCAGGGTCCAGCCGAAGTCCTGCCAATTGCGAAAAATTGCCTGCCAACTGCTGGATACTTGAGGAATGGAAATTCGAGAGGCAACGCGGGCCGATTATCCAGACATTGGACTGCTCATAATGGAGTGGGCACCCGAAGCAGGCAACGGCTATATCCACAGAAAAAAGCCCGTCTCTGATCGTGAGTTCGTTGCGGAAGAGGCTGGGGTGATACTGGGGTGGGTCTCAGGTATGCACACCTCTAGCGCATGGGCAATGGTGGCAGAATGCGAAAATCAACCTGAAGGTTGGAAGTGTTCGTTCATCGTGAGGATGTTCGTTGCACAAAGTTCCAGAGACTCTGGAGTTGGCGAAAGACTGCTTGAGGCATTCATTGCCGACGCTCGGAAGTGGAACAATAACCTGGTGCTCTTGCATATGGATGAGACAGGAGACGCGGAACGGCTTCGACGCTTCTATGTTGAACGCAAGTTCTGTTTCATGGATCCTTCTCAAGAGTACGCAGGAAGGGACCCCTGGATACTTGGGCGCGTTCTTGGCCGTTCAAATATGAACTGATTGGGCTTGGCCAGCCTCCTACAGTCAGCACTGCGCTGGTCCGACGGCTAAGGATCCGAACATACTGGTGCAAGCCAAGCTGGCTGCAGCCCTTCGGAATGTCACCCTCCAGGCGCGAAATGCGGTCAAACGAGCCATTCCTGGCAATGAGTACCTCGCCACAAGATACGCGGACAATCGGATGCTAATACCGCCACTTAGTAAATGGCGAAATACGACGGACGATACTGCTAGTGTCCGAATCCTGGGCTGTCGTCGCGGCTCTGCGCTTTGCCGAATCTTTCGGCATGGTTCGACAGCCACTCTTCGAATTCGGCGCGGTCGATCCTGAGTAGCTTTCCGAATCTGTATGCCGGGGGCGCCACGTGACGGGCTCGCCACTGGTAGAAGGTTTGCTTCGGGATTCGCAGTTCATCGCATACTTCTTGCGGTGACAGCCAGCGGCTGATGTCATGCGACGTTGTGGATTCTGGAGTGGGGTCGACAGTCATGGCGGGATCTCCTTTGCATTGGTGAACTCTTCGACGCGATGGCCTAGAGGCAGTCTTTGCTGTTCATGGGAAATCGACCGAAATACAACGTCGGTGAATTCTAATCTTCTGCGGCTCCCATTTCGCGCGCTGCGACGGCGAGTGCTTCTTGCAACTCCCTGATATTCACGGTGAATCGGTTCGGAAGAAATCCTGAAGTTGGAAGTGAGTGGCTGACAATCCGGGATCGCTGCAGATCCCACAACTGCCGGCGAACGAGGCTGGGCCGCACCGATAAGGTTCGGCTGATACTACGCACGTCGAGCGGGTAACTGGTATTCAAAAGGCGCAATAACCTGATGTTCGCTGGTGTGAACAGCAGTCGCGACATGTCAGGAACCATCCTCGGCCACCTCCCTCGGCAGGTGAGATCTTTTGTACATGTCCAAATGATTACTTTACTCCTCGATGCATTCACGTCGGAATAGGTTCGGCCAACTGTTGACAAACGAATGGAATCCCTCACAGATTTGGGAGGGGAGCTAGGGCCGAGCCAGGGGTGCGCAACATGTTCGAACATCCACAAATTGCAGCCTTTCGCCAGGCTGAAGACCTACTCAGGGACGAACGTTATTGGGCACGTCACGAGAACGAAGAGCTGGAGCTTCTGAGGACGTTCACGTCCTTGATAACGGACGTTTCATATCATCTGGATGCGATGCAGGTGCTGGTCCTGGCAGGTCTTGCGGCCTACGATCGCGCCGCGGGGACGTATGAATGTATTGGTCACGGCAGCGCCGAATTGCTAGTGATGACGGTGTTGTATGGCGCAATTGAACGATTTCTTGCGACGGGCACGACAGCGCGAAATACTGGTGTCAGGCGTATGTGCCTGACAGTAGGATTTTCCGCCCGCTAGCTGACGAGCAGGAGCAAGACTTGACTGATGATCGTGGTGATTCGAACGTCGAGGCATCGACCCAGTTCGTTCTCGCGCGCCGGCTAAACCTCTTGCTTGACGTTGTCATCGCCGAGCGGGGAACTCCCCTGACCTTTCTGGAACTGCAACAGAAGTTGGCCGATCGGGGTGTAAACCTCTCTCGGGCTCGCTGGTCATACATGAAGGACGGAACTGACCGCCTGGTTTCGGACCCGAAATTGCTGACTGCTATCAGCGACGTATTTGGAGTCGACCCTGCTTACTTGCTCAGTGACGAGGAATCGGAGCTCCCCGAACAGATCGACTCACGGCTTGAATTCCTTAAAGCCTTGAGAGCCGCCAAAGTAAAGTCCTTCGCCGCACGGGCACTGGGTGAGGTTTCGCCTGAAACTTTGCGCGCCATCACTGAGTTCCTTAATAACGACATCAAACTACACCAACCCACTATCGACTCAGATGCTATTGATCAAGAAGATAGCGGCGATGGGCAGCCATCAGCTCCCTGATCCGCGCCTTGTTCGTCGAATATCGAGGAGCACGTCCGTGTCGCTGACCGGGTTCACGGTCGGCCGTAATGACGCCTGCTTCTTCCAAGATAATGAGGTGCTTGGCAACACTCGGCGCTTCCGAACTGACTGCCGCAACGATGTCGCCCCTGGTGGCAGGTGAATGGTGCGCTAAGTAGCGCAAGATCTCGTTGCGTGCTCTGTTGCCGAAGGTGGCAACGGCAGCTTCGATCTCAGGGGACCAGTCGGCGTCGGCCGGTTGCGTAATGTGCGGCATGCCACCATTCTGCCCCAATGATATCCACAAGTGAACAGAACTATGTTGACAATAACTAAGTTCGCTCTGAGACTGGATAGATAACAACATGCCGGGGCGGCCGCCAGATATTCATCGTGCTGCTTCTGAGCTGGGAGACCAGTTCGCTTTCCCCGCCGCCTCAGTGCGAGCCGCGGAAAGCACCACCAACGGCGCCAGTCGCGACGCCGCTCGTCGACAATCACTAAGCGCACGAGAACGGTGAAGATGATGGGCATCAAGTCCAGCGAATCACAGCCACAATTCCGAATCACCAGCATTGACGTCGCACTGGAACGCCCGCCGGTTCCGGACATTCCCATTGATCAGCTCATGACGGCGGTTGAGCACGTTCGACCTTTTGTGAGGTCACGCCTGTTGCGCATCGGACACGTCGACGACGTCGATGACGTCATGCAGGATGTCCGCGTCGCTGCCTGGGAAGGGCTGGTCAAACAGCGCTACCGCCAATTGCCGGGAATCACATTTGGCGCTTGGGTGCAGGGGATCGCCGTGCACTTATGTGCCGATCACATCCGCCGGACTCTCGCTCATCCGTGGATGCCGCTGAATGCTGAACCCGAGGTTTCACCCGCAGCGCCGGTTGACTTTGCAGCGGCGGAGAGCGGTGAACGCGTTGCCGAGCATGAATGGGTGGTTGAGGTTCTGACCGCCGTACGCGAGCATGTGGCGGCTGAGACATGGGACTTGGCGGTGGAGTGCCTTACGTCGCCTCGCGAACGCCATGTTGGGCACAAGTCGGGGTGGGATGAGAGGAAGCGTTGGCAGGCTGTCACGATTCTCCGCCAGACAGCCATGACTGTCCGCGCCGCCATGGACGTGGAACCGGCGACGCTCTGCGATACGGAAACAGTGATCGCAACTGCTGTTTGCTGCTTGCCAACGGTCCTGTTGCAGGTTGTTGCAGAACGATTGGTGCTGACGGGAGTTCGAGGAGCAGACCGGGCGGCCAAGATCGCTGAGCTTTCAGGGGAGACAGGACTCAGGGAAAACTACCTTGAGGGCCGTATCTGCTACGCGCACAATCTCTATGTCGCAGCCTTGGACGTGCTGGAGCGCGCGGCGCACCCACTGAGCACACCTCACCCAACAGATTCCAACAAACTGGCAGGGATTGGCGCTCAGCGCATGTCGTAATTCGGTGATTCAACCATGAACATGGTGAGAGGGGTATCCCATGTCCCAAATTGCCAGAACCGTTCGACGTTTGGCCAGACGCCGTAAGGTCATTGTGCTCGTCGCCATCGTGGCAGCGCTGATCGCCGCTACCGGGGTCATATTCGCAACTAAGCCGGCGGCGACTGACGCTTTGTCGACACCGCCACCGCCAGCCACAACGCGGGCGACGGCGCCAGCAACCCTGCCTCCCGCCGTCGTTATTCCCAAGACGGAGCCGAATACGGTACTGGCTCCGGATGAGCCAAACACCGCGAATTACAAAACATTGGCCACGGCGGCTGCTGAGATGATTTATACGTGGGATGCCAGAAACTCCACGTTCTCAGCGGTCTATGAGCGCGTGCGGTCGTGGTGGGATGTGTTGCCCGACGGCTCCAATCCGATGGCGGTCATGGCCCAGGAATTCCAGGCAACCGGGGTGACAGCGGCATCGTTTGCCTCGTTGTCGGGCATGCGTGCGTACCGTACGGCTTCGGTATCCACATCCGCTTGCGATGAGCAATTGGCGCAGGTCAAGCAGTATCCTGCGCCGTGGGTGGGGTTGCATGTTTGCACGTTCACCCTCAACGTGACGGAGCACCAAGCGGGCGGGGCCAATTCTTACAGCGCGCCCCTCAGCGTCATGGTCAACTGCCCGCCGGCCGCCAACGCACCGGTTGACCGGTGCGTGATGGTGGGGTTCTATGCCTCTCCGGACAGGATCGTGTACTGATGCCCGTACCGGCGGTGTTGCTTGCAGTGGCGAAGCGCCGTGCCTTGCTGCGTGTCGTTTCAACCGTGGTTGGCGTAATGGTGCCGGTACTGATCATGGCCATGTGTGGGGGATTGGCGCTGGTGGCTTCGGCCACCCAGACAAGCACGACGGCGTGCCTCCCCAGCGCTGCGACGGTCGCCAACGCTGGGGCCCAACCGGCAACGGGCGAGGGCCTGTCGATTTCATCTGCTGGTGGAACTCCGATTGTGCTGACTGCTGGGCAAGTGAAAGTTGCTCAGGCGTTCATTGGGGTTGGTATGCAACTCGAGGTTTCGGACGCCGGGCTGAAGATCGCCATCATGGTGGGGCTCAAGGAATCAGGGCTCAGGATCCTGGCAAACAGTTCTGTTCCGGCGTCCATGACTTTCGCCCACGATGGGGTTGGCTCGGATCATGACTCGCTGGGATCAGCTCAGCAGCGCCCATCCTCTGGCTGGGGGAGCGTGGCCGAGCTGATGAATCCTGTTTACGACGCGCAGGCATTCTTTGGTGGCACGAGTGGACCAAATAAAGCTTCGCCACGAGGATTGCTGGATGTTCCGGGGTGGGAATCGCTGTCACCGGGCGCTGCGGCGCAGGCTGTACAGGTATCGGCCTTCCCGGAGCTCTATGCCCAGTGGGACGGCGAGGCGTCGTCAATCGTGTCCGCGCTCAAATCGAGTTCGGCCGTGGCCGCATGCTCCGCTGACGCGGGCTCCTCTGGTTCGCCGGACTTGCCCAGCGATCTGAGCCAACGTCGGCGCGACATCATCCATTATGCCCAGGAGGGAGTTGGTGGCACCTATGTTTGGGGCGGGACCTCGTTCAAGGCGTGGGATTGCTCCGGGTACGTCCAATGGATCTATGCTCAAGTTGGGATCCAGCTGCCACGGACCGAGCAGTGGCTTGCCGGGACGCAGACTTCAACGCCACAGCCCGGCGACTTGGTCGTGCAGAATCCCGACGGTCCCAATCACTGGGGACACGTCGGGATCTACGCAGGAAACGGCATGATGTACAGCGCATTGAATCCGACGGTAGGGACCCTGCTTCACCCGGTTGCATGGAATTCGGGGACGCAGTACTTCAGCGTGATAACTGTTCGGTAGGACGAGTTCAGCCAGAACTCCAATATTGACTTCAGACCGCCTCAAATCCCGCGCGCCACCATCGAGGTGCAGCAAAAAATCCGCGATCCATTGGCAACGATTTCGCCATCGCCTACAGTGTGGAGTAACGCTTCATGAGGAGGGATTTCGTGTATGTCTACTCTAGGTGGTTGCTGACGGACGGCAATCGTAAAACCGAGTCTGTGATAGCAGCGTTTGCCGCTGGTGTGGGTGGAGAGGTTGGTGGTTCAGAACCAGAAGTCGTTGAAGGTGAGGGGGGCTCGCTTATCCGACGAATTATTGAATACGACGACCTGCACAGCTCTGAATGGGATGCAACCCCGACAACTCGCGGGCGATGGATCATTGGTGTTGGAAATATTGCTGCCAAGGACGGCCTAGGATCGCGTCTGGTCGGGATACTCACCCCTTCGGCTTCACTCACCGAACACCTTGCCGCGGATCTTGCTGATTGCCTTGAGGAAGAGCACGAGCCAGTAGTCTTTTCGTTAAATGCATTCCTTCAATCAACGGAGGAAGTAGGCTCCGCACATGCGTCTTCAGTGCGGCTGGTAGAGGACTCCACCCGAGTTCTTGTGCAGTCCAACGACCATGAAGCTTTGCGCGCCATGGTCAATGACCTCCGGGGAAACCCTGTTGGCGTAACAATTCGCGGTGAAGAAGGAAAAGTCACGATTACCGATGGAGGTTCCGTAATTTTTTCAGATTCGACTTCAGCAACCACCGTGCTTGGATTGATGAATGCAATTGTTGACGTCCATGCTATCCCTGTCTCCACTTCTGCGTCTGTTCGGGCCTGACCGTGACTGCCCGGCGTGCCCGAACTGGTGACTTCACCATGTTGGCGAACTGCAAACCGAACCGAGTGGATAATACTGGGTCCCAACATTCAGTTCACTTTCACAACACCGGCTTTGACACTTACCTTGACGTTAGACTCGTTGTCGGAGTGCGCTCAGCGAAAATAAATTGCAGCATTTGCCTTGGATATGGGGAGCTAGAGGGATTTCTTGTCCCCTCAGTCCTTTTGGGTTGTCTCCCTGGCGGTACAACTTCCGAAAACACGATGAGAGTGGTTCGTATCCCGACAGGTACTACTTCTCATGAGACGATCAGGGCAACTGCTGAGTTTGCGTCCGATTTCGAAACGGATCCCCTAGATGACGAGCCAAAGAAACCCTATACTTGTACAACTGAGGTGCATGTGAGTATATGAATGCAGCGCTAGCATTCGCTCTCGTGAGCTTGACATTGCAACTAGCATCGTTTCTTGCGACTTGGACCTTTGCGAGTATTGAGCTGCCACTTTTTCGTCATCAAACCCAGAATTATGAGCTCCTTGGTATCAAACGATGGTTTGGTGAGACTGGCGGTACTGGAGTGGGCGAGGGGCGTACCAAAACCGTCCTTCGAATGGCAATGCTTTCAGCGGCGGCACGATCGACCTTGACATCGTTGTTTACATGTCTGGTGGGATTGATTTTGACGTGCGTTGTCGTCACCGCGGCCAGTCCGGCACCAGACCAGGTTTCTGCCCGAATTATAGGTGCCCTGGCATTTTCGCTTATAGTCGTCGGCGGGATGGTGGGACTTTTCATTCAGCTAGTTCGGCAAAGCCTGCTTCCTATTCCTGTTCCCGCTGATGATACGAATCTCGCCAATCGGCTACTTGCCTGTGTGCGCAGGAACAGGCGGCCAGAGTACTTGACGATCTACACAACCGTTATTCTGGTGGCAAATGTAGTTACCATTGTTGCCGCGTTCGGCGTTTAGGGACGTCCTCTTAGCTCGCATAATTCGTGTATCGCGGCACCTACCGTGGGGTGCGTGGAACGATGAAATGCTCTGCCTCTAGTCGTGGTGCGTGACGATGACACTGGATATTAATTTGAGTATCTCCTGACGTCGTTTAGCTCTCCACACACCATGAACTCGTGAACCCTTCCTGCAGACAGCGGGAGGTAACGATAGGAGTTCACGATGTTTCTGGCTGCGCCGGTGGATCCCGGCATCACACCCAACACAACGTTCCCGTTCCTTGAGTCTCTGAAGGAAATTGGCGGTGGCATCCTCGTCGGCGCTTTCATCATCATTGCGATCGTGGCCATTCTCGGTGCAGCCATGCTGCTTGCCGGCAAGTTGAGCCAGTCGTCTAGGCTGGCATCAGGCGGTGGCATGATCCTTCTGTGGACCGGGCCGGTAGCCGCCATACTTGGCGGCATCAACGGCTACATCCTCTGGTCCCAGACAGCGTTTCATCTCGGCTTTTAGGCATACATTATGTTGCCGATGATCGATTGTCAGGCCAACGGATGGTGGCCACCCGGCTGCGGGCTCATCTCCCAGACGCAGGACATGGCGAGCCAAACCATCACCAGCATGTTCGCCGGGATTCTGGAGAGCATAGCTTCATGGATGTGGTCATTCATCTCGGGGGCCTTCAGCGTTTCCGACGTCCGACCTTCGGACTGGTCCGCGGTTAGCGGGATGACCAATTGGTGGGTCGTAGTGATGATGACACCACTTGTCGTGGCTATGATCTTGCAGCTCCTCGGAGGTCTGATCAGCCAGCAGCCACGCAGAATCGGCCGGGCGCTGATTGCCGGCGGAATCGCCGTTCCCGTGGTGCTTGGTGCGGTCAGCCTGATGCAAAAGCTCACTCAGTTCACGGACTCGGCCTCAACAGCCGTCCTGCAGACGCTAGGCTCGGACCCGTACGTCGTCTTCATGCGGCTATTCGGTTTCACCAGGGCACCTGCGGGCTCTGGACGCGAATGGGATTTGGTTTCCATGTCGAGCCCCGGCACCTCGGGTCCAGTCGGGCCACTCATCGTCACCGTCGTGGCCGTCGCCTTGGTGTGGGTCCTAGCATTCATCCTCATGTGCTCGATGATCTTCCGATCCTTCGCACTGCTTGTCTTGGCAGCAACAGCTCCAGTCGCGATCATGCTTATGCCCTGGGAACGCACCAAGTCGTGGACGCGGCGATGGTGTGAAACCGTCGTTGCACTGCTGATCGCCAAACCCTTGGCCGCCACAGTACTCGCCGTCGCGGTCAAGCTGTTTGCTCACTCAACTTCGTTCGCAGGTCTGGCCTCCGGCGCCGTGGGCATGCTGCTCGCCTGTGCCGCACCATTGATGGCCTTGCGGCTGGTGAGTTTCGCCGGAGGTGAGTTGGCTGCGGCCGCACAAGTGGCCGGCGGTGGCCACGTCCTCAGCCGAAGTGGTGGATTCGCAGCCCGGCAGGTCAGCCGACAGGTGGGTGGCAAGCTCTCCCTGACGAGCCTCGGTTCGCACAAGCCGGCGCTCGTCCCATCCAGCCCGGAACCTAGCCTCAAGCAACTTCAAAACGCTGGTAGCGCACGCAGCCAAAACAATGTGAAGAACGACGGCGGTCAGCCAGTTCCCAGCGGCGGCAACCAGCCGCCGGGATCGGAAACCAAGACCTACGGCCAGCCGTACATCAAACGCGGCGGCACGCCTCATAGAAACCCCGAAGCCGCACCAACTGGCGCGCGTCGCTCCAACACGGAGGCCAGCGTCAGCAACCCACCTGTTAGTAAGCCGCCAGTGCCACAAACCCAAAGCGGGGCGACCCATATACAGCAGGGCAATGGGCCGGTACAAAAGCCAGTTATGCAAGCGCAGCCTCCAAAGCCACAAACACCCACGCCACCGCGCCCTGTTCCCAAGCCGGCGCCGCCACCCCTCCCAAGGCCACCAAGAGTCAACCCGGAAAGGGATAAAGATGTCTGAGAATACGCGCACGCTACAGCCGGTGAAGTTTCCCCGGTACGAACGCCACGGCCTGTTCATGGGCCTGCAGTGGTACCAGTTGGGCTTGGTTGCCGTAGGCGTTCTGGTTGCCACTATTGCCTCGGCCGCCGGGGGACTGCCGGCCCTGATCCTGACGACGCCTGTGTGGCTGGGATTGATCCTCTTCGGCGTGCTGCAGTTCCAACGAACCCCGTATCCAGTCTGGGCGTATGCAGCAACAGTGTTTTTCTGGCGCAAACAGATGGGCCAGACCAAGTTCTTGGCAAAACCTGAGCAGCCCCGACCTGTCGGCCAGCTGGCGCTCCCTGGAGGTTTGGGCAGCCTAGAATTGCGGCAAACCAAGGATGGTGCCGCGTTCATCGTAGACCGTCAGGGGCATGAAGCGGTGGCCGTTCTGCGCTGCACCACTACATCGTTTGCCTTGCTGGACGATGATGACAAAGCCTACTCAGTGCAGGCGTGGTCGCGGGTGCAAACGGCCATGGCGCAGCGGCCCGCCGTCGCCCGTCTTGCGGTCCAGGACTACACCGTCCCGTACCCGTCCACGGCGTTGCGAGATTTCTACGACCGCGCCAAGAAGCCGACACGCATTGAGGACGTAAGTTGGGGCGACAAGTCTTATCTCGACCTGATTGCCGCGGCCGGATCGGCGATGATCCACGAGCTTCTTGTCTGCATCGTCATTGACACGGCCAAGGCCCGTAGGCGCATTCGCGATGCCGGCGGGTCGTTGGCGGGTATGGAACACGTGGTTCGCTCGGAAGTTGAGGCCCTGACCATGGGGTTGAAGACGCATGGCGTCAGCGTTGATGAATGGCTGCCCGGCAACAAGCTCACCGCTGTCATGCGGGGTGCTTTTGACCCGGAAGCGGTCCCGCGGTTAGCGGCGATCCAGCAGGGAGCTGAAGTCAGTGTGTTGAATGCCGGCCCCATGGCGGTCGAAGAACACTGGCAGTACCTTCGGACGGACTCTGGATTCCACCAGACGTTTTGGATTGCCGAATGGCCGCGCCAGCTGGTATTTCCGGGTTTCCTTCACCCTGTTGTCTACGTGGGCGACTTCCGGCACACCGTCACGGAGGTTATCCGAGCCATCCCCACCGAGCAAGCGTTGCGGGACATCCGTTCGGCCCATGAAGCCCATGACACCCGCCGACGCGTCAATGCCCGCTTTGACCGGCCACTCACACGCGAGCAGCAAGCGGAGGAGGAAGAAGTGGCGCAGCGTGAAGATGAGATTGTTGCCGGGCACGGTGACGTCCGCCCTGCAGCCTATGTCACCATCACGGCGGACACCCTTGATGACCTTGCCCGCTTTAGGCAGGAACTTGAATCTGCGGCGGCCGGTGCCTTCGTGGAGCTGCGGCTGTTAGCCGGGCAGCAGTGGCCAGCATTCGTCGCTGGCGCGCTGCCTTTAGGGAGGGGATTGAAATGAGGAAGCATGCCCAGCACGTCAGCCTTGTTCCGGCAGATGAGTCCCGTTTCGATAGGGATGCACGACGGCGGAGCGAACGTTCACGGCCCAGCTCACCGCAGGTGTCGCTGTGGAACCGCCTGGTCCACCCCGCCGACGACGGCCCGACGTCGCGCGGCGACTGGGGGAGCCGGGATCCTGCGTCGTTGCGTGGTCCACACCGTTTGCATCCCGCACCGCATAGGGCATCGACCATGACCTTCGCCGCGGCCTATCCGTTTCTGACTGAGTCAGGGTTGGGGCATGAGGGCACTTATATCGGTACCGACGTGTTCGGGTCCGGCGCGTTCTCCTACGATCCGTGGATTCTCTACGAAAAGGGCGTCATCAGCGGGCCCTCCATTGTGGTGATCGGCACCGTGGGGACAGGGAAGTCCATGTGCGGCAAGTCCTTGGTCGCGAGGTCTGTGACGCTGGGTCGGAAGGCAGCGGTTGCCTCCGACCCCAAGGGGGAGTGGGTGCCGGTTGCCGAAGCGCTCGGCGGGAAGGTCATCTCGGTGGGTCCTGGCAAACCTGCGAGGGTCAACCCGCTCGATGCCGGGCCGCGGTCCCTGCTGCTCTCGGATGAACAATGGCTGGCGGTCGTCAGGCAGCGACGTCGTCACCTGTTGGTGGCTCTAGTTTCTTTGATGCGCCAGGGCCAGCCCATGAGTCCGGTGGAACACACCGCGTTGGACATGGCACTGACCGACGCGGTGGCCGCCAACAGCACGCCGACGCTTCCCATGGTGCTGAGGTACCTGCTCGACCCGACTCCAGCAACAGTGGCACTGGTCGGACACGACGGTGGCGCCGGCGTCGGACATTCATTGCGGAGGACAGTCGCAGGTGACCTGGAAGGAATGTTTGACGCACCTTCCACAGTTGCCTTTGACGCTGACGCACCCATCATGGTCATGGACACCTCGGCCCTGATCGGCGCCTCGGAACAGGCACTGTCACTTGCGGCCGCCTGCGGGGCCACCTGGCTGGAGGCAGCCGTGACGAATCCTGACGGTGCCAAGCGGATCGTGGTCTATGACGAAGGCTGGCGGATGCTGGCCGACCCCTACATGCTTGCCAAGATGAGCGAACAGTGGAGACTGGCCCGTACGTACGGGATCGCAAACCTATTGATCATGCACAAGGTGGCCGACCTCAACGAGATTGGCGACGGCACTAGCGGATTGAGGCAAAAGGCCCTCGGCCTGCTGACCGAGGCGGACACCCGCATCATTTACCGGCAAAAACATGACGCCATGCGCCTGACCAAAGAAGCCTTGGGGCTCACCGAGGCCGAATGCGAGCACGTCGAAAATCTGCCGAAGGGCATGGGGCTGTGGAAAGTGGGCAGCAGATCCTTCATCGTTGCCAACCGCATCACTACGGATGAGATGGCCGTCTTCGGCACTGATGAAGGGATGCGATGATGCCGCGCAGATTCGATGACGGAAACCCTCTCCTGAACGCGGCATTGATTGCCTCTGCGGTGTATCTGGGATTCTGCTTCTTCGTCCAAAGTGCAGCCGCCGCCGTGGTCGGCTGGGGATGCCACTCCACCGCGCCATGGATATTCAGCCCGGCTGCCGGCATTGGCCTGTTCGCCGGGCAGATGCATTGGATCATTGCTTCACCCGCTCAATGCAGCGTTGGCACCGGGGCTGTGTGGTGGATAGTTGGTCCCGCGCTCGCAGTCCTGGCAGCCCTTGCCATCGCCGGCTACTTCACGTGGCGTGCGTGGCGGCAGTCCGGGGCGTGGTTGCGGAAAGACATTCTCAGCCGTGACGGCGTCGCCCGCCGTGCAGAGGTGGTCCGTGACTATGGTGCCCGGGCCGTGGCCAAGCATGGCAAATTCACCCGCCCTGGACTCGCCAAGCCGCGGCTGGAGGAAGTCTCCTGGACCGTGGGACGGTCACGGGGTGTGACCGTCCATGTATCGACGGAGGAATCCATGGTTATCCAGGGAGCGCCCCGTTCCGGCAAGGGCTTGTATGTGATCATCAATGCCATCCTGGATGCGCCTGGAGCGGTCGTTACAACGTCCACGCGCGCCGACAATCTGGTGGTGACCATGAAGGCCCGGGCGTCCGGCGGCCGGCCCGTGACAGTGTTCGATCCACAAGGCATGTCGGGACTACCGACATCATTGAGGTGGTCGCCGGTCCGCGGATGCGAGGATCCCGACATCGCCACTAGGCGGGCCTTGGTCATTACTGCCGACACAGAGTTTAAGGGCGAGAATGCTGCATGGCAGAAGCGCGCTGTCATTGTTCTGCAGTGCCTGCTGCATGCGGCTGCCCTGTCGGGCGACGGCGTGAGGGCCTTCCGCCGGTGGTCCTCCAGCCCGGTTCTGGCCAAGGAAGCGCTGGAGTTTTTGGGACGGCCGGAGGCGGCTCTTGGGTGGCAGGCTGACCTGCTGGGCATCATCGACGATGACTCGCGCAACACGTCCAATTCGTGGATCGGTGTCTCGGCCGCCGTCGCACCGCTGTCCTCTCCGAAAGTCTTGGCGGCCCTTGACCCTCACGGCGAATCGGAGCAGTTTGATCCCAAGGAATTTATCCGGCAGCGCGGCACACTGTACCTGATTGGCACAAAGTCAGGGGCCGCCGCTGCCGGGCCATATCTTTCTGCGCTGATTGACGACATCGACTATGCGGCGAGGGAGATGGCTTTCGTGGCTCCGGGTGGCCGGCTGGATCCGCCACTGTCTCTGATTCTGGACGAGATAGCTAATCTCTCGCCTTGGCCAGGATTGCCGGTTGCGCTGTCCGACGGCGGCGGGATTGGTATCTCAACCATCGTGGTCCTCCAATCACTGTCTCAGGCTCGTTCTGGGTGGTCGATAGACGAAGCAGCAACTATTTGGGATGCGGCCATCATTAAGGTGATCTTTGGTGGCGGTTCAGATGAGCGTGACCTGCGCGCTTTGGCAGGTCTGATCGGGGAACGCAGTACTACCGTCAACACCCGCTCATGGTCATCCCAAGGGCGTCAGGACGGCGAACAGATTCGGGAGTCACCCGTCATTCCGCTGCACGAGATCCGGAGGCTGCCGGCAGGCACAGCGATCATGCTGGGGCGCCGTACCCGTCCCATCCTGTTGGACCTGACGGAGTGGCACAAGCGCAAGGACGCTGCGCAGCTTGGCATTTCCAAGGATGAAACCGAACGTGAGCTCGCTGCGGGCCACCGGCTGCGCCAGGCCTCCAGCTTGAACATCGATGCAGAAAATTGAGAGGAGACAACGATGGACGAGGAAGAGTCCTTCGAATACACAGTCGGTGGGGGAGCCGAGGATGAGTTTGCCGCAATGCTATTTGGCTCAGCCGAGGGCAAGCGCTCCGGCAGGATTCCAGTGACTTACAGGTGGCGCGATATGGATCCCCGAACTGCTGAGGCGGTGTGGAAGCACCTGGGACAGTGGGTCCAATGGCTCGTGGATACCTACCACCTTCCCACTTCCGTGGTGCCAGACTGCTGGTGGAAGCACAGCGACATGGTAGCCGAGCTCTACGGGCTCCAGCGCGCCGAGCAGGCCTCCTACACCGAGGACGACGGCGGATTCGGCCCCATCACCTTCCACGAACGGTTGACGGCCAGTATCGAGCGCATGCGCGAGCACACCCGCACTGCCGGTTGTGTTGGCCTGCAAGCTCACCGGCCACCTGCGCACCGGACGCTTCCGCATGGAGGGCCCGGGGATCCAAGTTGGGTCCCAGAGTCACAGGGCTGACGCGTCAACATGCTGCTTAGCATTCTGGGCACCATGAACATGTATCGGGTGTGAAGACACCTAACTGATGCAATTGTGGAGGTGGCGGCAATGGGCGCTGATTCGTTTGAATCCGATCTTGGACGTGACCAAACTATCTTTGACCGACAAGTGCCACCGCCGCCGACCCACTTGGCGCCAGCTGAAAGGGTCGAGGCGCTGACTCAGGGGCTCGTGGATCTTCTGGACCAAGCGGTTGATGAGCCATGGAGGTGGCAGAAGTTGCTCGACAACTCTGCCACTCTATGGCGCTATTCCGGTGGCAACGCAGCGATGCTCATGGTCCAGATGCAGGAGCGCGGCAATGAACCACCCACTCTAGTTGCCGGATACAAAGAATGGGAACACCACGGCCGCTACGTATTAAAGGGTGAACATGCGCTTTGGGTCATCGCGCCACGAACTGCCCGTGTCGATGCAGACGACCTGGTCGAAGGTGCGGCGTTGCAACGTTCGGACGCGTCGCCTAGCCCAACTGATGGCAAACGGACCAGGATTGTCGGCTGGCGTGGCCAGGCTGTGTTCGATGTGTCCCAAACTGAAGGCGAACCGATACTGGTTCCTCGGCAAAGTTCAGGACTTGAACCGGGAATTGGAACGAATCCGTCAGAATTGTGGTGCTCCCTAGTCCAGATCGCCGAACATAGGGGATTCACGGTGGACGTATCGACCAACCAACGCTCTCTGGCCAGTGGCTACACAAACTTCGCTGCGCATTTGATTAGCGTCGGTGAGTGGCTTGAGGGTGAGGAGAGGGTTGCTGTACTTGCTCATGAACTTGGCCACGTCATGCTCCATGGCCCCGGCGATGTCCTGGGCCAGCTCTATGGCAGTAGCGCTGAGCACCGTGGAATGGCCGAGGTCGAAGCCGAGTCCGTTGCATACACCGTTCTAAAGGCGCACGGTATCGACCGCGGGTCACAGTCCTCCAGCTACTTGGCAGGATGGGCCGATGCTGTCATCGCCGCCGAAGCGGACTCCATCGTGTCGTTGACGGATGGTTGCAAATTGTTGGCTCGGACAGACATTGCCAAGTCTGTTCTCGCCCGGGTGACCTCGGCGTCCAAATGTATTTTGGAGATGACGGACCCTCCCTTGCCTGGAGGGCGGTTGTCAACTTCCTCCCTAAAATTCCAAACCAGTGACGTAAGTGTGAGTTCTTCGTCGGTGCGGTGGGTCCGGCAAACGGCCGCGAACAAGCCCGCTTTGCAATGAGCATCATGTAACAGGATATTGATGCCTGTACTTCCAGTCCAGCACAACCATTCGAGGCTTACACGGCGCCGTTGATCATGAACCAACTCAATACGGTTCCCCGGGAGACTGACGAAGCCAGCTGGCCAACTGGTGCAGTGGGAGCTTTGTCAGACCGGCGTGATTCAATGATCTTGGCCCGCAGGTGTGGGTAGGGGATCTCGATTAGGATATGACGCAACATGGTGGATTTGGGTGCAGGGTTGCAGGAGAACTATTGGTTTGTCGGCGCATATTTCAACGACAGGGATCCTCAAGATCAAACTGATCGTTTCATTGCAGACGGCATCTGGGAAAACGGGTTTGAGGATCAGCTCCTGGACACCGTCAAGTCGATGCGGCCCGGAGACAAGATTGCGATCAAATCCGCCTACGTCCGCAAACACGGGCTGCCTTTTGACAGCCACGACAACATGGTCTCGACAATGGGCATCAAGGCCGTAGGAACCATCACCGGTAACCGCGGGGATGGACGATACATCGACGTTGATTGGCAGCCGTTCGATGGTCCTCGTCAGTGGTACTTCTACACCGCCAGGTCAACCGTATGGAAGGTGACGCCAAAAGACTGGAAGAGCGACGGTCTTATTCGTTTCGCGTTCCTCGACGAACCACAGGACCTGGATCGGTTCAGAAATGACCCCACATGGTCGGCCAGATTTGGTGACGCTGACTTGGCGATGAAGTATGACTTTGCGTGGACCACGTTTTATGAAGAGCTTGCCACTGAACTCCTGAAGTTCAAGGACAACCGTGCCCCACTTCTCTCCATGCTGGGCGAGCTCCAGCAGAAGCACACTAAGTTGGGGTACCTCATGGACAAGGACCGCAACGGGGTCTCACAGCCGCTGACCGATATCTGTCCATTCACGGTTCTTGCATCCTTCAACCGAGGAATTACCTCGCTAAAGCGGACGGCTCTGGCCGCCGACTGGGGCAAGGCACTGGGAGTTTCAACGCCAGCACCGGTGAGTTTTGACGGTCTTCCTCTGGTCAACAATTTGAACTCCTGGTTTTTCCAGTTTTCAGACGATCAAGGCCGTGACGACATTGACACGCTATGGAACGTATTTGAGGCTGCTCTAAATCTCGCCGGAACTGCCGACGAGCATGAACGCGCCAAATTTGTTGAAGCGTACGACGCCGCGCGGGTGCTGCCACAGGTCAAGACGAAGCTCAGCATGGGACTTTTCTGGAGCCGGCCTTGGAATTTCCTTCCTTTGGACGGACAATCTCGCAGGTATTTGAAGTCTGAGCTGATGTTGGATGGGAACCTTCAGACCGCTGACGGCGCCCAGTATCTGGCAACAATTGACGTCCTGTCGGCCAAATTCGACGACGCCGAGTATGCCGTGCATTCATTCCCTGAGCTGTCGTGGACGGCGTTCCTTACACCGGGCTCGTCCACGACTGGGCTTCCAGTTGATGGCGTGGATCAAGACAGCGTGGAACAGACTACTGCAGTCCCATTGACCGCCTATACAGTTGAGGACATTGCGGCGGACGGATGCTTTCTTTCACCGGACGACCTGAGGGAAATGCTTGAGCGCTGGCGCAACAAGAAGAACCTGATCCTGCAGGGCCCGCCCGGGACCGGTAAGACATGGTTGGCCCGCCGGCTCGCACAGGCACTTATCGGAACCAAGGACTTGCGTCCGGCAATCCGGGCCGTTCAATTCCACCCAAACGCCTCATATGAAGATTTTGTCCGTGGCTGGCGTCCCGGTCCCGACGGACAGCTTGCACTCATTGATGGGCCCTTCCTTGAAATGGTTGAACGGGCAAACTCCGCTCCTGAGATCCCGCATGTGCTGCTGATCGAGGAAATCAATCGGGGAAATCCTGTTCAAATTTTTGGTGAGCTCCTGACTCTTATTGAAGCCGGAAAGCGGTCCCCGCGGGAGGCGCTGCATCTTGCGTACCCCCGTTCGTCGGATGAAACCGTCCACGTCCCGTCAAACTTGTACATCATCGGCACGATGAATCTAGCCGACCGGTCACTGGCAATCATGGATCTGGCATTCCGCAGGCGGTTCGGTTTCGTTTCCTTGGAACCAGCCATCAACGAGCGCTGGGCTGAGTGGATGCACTCCAATTTCAAAGTCTCGAAGTCCGATCTGAAGGACATTCAGCTTAGGTTCGCCTCCCTCAACAAGATCATCGCGGATGACCCGAACTTGGGGAGCCAGTTCATGCTCGGACACAGCTTCATCACACCAACGGCAGCAATCGATTCGTTTGGGAATTGGTTCAAGGCCGTAGTCGCCACAGAGATCGGCCCAACGATCGATGAGTATTGGTTCGACAACCCGGAGAAGGCCCAGTCCTTGTGCCAGGGACTGCTCAATTGACGTCTGGAGGAAGAGAGCCGACACCCACGGTTGTCATCTCGGGGAAAACCGAGATTCCCATCGCCAACCTGTGGTTGCTGATGCTTTACGCTTCGAAGTTCTACGAATCCGGCACGGAGTCCAGCCAAGGGGCCGAAGAATACCCGGAGCTTCTACCCGATTTGTTGGCGGAAATCTTGGTTTCGAGCGTCAGAGATCGACTCCAAAAGCCACTCACACCTATTTTTTCCATGTCGTCCCGAGACCTGCGTCGGGTACGAGGGCGAATCGACATCCTTCGAACAGAGTCTCACCAATTGCTCCGACGAGGGCAGATTGCATGCCACTTTGATGAACTAACCAATGATTCGCCGCGCAACAGAATGGTCTTGGCGGCACTCAACGCCCTGGCCCCGTTGCTAGGTTCAAAGCCACTGTCATCTGAATGCCGCAACCAGTCTCGCGCTTTGGAACGGTTGGGCGTCTCTTCCCATTATTCTGCTCGGGAGGCCAAGGCCCTTCACGTCCGGCTGACACGTAATGACGCCCAAGATCGGCGCATGATCCAGGCTGCCCAACTGGCCTTGACGATGGATCTCCCCATGGATAGTGTGGCGCCCCATGGGATCACGCGGAAGTTCCTCGATATCCACGAGTTCCGGAGATTGTTCGAGACAGCCGTTGGTGGGCTCTACGCCGCCACGCTGGTCCGTGAGGGCTGGCGTGTACTCCGCGGTCGCCAGCTGGAATGGAACGCCGAATACGGCACGAACGGTGCGTCCGCTCTAATGCCACAGATGAAGACCGACATCATTCTCGAGAATGCCACGGACAACCGCCGCATTGTCATTGACACCAAGTTCACCTCGATCCTCGCCCACGGCAAGTACGGAAAGGATACGTTCAAGAGCAGTCATCTCTACCAGCTGTACACCTACGTTCGGACGCAGGAAATGGAGTCAGACCCGTTGTCTGTATCATCCGAGGGGATGCTCATCTACCCCGCAACCGGACAAACGATCCGGGAATCCATTCAGTTGTCCGGCCACAAGATGACGGCCGCGACCATTGATCTAACGCTTCCAGCGGTTCAAATACGCCGACAGCTGTTGGATGTCATCTCGGCGTAGTAGGGGCCGGTGCTAGCGATCGCAGTTGGGCTCGGCTCGCTCTCTTCACTATCAATCAGGAAGAGATTCCCATTTACCTCTGTGAGGGAGCTATGGCGCGGCAATCACATTCTGCAATCCGGTAAGTGGGTGGCCATGGCTGGCCGATGTGAACTTGCATTGGGTCTGGGATAATGAGAATGACCGAGCCAGGCCAGTATGTACCGCCTTTGCCTTCGATCCATGCGGGCTGCGTGTAGCCGAACTGGTCCCAATTGATGGTGACCCAGGCGCCCGTTGGCTGGACCTCCTGGACGCTGAGGACTGTAACTGCTGTTGTCGTACCGCCAGTGAGGCGAGCGTCCTCAAACTGCTGCCAAAGTCGCTGCGCATTTGCGTCCCAGGTGCGGGCTCGGCGTACTTTGGCGATCCAGCGCAAAACTAGCAGCACAAAAGCAACAAAGAGGACCGACGCAATCGTGATCAGCCATGCTGGGGCTGGCCAGTTAGCGACCGTGGCCGGCACCAGATAGAGCGCGCACAGGCCAACCACGGCACTCCACACGATGAGGGGCGTCGATGCTACCGATGGCCTGATCATTGGGTTCATGGCCGCGCTACTTCCTTTCGTATTCCAGCTTAGATCGTGGGTCCGACAGAGATAAGGGGCTGGCTTGGAATTGGTACGGGCAGCAATGTTCCAGCCTGCACCGCGGATTTGGAAGATGATTCTGCCATCGCTTGGAGCCGTCGTTGCAGCGCAGCCCTTTGTTCTGCCTGTTCCCATTCATATCCTGCAGGAACAGGGCCGAGAAGGTTCGCGAGGGTGCTGACGTTCCAGCGATCACGGAAGATGGCGACCTCACTGACGGCAGCAGCCCAACGGTCGGGGCTGACCTCTGGCCCGAGCGGAGCCTGCAACTCGTGGACCCATGGTGAACCGCCATTTAGGGCTTCCCGAGTCACACGATCTTGGCGGTTCGTGGTGCGAGATCGAACTTGACTGATCATGTCAGCAAGGTCGGATCGATCAGTGGAAAGATGCTCGTCGAGGACGTCTAGAGAGGCCTCAGATGGCCCGTTCCCGGCCGACTGACGCAACCGTGCATGGATGACTGCCATGTGCTCCTGTGCGTTGCCCGGGTGACGCAGCGCGTCCTCCAACACCCGCTGCGCAGTCCCTGGGTTGGCCGCAACGGCGCGGCGCCAAGCGCCCACACCAGCGCCCCAGGAGGGGGACTCCTGAAGAAGAGTGACGACGTCGGGCATCAACTTCGAGATGACCGCGGTGAGGTTTTCAGCGGCGGCCAACTGAGCGAGGTAGTCGTATTCGGCGGCAAGCCGTTGGAGAGTGTCACCCTTGGCAGCTTCAATCTGCCGGACTTCGTGCGCGGATCGTTCGGCTCCTTCGGCGGCCAGGACTTGTCCGATGATCTGGATCCAGCTTGTGGTTGGCCCGCTCGAATGGGGTTCGTCAGCGACGGGGTTGGACTCGCAGACGTAGGCGGTGTTGCTGCTGCGGCCGCGAGTCATGCCGACGTAGAACAGCTCGCGGGTGAGGCAGCCCTGGGTGAGGACGATGTGGCTGGTGTCCACGGTGATGCCCTGAGAACGGTGGGCGGTAGTTGCATAGCCCAGCTCGGCGGAGGTGCCGAGATACAAGGGGTTGAGGCGAATGGTGGCACCGGTGTCCACCCGACGGGCAGTGACGGTCCCGGCCCGGTGCGGTCGCTTCGTGATGAGTAGGAGTGTGCCGTTGCGTAAGTACTCGCCTTTGCTGTCGATTAGTTGACGGTTGTTCTTGCGGGCGATGATGATGTCGCCGCGGCCCGCACTCAGGCCGTCGGCGAGAGGGACCGTGTGCTCGGCATCGACGCGGCCTGATTCGACCAGCTCGGCGTGGGCCCGCTCGTTCAAAGTGGTCACGGTTTCATTGTCTGGCGCGATGAGGATGGACGACTTGCCGTCATGTTGATCGCCCATCCAACCTTGGAATGCTTTCTCGACCATGGCCGTGAAATCGCCGCGCTGGATACGGCCATGAGCGGCGTACAGATCGACCGAGTCGATGTTACCTTTGCGCAGCTGAAGCGACGCCGGGCCTTCCCAGCTATGAATGAAGCGGTGAATGCTCGTCAGCTCGACGGCTTCGCCGGCGCGATGCAGCCAGCCGAGCATGCCGCCGGCATCGATCGCGTCGAGCTGGGCAGGGTCGCCCACCAGTAGGAGCTTGGCGCCAGCATCTTGAGCTTGGTGGACGAGTCCTGCTAGTTGGATGGTAGAGACCATGGACGCCTCATCGATGATGATCAGCTGGTCCTTCTTGAACTGCCATAGCGACTGTTGGAGGGACAGGCTGGCAAGCTGTGCTGCTACGGCGGAATGTACGCCCCGCGGCATCGACTCAAGTGAGTGGAATCGGCCCGCTCTGTTATTTGCGCCTTGTCCGACACTTTCGTAGAGCCATTTGGCAACATTCTCGGCGGTGATGCCAAGTTCCTTCGCCAAGACTTCTGCGCTCGCCGCCGCAGGGGCAAGTCCGACGACGCTGCCCTCACCATGGGCTTGTGCCCAAGCAGCCCTGATGGCTGCCATAGTTGTTGTTTTGCCGGATCCTGCGGGGCCGACGATGGCATCGAGCCTGTTACCGCTGGCGAGGATTTTCCCTGCCGCGATGAGCTGGTCCGGGGCGAGCTGGTAACCGGAGACGTGCCGGTATGTGTTGCGTTGGGCGTTGGTTTCGGCTGAAAGTAGGACCGGGCCGTCGCCGTCGTGCCTAGCATCCATGATCAATTGTTCGTTGGCCAGAGTGCTGGCATCCGTGTAGAGACGGGCGCCGGGGAAGTCGAAGACAGCATACCCGGCGAAGGCGAGGTCCTCTGCGGCGCTCACGGGGAGGTGGTATCGGTTGCTGTTGAGTGGGACGGATTGGGATTCTGCTGTGGCGGCAACGGCATCGATCAGGAATCGGCGGTCGGAGGGGGAATAGCAACGGATGCTGGAACATGTTCGCTCGGCTTCCGCCAACAGGTTCCAGCGATTCCAAGTGGAACGTCTCCGGGCCGTGGCTTCGCGGGTGAGGGAAGCCGCCGCAGTGACCCAGTCAGTAGAGAGATCGGGGGATCGGACGGGCCGTTGCTGGGAACGATGAATAGCGCCTTCGATGATGGCTTTAGGGTTCGCGCCCGTGGTTATGGCCCGCGCGGTCCATTCGGCTCGCAGTTCGTTCAGGGGCCTGGGCGACTTGTCCTTTGCCTGACGTGTGGACAGCGTGGCTGTCTGGCGGAGCTTGATGACGGTGGTGTCGCTGGGCTGCTTGCCGTGCGTGGTGGTCCATGCCGCCGCCAATCTGTCCGCTTCCACATCGATGAGGCGCGAGCGATTAGAGAATTCTCGAATGAGCGTGGCGTCGATACCTGCGAGTTCATGGCCGGGGTTCCGTTGTGTCGCAGATGGCAGCCGAAGGTCTGCCTCAGTCCCCAAACTGCGTTGCAGCTCGTCGAACAGCAACCCGTTGTAGTGCTCGCTGGCAGCAACGACGGCTTTGTATAGTGTTTGGGAGTCGATGGTCGCCCAGACACCATCACTAAGGCGCTGAACGCGGTTGGCTATGACCAAGTGGGTGTGCAGCTGGGGATCCCCGGCACGCGATTCCCAATGGTCAAAGGAAGCCGCGAGGGCACCCTTCGTGCCAACGTGGGCGACGCCGCCCCGCCCCGTTCGAGTCTGGATGACGTCATTCTCCAGCCATGTGAGAACGGTAGCCACGGCACGGTGGTGTGCTTCGAGAACTTGCTGCTGGATTTCTGAACTACCAAGGGACCACAGCACGGAGACGGATTTGGGAACGCTGAACGTCAGGTCGAAACCGGAAACCGCATGGCGTTGCTGCTCCTCACCGTTACGATGGGCAACCGTGGTTTGGCCGTGTGGACGGCCCAGAACCATGTGGGTATCGGGATGTGCGGCGCGGGTGAAAACGGCTTTTGCCTCTGTGGCAGTCACTGGCTCTTCTGGCCTGCGATCAATGCCGTCCAAGCCGCGGCCAAGCCAACGGCCTTGTGGGGTTCCGTTCTTGACATAGTAGGTGGTGGCATCGGCAGGTGGTCCAGGGAGGTCATCTTGCATGGTTGTCTTCAACAGGTATTTCAGGCCCGCGTCGGCGGTCAGCCTGGCGATGGAAACGGTCATGGCTTCGACAGCAAAGTTTCAGTGCGCCAACCCCGTCTCTGAAAGATTTCCTTCGTGGTCTTGTCCAGCGGCAGGCCCAGCCTGGATGAGAGTTCGAAGAGGCGGCCCGAGATTTGAGACAACTCCTGGACATAAGCGTGCTGGTCATGGAGAAGCCGGGCGTTCTCAAGCTGCAATTCGGTGACAAGTGCCTTCAGCTCGGGGACTTCACAGGCCATGTCCACGTTGATCGTGGCAAGATCGCGGAGCCGCGCGCGGAGTTGTTCGAACTCGCGCTCATGTCGGTCCGATTCATGCTGGATCCGATCCTCGCTAGCTTGCCGTAGTTCGGCCAGTTGGTTCTCAAACTTGGCGGTGACTACGGCCATGGACCCGCGAAGCGTGGTCTCCGCCGCCGCGAGCTGTGATCGGTGGGATCGGGTGGCATCGGGACGGCGGCGATCGTACCAATCCTGATTACGGCGCCTGTGAGAGCACTCAGGAGAGCAATATTGCTGGGAACTCTGCTGCGGTTGAAACGGTGCGCCGCATTGCCGACATATCTGGGTTGTATCCATACATGTTCATGGGGGCAACTAGGCAATACGGCATGGTGGACCGTCCGAACGAATTCGGACGGTCCTAACCTTGGGTGCAAGAAGTGTGAAGGATTTTTTGGTTGCGGCAGCAGCACGGTAGTTGGGGGTGAATTTGCTGGTCGAACTGACTTGGCGAAGGGATCTGGGCGGCGGTGATATGGAGGGGGAATTGGGGGGGAATGTTGGTGGCGCAGGGGAGTGCCGCATGAGGTTCTCATGCGGCACTGGATCTCCAGCTGGAGGGTGATTATTGGATCGCGAGCCGGAGCTGTTCAATCTCGGTGGGGTTGAATCCTGACCAGTGGTGGTGATCGCTGACCACGACGACCGGCGCCTGGGAGTAGCCGAGATCCTGGACGTATTCGAGTGCGGTGGCGTTGGTTGTCAGGTCGACGACCTTGTAGAGTATGCCGGCATGGTCCAGGGACAGGCAGGTGAACTTGCATTGCTGGCAGCCCGGTTTGCTGTAGACCGTGATGCTCATTTCCCTCACCGCACTCTCTGCTTTTTTCTGGGGCTAGGTCGCGTGGATTTACTGGTGGTGGTTTCGGTATGCGGTGTTCTTGTGTTGCGCCCAGCCGGCAACGACGCCGGCGCCGAGCATCTGGTCCAGCAGCATGGCCAGGTGGTAGTCGGGGTCAAACGTCAGGGCGACGTGCATGTAGTTCGCCGCAGCAGTTCCCCTGCCCTTCCACCAGCAGATGTGCCCGAGCATCGTCAACGGGGCCGCTGCGTGGGTTGGAGCGGCGATGGTCAGCAGCTGGCGTAGCAGCTTCTCGGAGTTGTCGATGCGGTCCCATTGCGGGGCTTCTTCGGTGGCGCCGAAGAGGGTTGCTGCCATGGGTTCGTTGATGCCGGGCATGTCTGCCAGGATCTGGTCCCTGAGCCCGACGTGCTGCAGCCCGGCCAGGACCTCGGCCAGCTGGTCGTGGGTGGGTTCGCCACCGTGGTCAATGAGTTCCGTCCACAAACGGTATGCCGCGTGGAGGCTCGTGGCCATGTCCCGCAGCGCTGACTCGACCGCGTCGTGGTCGACAGCGGCGAACAACTCGGGGATGGCAGGTGTGTCGCTTTGTCTGATGAGGCTGCCCTGGTAGACCAGCTCGGCGTTGACGGTGCTGGTCTCAAGGGCCACCAACGGGGTCTCCTTGCCACAGAATTTGGGGTTGGCGCCGTCGTACGTGGCGAAGGATTCGGGGCCGACGATCCACACGTCATGGACGAGCAGCCCGACAGTCAAGAACCGTCGCTTGAGTCCCTGGACCATGGCGGCGAAGGGCTTGGGGTGTCCCCTGCCCCATGGCTGGTGGGTGAACAGGGCGATGAGGACTGCGGTGGCGTCGAGGTCGTTGCCGAAGTAGTGGGCGACGCGTTCGGCGTAGCTCTCGATGAAGTCCGTGGTTCCAGGCAGGTTCACACGGAGGGTGGGTCCAAGTGTGGCGCCGTCGAGGGCGACGCAGACGAGGCTTTCCTTCCGCCAGTAGCCGAGGCTGTGGCCCATGTAGCTGATGGCGTCAGCCGGGCTGCTGATTCTGATCGGTTCCATTGTCCTGCTCCTCTTGTGTGAACGGTGGCTGGTTGTTCGCGGCCGCCTGCTCTGTTGGTGCCTTCTGGTAAGAGGAATCACCGCTGGGTTTTAGGGGCCGGAGGGCAATTTGGGGTACCGGGCACGGGGCAGAAATTGTTCCGAGGAAATAAGCGACGCAGGAGCGCCGAGGAAGAATTTTTGGGGGAGTGCCCGGCGCGCAGCGCCCTGGTTGCGTGGAGGGCCCGCCCAGCGATGATGGGGTACCAGAAGGCACCACGCGTATTGGCATGACTTCATAGTGGTCCATCAGCAAGGAATCAAAATCAGACTGACTATTGGAGGAACTGTGACTTCCGCGGACGGTGCCGCAATGTATGTAGTACCAATTTTGGTGACCCAATGTGTCGATGTCGTTGCCGCAACCAACTCTGGCAGTAGGGGCCATTGGAGGACGGAACTTGCGGGCCAACGCGACATTGAATCCTTGCATGCACTTATCCGGTGTGGCACATGACTACATCTGCGATTGGAATCTTATAGCGATCGAACTGTTAAGCTCAGGTTGGCACGTTCAGCCACCGCCTGAACGCGCAGTATTGGAAGGAGCTCCTGGTTTGGAGCAAACTAGGGCAGCGTTGGTGCCACGTGATCCCGTTAGGCAACCAGTCGAGGGATCGATCAGACATTTATTCGGGGGAACTGTGCCAAATATCTTCGACAATATCGACAACAAGCTGCTGCCCGCTCTTCGCCTCAGTCTCGAAAGCTCTACACGTGCGGACTTGTGCATTGGATACTTCAATTTGTCAGGGTGGCAGCAGATTGACTCAGCAATTCGACACATGCCAAGTTCCCCCACTGGCCCGACTCCTGTCCGCATATTGGTAGGGATGTCGAAAGCAGCCACGGCGGTCGCACGCGAAGAGTTTGGAATTGTTCCACCAGCTCAGATTGACACCCAACGTGCGGCGGGCCTTCTGGAAAACGTGCTTGACGATTTCCGTCAACAATTGTCGCGTGGAATCCCCTCCGAGTCTACAGAAGTCGCCGTTCGTCACCTGGCCAATCAAATTGCCAGCCGGTTGGTTTCCGTGAAGCTTTTCCTGGAGCACCAGTTGCATGCCAAGTTGTATCTGTGCCATTTGAATGCGACGCAGCAGATTTCTCGCAAGGCCTACTTGGGCTCTAGCAATCTTACGTTTAGTGGGCTCAGTGGCAATGGCGAGTTGAACGTTGACGTTACGGACGACGACGCAACTGCGAAGCTAATGGCCTGGTTTCAAGATCGATGGAGTGAGCCTTTTTGCTACGAAATCGACAGTGAAATTATTCAGGTTATCAATGAATCGTGGGCGTCGGGGACGCGAGAGCCGTACCTCGTTTATCTCAAAATGGCTTATCACTTGTCAGAAGATGCCCGAGCTGGTGTGACTGAGTACCACCCGCCAGTTTCAATGCAGGAAATACTGCTTCCATTTCAGACGGAGGCCATCTCGATCGCAGCCCGTCATCTGAGGCGGCGGAACGGTGTACTTATTGGCGACGTGGTCGGGCTCGGCAAGACATTGGTTGGCACCGCATTGGCCCTCCTGTGTCAAGAACAGTTTAGGGAAAGGACGCTGGTTATCTCCCCTTTGAGTCTCGTCTCCAACTGGAAGAGTCACTTTAATCGATATGGCTTGGACGGTGAGGTGATGTCTCTGAGTCGTGTGATCAAGGATTTGTCGGACGTCGCTTGGGAGGATTTCCAAGTTGTCCTGATCGATGAGTCCCACAATCTGCGAAATCGCGATGGTAAAGCATACGCAGTCATTAAGCAGTTCATTCACGACTCAGGCGCAAAGTGCATCCTTCTGAGCGCTACGCCGTATAACAAATCATTTGCTGACCTCGGTAGTCAGTTGCGATTATTTCTCCACGAGGATACTGATCTAGGCATCCAGCCCGAGGCTCTCCGGCGTTCGATGGAAAACGACGCGGATTTCCTCTCCCGAGTAGAAAATCCCACCTCGCTTCGGGCATTCGAGGAAAGTTCCTTCCCTGAAGACTGGCAGCAACTCATGCGTCAGTTCATGATTCGCCGCACGAAGAGCTTCATCGAAGCCAATTACACGGAGCAGGACGAGAATGGTAGGCGGTTCATTAGTTTTACCGATGGACGACGCTCGTACTTTCCCAAGACACTTCCGCGGACTATTGAGTATGGGATCCTTCCGGGAGACCCCCTCGAGAAGCTCTACTCACAATCAGTTGTAGATGATCTCAACCAGCTTAAGCTGCCCCGGTACGCGATTGGCAGGCACCTCGACGTCGATGCTTGTCAGAGCAAGAGAGACTTTGAACTGTACAAAGCCTTTGAGCGTGCGAATGCTTTTACTCTTGCAGGACTCATTCGCACGAGCCTGTTCAAACGCCTCGAGAGCAGTCTGTACTCTTTTGAGATCTCTCTGCGCCGCCATCTAAGAAAGAACAGAGTTTTTCAATATGCTCTAGAACACGGCTTTGATATCCCCGCTGGCTCCTATCAAGAGGTTCTGCAGGAACAAGATGAAGACGAATCAGACACCATGGTGGGTTCAGACAGAGGAGTCGACGTTGAATACAGACAGCTAAAGGGCCGCAAGAGTAGTACGGTCACTTGGATTCCGGCAAGGCTTTTAAAGCCAGGTCTTGCAGACGTGCTGGAAACAGACTGCAAGATTCTCGAGAACCTTCTACTTGAACTCGATCCATGGAGCCCGGAGACTGACTCGAAAGCCGCCAAGCTAGTTGACTTGCTACGTGGCCAATATGATGGTCGAAAGGTTCTGGTATTCACAGAGTTTGCGGACACGGCTCGGTACTTAGGCGACCATCTCGTCTCAGCGGGAATCGAGGCAGTTAGCGTCATAACAGGTGGCGATGTGGACCCACTAGAGACTGTTCGCCGGTTTAGTCCGGTTAGCAACGAAGCGGACATCCTTGAGGAAAACCAGATTCGAGTTCTAATTGCAACAGATGTTCTAAGCGAGGGCCAAAATCTTCAGGATGCCGCCATCGTTCTGCAATATGATCTTCCGTGGGCCATCATCAAACTTGTTCAGCGTGCCGGTCGTGTGGATCGCATCGGTCAGCAAGCAACGGAGATCGAGATCGGGTCGTTTATCCCGCCCGCAGGCCTGGAGCAGGTACTCAACCTGCGGGCTCGGCTACAAGAAAGGCTTCGACAAAATGGTGAAGTTGTCGGAAGCGATGACCAATTCTTCGATGTGGATGCTTCTGACTTGGCAGGGCTGTACGATGCAACGCAAGTATCCGCCGACACTGCAGTTGCCGCTACTCTTGACGATGTGGATGTTGGGTCGTTCGCGCTACAAGTGTGGCGCGATGCCATCGAAGCAGACCCCACCGTGGAGGGAAGAGTTAGAGGACTTCCGAATCTTGTCACCGCATCGCGAAGTGTTAGCCATGACCCCTTGGCCGAGGAAGGCGTCCTGTCCTTCTTGAGGACACGATCCGGAATCGACTCACTCGTATGGGTGGGTGTGGACAAGGCTGTTGCATCACGTTCGCCCCTCCAGATACTTCGACTGGCTGCCTGCCCACCGGACACCTCAGTAAGTCCACGCGATCGACGGCACTTTGCTCTGTTGGATCTCGCTGCAGAGGAAGTAATGCGAACTGTAGGCCACTCTTTGGGCACTGCAGGCAATCTAAGTGGGACTCGGAAGAAGTTGTGGGAAATGTTAAACCCCCTTCACTTAGCAATTGAGGGATTTGATCAGGCTAAGGTTGCCGTATTTGAACATCCCCTTCGCGAAAGGGCAAAAATTGACATCGGCAGGCGTTTTCGCGAAAAGACTACTCCTGTGGCGATGGCTGAATTCGTCTCCGCTCTTCATTTGGACGATGAATTGTCTGCCGTCCTTAAGGCCCAACCGGATCAAGATGATTTACGGATACTATGTTCTATGGGGATTTTTAGGAATATTGAAACAGTGAACAGCAAGGATACTGCGGAATGACATTTGCAAACGAAATACGAAAGGACCTTGATTCCGGAAATCTTGAATCTCTTTTTATTCGCAAGTTAGGTTGGGATTACACGCAAATTGATCAGTCTGTAGAGTTTGAGGGACAGTCTGAGGTCTTCCTAATCAAAGCTATTGCGGCGAAGAAGAGTTTTGTAGTATTCGAATGTGTAGGGTTACCCACGAATTCTGAACGTCATCAAATTGAGAAGCTAGTACGCAATGTCAGTGCAGCTCATCTAACGATCTTCAGAACCGACCGAGAGCAATACTGGCAGTGGGTCACGGCTCGCGCGGGGAGAACTCCCAAACTGAACGTGCATCACTACGCTTCAGGTCGCGGTAATGATCTTGTCTTAAGGCTACAGCAGCTAGTTTTTAGCATTCAAGATGAGCGTCGTGGTCTCGATATTTTGGGTGTTCACGAGAGAGTGGATAGGGCATTTCGCGCCGAGGAGGTTACGGAGAGATTTTACGCATCCTTTAAAGAGCAACATTCACGACTTGCGGCATCGATCTTGAATATCGAATCCGATGAAGATAAATCATGGTATGCCTCTCTTCTGCTGAATCGTCTAATGTTCTTGTATTTCATGCAAAAGAAGGGATTCCTAGATAACGATAGGAATTACCTTCAAAACAGACTTAAGGGGCTCGTCGAGTCAGATACATCTGAAACATTTTATTCATTTTATAGAAAGTTTCTACTCCCGCTTTTTGAGATGGGCCTGAATCGGCGACAAGATGAACGAGAGGATGGTCTCGCCGACCTGGTAGGCAACGTGCCTTACCTGAATGGTGGCATTTTCGGCACTCATGAGCTCGAGCTCCAATATGAAATCGAAATCCCGGACGTGTCTTTCGCGGAGATATTCTCATTCTTCGATAATTGGCGCTGGCATTTAGATTCTTCAGGCTCAAGGGCAGCGCAATCAATTAGTCCTGATATCCTAGGGTACATATTTGAGCGTTATATTAATTTTAAGGAGCAGGGTCAGAAAGAGCTTGGAGCGTATTATACTAAGGAGGATATTACTCGCTATATTACGGCGTCCTCTGTAATCCCGATCTTTCTTGAACGACTTTCAACTGCCGCTGAGGTGGCAGGGGAAATTTTTAGTCCCTGGGGCCTGTTGGAAGAACACCCGGAACGCTATATCTCACTGTCTGGACTTGATGTTGGCGCGCTATCAAAAAGTGAGACTAAAGAGGAGTCTGCGGTCCGTGTCGAGCACTACAACCAGCTTCTCGCTAGTCTACGAGCCGGAGCAGTGCGCAATGCCAACGACCTAGTGACTTTTAACCTGGACACAGTACAGTTTGCGGTTGATGCAATTTCTTCTAACCAAAGTCCAAAATTTGCCCACGTTGTATGGGATGTTCTGTCAACGTTGACGGTCGTTGATCCAACATGCGGGTCTGGGGCTTTTCTATTCGCGGCGCTTGACATTTTCGAAGAGCTTTACGAGGCAGCGCTGTCTCGCATCTCAGAGGAGTATGAACAAAACGGTTGCAATGCTGACCTACTTCCCGAAATTGCAGCTGTCGTTAATGCCGTCCGGGATCACCCTTCGGCTGAGTATTACCTGCTCAAACATGCCATTCTCAACAATATTTACGGTGTCGACATCATGCGTGAAGCCGTCGAGATAGCCAAGCTCCGTCTCTTCCTGAAGCTGGCGTCGGTCTTGGAAGAGGGCGTTGAGCCGGATCCCCTACCCGACCTTGACTTCAATATCCGATCAGGAAATGCATTGGTTGGCGTCGTTACCTTGCACGATGTCCAGAACCCAGCGCATCTAGACGTTTTTGGAGATGCTGAGAAGATTGCACTGTTGTCTCACAGGGCCGCGGCTTTGTTTGCGAACTTCCGAACTGCGCAGCAGATGCACGGAGGGCGAGTGGACATCCATAAGACGAAATCAGAACTCACAGAATTGCTCAATGAGCTTCAAGGAAAGCTGGATAGTCGAATTGCCGAGGTGGCTGGCGTTCCCGAGGGAGACATTGACGCGCTTGAAGCCTGGACGGCGGCAACTCAGCCGTTCCATTGGTTCACCCAATTCCATGCTGTCATGTCCAACGGGGGCTTCAATTGTGTGGTGGGCAATCCTCCCTATGTCGAGTACAACCCACGCAAGGCTGGGTACTTGGTTGAAGGGTACTCAACAGCAGCCTGCGGTGACTTGTACGCATTCGTAATGGAGCGGAGCTTGCAAATAGTTGCGGAGGGGGGAGTCTTGGCCATGATTGTGCCTATATCTGTCACGGCTACGCCGGGGTTCTCGTCCCTTCGAAGGGTGCTTCTTGCGAATTCACCGATATCGTGGACGTTGAATTTCGCTGAACGTCCAGCCAAGTTATTTACGGGGGTGGATAAGAGGCTGACGATTTGGATTTCTCGTATAGGGCGCGATGCGGAGCCTCGAAAGCAATATACTTCCGCCTATCGTCGTTGGCATTCGGACGAACGTCCAAATGTTTTTGGTACGGTTCAATTCGTGGAGTGGGTCAGCGATGCCGACTCGGCTCCCGGATCAGAAATACCTAAAATTGGGACGGCGCTCGAATCCTCAGTACTGCAGAAGCTTCGGGGTAAGGGTAAAACAGTTGGAAGCATACACCGACCAAGGGGAGCGTATCCGGTCTTTTATACACGAAAAATGCGCTATCACACGCAGTTCTTCGCGACACCGCCACTCACTTACTGGGATAATGGAGATGTAACTGAGCCAAGTGAGCTGAATAGGATTAACTGTATGGAGTCCGATGATGCGGATATATTGAGAGCAGCGCTCAATTCGACTTTCTTTTTTTGGTGGGTGACTATTATGAGTGATGTACGAAATCTCAACAAACGTGAAGTTCATGCGTTTCCCCTAGGTTTAGAATCTATGGAATCAAAGAACAAATCTCGATTAGTTGAGCTTGCGAAAACCATTGAGAACAATTTTCAGGACAACTCCGTGCTCAAGCCCTATCGGGCCGGAACGAAGGAGAGCCGACGGATTCAGACGTTCCAGCCCAGGAATGCGTCGACTGTTATCCATCAGATTGACCTTGTCCTTGCAAACCACTTCAAGCTTGACGACGAGGAACGAGAATTTATGGTGAACTGGCATGGCAAGTTCAGAAACCAGACTGAAGCCGCCTTGGATGTGTCAGGCTCAGACAGCGTATGAGCACAGCAGAGAAGATTGCTTGTTGAATGGATGGATTTATTCAATTTGCTGACTCCCGTGAGTAAAAGCACATAAATTGACCCTGATTCTTCATGATGGTCGGGTGCCGGCCCGGCGGGAATTTGATCGCCTGCCTGGCCGGTATTCCGGCTCTTCACGGTTCGTGGTGAATCCGGGGTTCGTGTCGTAGCAAAATAGGAGCTCGTGGCCCTGCTGAGATGGATGTGTCTAGCATTCTTCTCAAGTCAGGAACCACGAGCCTTGATCCAGCCTACCCAGTCGTGCCCAGATGCGGCGACGACTCTCTTCAATCTGCCTGATTATCAGGTCATCTCCGTCATCAGCGACGATGTTTCCGGTATCCGTGTCGTCACTGTTGCCTCGGACTTCCCAGCAGCTTGCCCTGGCTGTTCCGTCCTGGCTTCTCGGGTCCATTCGCGTCGGATCCAGCGGGTTCGGGACATTCTCGTCGCCGGGCATGTGAGACTCATGTGGACCAAGCGCCGGCTCTTTTGTGACGAGGCTCTCTGTACTCGAAAGACATTTGCCGAATCGACTCCTCAGGTGCCGCGGTTCGCCCGGTCCACCACGCGGTTGAAGGAAACCCTCAAGGACGCCGTCATCGATTCTGGCCGTGCCGCATCCGAAGTCGCGGCGGCGTTCGGCGTCTCTTGGTGGCTGGTGAACACCGTTGTGGTCGCTGCCGCCGCGGCACTGCCGTCCGTGGACTTGCTGACACCGGCACGGCTCGGGATTGACGAACATCGCTACCGTTCCGTGCGCTGGCTACAAGACCAGCAGAGCAAGAAATGGACCCGGTACGAGCCATGGATGTCAACGATCGTAGACGTCGACACCGGCCAAGTCTTGGGTATCGTGGACGGCCGCGACAGCCGCGGCGTGGGCGCCTGGCTCAAAGCCCGCCCCGCCAGCTGGCTTTCCTGCATTGAGACCGTCGGCATCGACCCCTCGGCGGCGTTCCGAAAGGCCCTGCGCGAGAATCTGCCCGACGCTGCTGTCAGCGTCGATCACTTCCACATGGTGCTTTTGGCCAACGACATGCTCACCCAGGTTCGCCAACGAGTCTCCCGGGAGCAGAACGGGCGCCGCGGCCTAAGAACAGACAAAGCATGGGCCCACCGGCAACTGTTGCTGCGCGGCTACGACACGCTCTCCGACGCTGGCAAGAAGCGCCTCGATGACGTCTTCGCCACAGATGACCCGAGCAAGGAACTCGTGGCCGCCTGGGGAGTCAAGGAAGCCTTGCGGCTGATGCTCTCAACCAGTAATCCGGCCAGCGTGGAAGACCGGAAAGCGTTCTTTGAACGGCAGGTCAAGGCAGCGGCCATGAAGGAAACCGACCGGCTGCAAAAGACCGTGACCAAGTGGTGGCCAGAGATTCAAACACTGCTCGCCACCCGGGTGACAACGGCGAAGGTCGAGGCCGCGAACACGATGATCAAAAACATCAAGAGGATTGCCCGCGGGTTCCGCAACCCGACCAACTATCAATCACGTATCCTATTGAGAAGTGCCTCCCGGACGGTGGCATGAATTCATCTCAGCGGGCTGGTATTCACCACGAAACGCGAAGAGCCGGTATTCCTGCTTTGGGTGCGAGCTGTGGGTCTGTTGTTGGCTTCCACATCGCTGATGCAATTGTGCATGGTGTTGAAGGTGCTGTCCACGTATGTCCCCGCCAGTAGCGACGGCTGCTGCCGTCGGTGGTTTGAGTCTGCTGACAAGGGCCAGAATTGTGGTGATCGTGGCCGCAGCCGGAGCATCCTGTGGGCGAGTAGCCGAATCCATCTTGCCCGGGTATGAGTATCCCTGCGGTCGCGAGAAGCTGGTACCTCCATTGTTTGACGTCCCAGCCGCTTGGAGCATTGCCGCCGGCTGGGGTAGTTGGAGCCAGGAAACCTGGTTCATGGCCAGGACAGCGATGCTCACCCAGGCCTGGTTGGCGTTGGACTCATAGAAGGACAGCCTGTCCACGGTCGGAGTTCTTCAGAATCGTGATCCGATTCAGGTACCGGTCCCGGGCCCGGTACCTGACATCCAGTGTGGGCCCATGCCAGCGTGGGCCGGTTAACCCGGCGATTGGCGGCTATGGTAATTATGGTGCGGTGGTTTAGCCGTCGGTGGTCGTTTCGCTCAGAAAGTTACTATCCCCGTTTCAGTTTTCATGGTGCCGTTTTCGCGTCTCGGTTACCCCCTATCATCGGATCAGTGTTTAATTGCTGTATGACTGAAACAATTTTTCTCGCTATATTGACATCCGCAGCGTTACCATCGTTTGCCTGGATGTTCCGCGACGCATGGAGTGATAGAGCTAAGAAAATTGAAAGGCTTGTCGAACTCACTGAGAAGGCCGAGGGCCACGGAGCAATAGAAAGCATTGTCGCCGCCGAAGTTAAATTCGAGGAAAAACGCCGAGGATTCTGGATGAAGATTGCAATGTTTGTCATTTTCATCGCCGGCGGCTTCACCGTGGGAATAGGTATTCTACTTATCGCGGCATCATTTCTGCCAAAGGACACGACAGTCGACCCATGGCTATTGGTTGGGGCGATGACGGCGGTCGGTGCTGCTTTTGGTGTCCGAAACTATCTCCGCAGCGGACCCAAGGTGTCGTGAGAAAGCTATCCTCAGGCCATCTGGAGACATTCGCGGTTGATCGGCAGAGTCCGCCAAGGTCTGCCACCACCTGATCTGAAGCGCGGTGCAACCAATGACAGCTGAATCGGCCTGCGGCGAAGTCAACCGGAACTAAGGCAGGCCTAACAGACTCGATTGGCCGCTGACTAGCTGTACTCGGCCATCACGTTGGTGACACCCAAATGACCCTGAGAATAGGTTGAGACGTCCAGAGATAGATCAGGCCACCCATAGGTTTGTGCGTGCGACCACGGTGAGTCGCCACCAAAAATCATGGTAGGTCGGGATTGGGTGATTGGCTATGGCAGACTAACGGCTTTTATTGATTCTCGCTGCCACAAGACCGTGTCGAAGTATTCAGCCGCGAGAATGAATGAACCCGCGAAATCGCCTGCCGGTGGATCACCTGCCCTCGATCGATTTAGTTGCAAAATGCCAACAAGACCAAGGTGAAATTGACGCTAGGTACGATGTCGGTATCTGTCGAAATTCGAACGACGAACGAAACGTGACGTGCTTGGCATAAGCTGTTCACGGTGCTGTGGAGCGCGCCGTCTGCAAGCTATTCCAGCCATTTTGGGGCTTTCCCATCCGTCTTAGGAGACTGTCATGGACGACGAGATTGAACTGTTCGACGATGAAAACGGTATAGCGCTCATCGGGGAGCCGTCAGCAATTGAGCGATTTCTGGTCTCTGAGGGCCTGCCATCGAAAGACCTTGGGCTCCAGCGACTCGGGTCGACTCTCGGTGCCGGTGCTGGAGCGGCGCAGGCCGGAGCCGAAATGGCGGCGAACGCTGGCCGATGGGTGAAGTTAACCGAGAAATCGGCCAAAGCCCTCAAAGTAAATAGGCTCATGAAGGGTTCAGAGTCGGGCGTTCGCCGCGCCGTCCTCATGAAAAATGGAAAGATCTCAGGACTCCTCGAAATAACTAGGACCCCGGCGCAGTTTCTGACCAACCCTGCGGTACTCACTGGCGTTGCTGGGATCATGTCGCAGGCTGCCATGCAGCAGTCCATGGATGAGATCACTGACTTTTTGGCACTAATCGATGAGAAGGTCGACGACATACTTCGTGCCCAGAAGGACGCAGTACTTGCAGACATGATCGGGGTTGGACTCGTTGTCGATGACGCAATTACAACACGAGATACCGTGGGGCGGGTGTCCGAAGTTACCTGGTCGAAAGTCCAGGCATCGTCGCTGACAGTCGCAAGCACCCAAATGTACGCGCTGCGACAGATGGATGCACTGGCAGAAAAAATGGAGCGCAAGTCCAAAATGGGGGATCTCGCCAAGGTGGCCCAAGAAACCGAACCAAAGGTTCGTGAGTGGATAGCCGTACTTGCCCGCTGCTTCCAACTTTACGACTCGCTAGCTGTGCTCGAACTGGACCGTGTACTCGATGCTTCTCCTGAGGAGCTAGATAACCACCGTCGTGCTCTTCACCTGGCCCGGCAGAACAGACTCGATCAAATCACTCGGAGCACCGAGAAGCTGATCGACAGGATGAATGCGGCCGCAGGGTTGGCAAATACGAAAGTCCTCCTTCACCCAACAACGGCACGTACTGTGGTCCATTCCAGTAACCAGGTCGAGGCTTCAGTCGGCGAGTTCCACAAGTGTCTTGGAATTGAAGATGGCGGGCAAACTGTCGAGGCAAAACGGTGGGTGGAAGCTGTCGTAGATGCTCGGGACAAGGTCATCGAAACGGGGACTGACGGAGTGGATGCGACCAAGCGCTTCAGCGGCGATGCTTTGAGTCTCGCTAGGACGACGACAGACAGGGTGCTTGAAACAGGGGGAGACGGAGTCGAAGCAACGAAGCGATTTGGAAGTGAAGCACTAGGGCGGGCGCGAACGATGAGTGACAAAGTCTCGATGGGGATTGCCGAGCGTTTGCTTCGTAGGGTCGGGGACGCTGAGAAGCCTGAAGAAGAGAGCTGATCGAGGCTTATATTACGTGGAATTCCTCAGTTGTTGAAAGTACCGGGG
>NZ_JBCHVD010000025.1:0-45032 GCF_046736435.1 Arthrobacter sp. LAPM80
GCGCGGTGAGATCACAGTGGATCGGCCGCAAGAGGATATTGACATTGATGTGAACTAAACCACAAACGGCCTCGCTTACGACAATGGGCTCGACAAGGGCGGAGATGCGGCTCCCGCCGGTGGGTTAGTCACTGCGTGGGGCCGCACAAGAAACAGTTGCACACAGGTAGAAATACGTACGGCGGCCAGCCGGCAGCCGGTTCAAAGTAGACTCAAAGGACACTTCATGCGCTACATAGTTGGATACACCCCCGATCAACGCGGTGCAGAGGCCATTGCCCTCGCCGCCTCGATTGCCCGCACCCAGGATGCCCACTTGGATCTGGTTCATGTTTTGGACAATCCACGCCCTGAGGATGCTGGATTCCCTGAGCGAGGTGTCCAAGAAATCCTCACCGGCAACGCGAAAGTGTGGTTGGAAGAAGCATTGGCAATGCTCCCCCCGGATGTAGCCGCCCAAACCCATCTGCGCTATGCCGAATCGTTCGCGGAGGGACTGATGGAGGTTGCAGCGGAAGTGGACGCTGGGCTTATAGTCATTGGTGCAGCGAAACGCGGGGTGCTCAAGCATTTTACTATCGGCACAGTAGCCAACACTCTCCTGCATACATCCCCCGTGCCCGTGGCCCTGGCACCCTCCGGATATGAATCCTCATCATCGATCACTCGGATCACTTGTGCTGTCGGCGGCAGGGAGGGCGCAAGTGAACTGCTCAAAGTAGCCGTGGATTCCTCGTCACGACGCCACGTCCCGCTGCGGCTGATTTCGTTGCTCGCCGTGGACGAGTCCCATGCAAAGGACGCCAACCAGTTCCAGTTTGCTAAAACCAAGGACCGGATAGAGGAACTGGTGGCAACAGCAGCCGCGTCAGCCAACACGGACGTCACTTCGGTTCTAGCACAGGGATCGACCATTGAGGACGCGATCGAAAACCTTCAATGGAACGATGACGAGATTGTTCTGATCGGTTCGAGCCGCCTGGCAGAAGGGCGAAAATTGTTCCTCGGCAGGACGGCGTACAAGATGCTCCACGAACTACCAGTGCCCATGATAGTCGTCCCTCGTGACTATGGGCTTAACCTCTGATTTTTACTGACTTCAACGAAGATACTCGACTCAGAGACCCACGATGATATATCAAGCCGTTGCTTTTACTGGCAGACCGAGAGAGTAAATAGTCAGCCCCCCAAATAAGGACCCCATGAGGGCAACTCCAAATCTCGGTGGCCCCGCCTGATGTCACTTCCAGTATCCATATGCACGAATATAAGGTTCCTGCACCCCATCAAAGCCTGCCTATTGGATTGATAAGAATTTCAGAAATGAGGCACATTACTGAGACTACTCAGCACCCACACGAACCGCACGTATCCGGCGGTTAACAGGGTGAACTGTCGACGCCGAGGAGTGGCTGATGGATGTCCCAGCTATGGTTCATTTGATGGGATTGGATGCTGATGCTGGCGCAGGTGGATGTGATGTGCGAAAACGGCATGGTGGAGGTTCGTGCGGTTTTAGATGTCGTGGTCGTCGGGCCCGTAGATGAAGGCTTGACACCGCCTGCTGCTTCAGAAAGCAAAAAAGGTGGGACGTTTGTGTGCCCCCCGACGGCCGGATATCGCCCTATCCCCACTCGCCAGGACTCCCGGCCCTCACCGTGCCGCACGGGGACCTCCACCGAAGACGCTTCACCATTCCGAAAGCGGATCGCCACGTCGGCTAGAAAGCCCGTCGAAGGGACAAGCCGAGCCCAGGCCCCTGTCTGTTACCAGCAGGCAGCCCGGGTTGACTAGCGTCGGATGTTTCACTCATTCCGAGACCTATAGATGCGCCAGGGCTCATCCCCCTGCTGTGTCTAAATCGGCAGTTAGTGGACGGTAGTGACATGTCAGGTCGGGGTTGAGAGGTTCCCGGCGGCTGGGGTCTCCCGCATCCCCTTCAAAACATTGCGGATCACCGTTGGCGACAACGGCACCAGCAGGTCAACATTTCTGTCCGTCGATAAACCGTGGGCCTCGAGCCCGCCCACCGAATTGGGGTCATTGGCGGCGGCCTCGCGGTGCAGTGAGGCCAACTCGGCCAGATCGGTGCCACCCGTGGGGCTGATGGGAACATCCGAATCAATCATTGTGTTCCGGATGCGCACACCCGTACCGTCGACGACGATAAGCTCGACGCTGCGAAGCTGGACAGGCCATTCGGCAACTGAACTCGAAGAAACTTCCCAAAACCCGCCGCCGTCCGTCCGTGGCCGGGCGGTTACCCGGTTGACGTGCGTGTGGCCAGAGAGCCAGAGCATCACGTTAGGGTAGCGGTGGAGTAGCTTTTCGACGGCGTCGGCCAGGTAGAGGCGTTGGCCGTCAGCCTGCGGCGTGGCGTTGTTCATCGTGGACAGACCATGGTGTGAGCACAGTACAACGAGGCGGTCTTCGTTGCCGGGGTGGACTTCACTGCCATCCTCAGCGCTATGGCTTGAATGCACCTCCTGCAAGCGGGCTTCCAGCCAGCGATACTGCACCTCGTTTACGCAGCCGTCCACGTGACCGGCGGGGTTGGTCGTGTCCAGACTGATCACGCGCACACCGGGCACCCCGTCGTAGGTGTAGTACGCCGACCCATTCTCACGGTTTTCCGGCGTGAACCCGTGGCCAAGCGGTGTACCTGACGGTTCAAAGTGCCGTTCGATATACTCCTGCTTGCTCACGATGCGGCGGTCGGTGCGGGATTCGATCGGGATGGATGGGCCGCTGGAAACCCAGAACGGATCCCCGCAGTACTCGTCCAGTGCGTCCGCCCCCGGCTCACGGTCCACCGGCCGACTGACCGGTTTTCTGTCGCCCGTGAGGAATGCGTCATAACCTGCGGGCGCCTCGGCCCGGCCCTGGATTAGGCAGTCATGGTTTCCAAAACACGTCAGCCATGGTGCGCCCAAGCCCACACCGGTAAATTTTTGGGCCGCTGCATCAACGGCCCCGGCGTAGTCCGGGTAGCCGCGCTGTTCCTTCCATTCATCACGGGAGGACAGTCCCGGATTCCAGTACGCGGCGTCGCCCGAGCACGTGACGGTGTCTGCCAGGCTCCCATTGCCCTTCCCAGGGTTGATCCCGCCGCCATTCATGAGCGCCAAGTAGAGGTCAAGCTCGTTCTCTTGGGCGGAGTCGGTGTTGTCGCCGGTGGTGACCACGAGGTCCACGGCAGCCGGATAGGCCTCCGCCTCGCGGCGGACGGTGCGGACAATCGCCTCCACGGCCTGCGTGAGCATGAACTCCTGCGGGCGGTAGGCCGGCAGCATCCGGCGCCATTGCGGTACGTCGGTGAAACGTTGCAGGAATTCCACCCTGCTGGGTGAGGCCAGGTCGGCCAACTGGAAGTCGGTGATGTGCAGGAGCCGGGCAAGGCGTTCTCCGTCGGCATCCCAACCTTCCGTGTTGCGGCCCAGGAGTTCGCGTCGCTCGAGGTGTGGCTCACCCGGGCCTAGCTCCAGCCGCCGGTAGGAAAGCGCGTTAGGAGCGGCCTTGACGATGGTTCGTTCGGTGGTGTCCTTGCCCGGGCGAACGGAACCTTGGGGCGCTGAGTCAGCTGAACTAGACAAGGGCCTTCTCACTTTCGACATTGATCTCCTCGAGGCTCTTGTTTTTGGTTTCGGGTGCCAGGAGCACGCAGATAACGAGACCGCACAGGCCCACCGCGGCAAAGAACCACAGGGCCGCGTTGGTGCCCCAGGTCGCCACGAAGTTGGGAAACACCAACACACCCAGGATTGAGCCGATGCGGCTGACGGACGTGGCCAGGCCGGCTCCTGTTGCCCGGACGGCTGTGGGAAACAGCTCAGTGGGATACACGAAATTCAAGATTCCGGCGCCCGAGTTTGCAAAGAGGACGGCTACGCTGAACAGCGCGACCAGGACGAACAGGGTCGGCTCCTGAACCAAGGCAAGAATCACGAGCGCAACGGTCAACCCGGTGAAGGACATGACGATCAGTGGCCGTCTCCCCCAGCGGTCTACCAGGTTCATGCCGATAATGGCGCCCACCAAGCCGAGTAACGCCACGCAGCCGGAGCCGATGATGACGATCGTCCGATTTCCGTTGGCGAAAGGAGCAAGAATGGTGGGCGTGTACATGGAGATGCCGTAGTACGCGGTGGCGTAGCAAAACCAGAATCCGCAGACGAAAAACGTCCGCCTGCGCAGGGTCTTGGAGAACAGGATGCTCGACCGAACCTTGGGGTTCCTGGACACCTGGAGGTCTGACTCGTTGGGTTCTTCGCCGGTGATGGACCGGAGTACCTCGCGTGCCTCATCGATCCTGCCCTTGTGGATGAGCCAGCGGGGCGATTCAGGGAGTTTGACTCGGAAAATGAACACGATCAACGCAAACACTGCACCAAGCAGCAGCAGCGCACGCCAGGACCAGTCGCCCAGCGGGGCGAGGGCCAATCCGAAGACGTATGCGGCCACGGCCCCGACGAACCACATGGCACCGAGTGAGGTGATGTGCTTGCCGCGGCGTTTGTTGGAGGAGAACTCGGAGACCAGCGTCGCCGAGATGGGGTAGTCGGCACCGATGCCCACGCCCAACAGAAAACGCAGGGCAATGAGCTGCCAAACGTCCTGCGAGAATGCCGTGAGAGCCGCAAATACGACGAACGCGAGCAGATCGATCACGTACATAGCCTTGCGGCCGAACCTGTCAGTCAAGCTGCCAAGCCAGCTCGCCCCAATGAACGAACCGATAATGGCGGACGAGACAACAAGGCTCTGTTCGAGCGGCGTGATCGACCAGTGCTTGCTGATCAACGGGAGGGCGACGGCGATGACGGTGAGGTCGAACCCGTCCAGGAATGTTCCACCTGCCGACAGCAGTGTCACTTTGCGTTGAAAACGCCTGACGCGTGGGCTGTCAAGCTCGGTGAGCGACATTTACAACACCTCCTGGTAGTGCATAGCTTTCACAAAGTGCAGGTCCGCGGGGATGGGGCGGACCACCTTCGGTTCGGCGCCGGTGAAGTCCACGGCCGACTCGTCGGAGGCGCCTGGGTTGGTCACGTACGCCGTGGCCCCGTCCTGGGAGACGGTGCCGGACAGCGGACGGTGTCCGACCGGGGTCATCGCGACATTGCCGCTGCCTAAGTCCACCAGTTGCAGCGAATGGGGGCCCTGGCCGTCATTGGTGACGGCAAGCTTCCCGCCGCCGGGTGAGATGGCGGAATTCAGGGGCAGGCCGCCCAGCGTGGTTTGTCGACCGGCCGGGGTGCCTCGCATCCCGGCCGGCGTAACTGCGGTTCCGTCGTTCTGCGGTCCAGCGACGGTAGTTACGGCGGCGACGGCAATGTGGGCCTGTAACAATGGGCTCGCGATAACCGGAATAGTTTTCTTTTTCACGACTCCTACGGTAAAACCAGGCGGTGACGAACCGGGGGCTTGCATCCGAAGACCGGGTGAACACGCCGTGAAATTAAACTTTCCGGCACACCGCGGCAATCCACCCCAAAACGCATTCCGGTGCGGCCGGGAGGCGTTTTGAGGTGAGCTGCGGGACTGCCTGGGGTCAGCGTCGGGGTTGGGTCAGTCGGCCTTCCTGCCTGTCCGTGTCGTCGCTGTTTCCGTGGCTGGCATGTGTGATGGAGGCGACCGTGCCGTGTTGTCCCAGTTCTTGGACTTTTCGATGTTGTTCACGGTGGCGGGATGAAGTTTTGTTCATCAACCGGGTCGGAGTAGGCGGCGTGGCCGCTCTCCGCGGGGGACGCGGGTGCCAGGGGGTGGGCAGGCACGACGCCGGGCCGGTGGCGGTTGCGGGGGTGGTTGGCGTGAAACCGCACTGGAACCAGGCCCGGGATACGGTCCGGGTCACCGATGACAGTTCCCACGCCGTTCGCATCAGACTGGCGGACGGTGTAGCCGCGGTCCTGATCGCACGTGACGGCCTGCATAGGGGTCAGCCGTGCGGGCTGGATCGAGTTCGGGTTGTTCGGTGCCAGCAGGCCCGCGTTGGCCAGGGTGTTGATGCCGTGCGGTGTCTTCTTCGCCGCGGTGAATGCAGGTGCAGCGGCGCTACTGCCCTGCAGGGTTTCACCCGGCGTGTTGTCGACCTTGGGGTACGTGGCGAAGTAGTGGTGGAAGGAAACGTTTTCCTGGAAGATCACCACCACGTGCTTGATGGGTGCCGGATCGTCGCCCCGGCCTTCGCTTGCACGGCACCCAGCCCATCCACAATCACAGCGTGACATTGCTATCACACCCCGCCATTGAGAGAAGCTGAACGCCGAAGACCTCGGCATAGTGCGGATGACCCTGCCGCTACGGCAGCCGAAGTAGTGAAGGCCCTGAGGTGCCGTCGTCCCAGCGGCTCTAACTCGTTTTCCCGCTCCGATTTTCTCGTTGACGAACAGCGCCTTCAACTCTTCTCTGTTGTTCTCGAAGCGTCGATCAGTGGTGCGGGCCCCGCAGGCAGCCCTGCATTGGATTGAACCTGCCGTGGAAATTGCCTGTCCGGACCTGGACAGAGCTGTAAGCGAGTAGACCTTGGTGTTCGACGGATCACTGACCCACAAAGTCTGGCCAGACCTTGCAGCGAAAACGGTGTCATCGAGCGGCTGAGCGACCGTGAGCACCTGCACGGGCTGCCTGCCAGTGCCACGGTTGCCGGCAACGATCAGCTGCTGCTCGCCTTGGGCGTCGAGCATGAAACTGCCCTTGAACCGCGGGGCAGCCAACTGAACGCCGGTGTTCGAATCCGGGTCTGTCCGGGCCGGTGTGGTCTTTGTCCCGGCCTGAGCCCCGACGCTGATTCGACAACGGGGGCAACTAGGCCGCCCTTGCCCGTGAGGGTTACTTCAGCTGACCCACCCTCTGCGTAGGCTGGCAAGGCTGGAAAAACTGCTGGCCATGGTCTGCTGGGCAACTTACCCCCTGCACTGCACTCCGTGCCGCAGCTTGTCAGCCCCCTAGCTCAGAGGTCCAGCACCAACAGTCGCCCCTTGCAGCGTGAGACGCAGATCATCATGGTGTCCATTGCGGTCCGTTCATCCTCGGAGAGCAGGCTGTCGCGATGGTCGATCTCACCTGAGACCACGCCTGTTTCGCACGTGCCACAGATGCCCTCACGGCAGGAGCTGAGGACTGATACGCCAGCATTCTCGAGGGCTTTGAGGATGGTGGTGCCCGTGGGGACATCAACCACCCGTCCGTCGCTGAGTTCCACCTCGAAGGCATGGTCGCCGGCCACGGGGGCTGTGGCGACACCCGCGTCGGCGGGGTCTGGAACGAAACGCTCGAAGTGGAAGCGCGACTGGTCTATCCAGCTGGCGGTGAAGTCCTGAATTACCTTCAACAGCGGCCCCGGGCCGCAAGTGTAGAGGTGGAAGTCATGATTCGGCCGGTCCAACAGCTCGGCCAACGGGAAGCGTCCACTTTCGTCATCCGCATGGATGTGCACTTTCTCGCCATACTCCTCGAGGTCGGCCAGGAACGCCATGCTCTCGCGACTGCGGCCCAGATAAACCATCCGCCACGGCACACCGCTGCGCTCGGCCTGGCGGATCATCGGCAGGATGGGGGTGATGCCGATTCCGCCAGCGATGAACAGATATTCCGGCGCCGGCGCCAGTGCAAAGTTATTCCGGGGACCCCGGATCTGGACCTTAGTGCCGGGTTGAAGCTCGTCATGGACGTAGGCGGAACCGCCACGCCCGGACAGTTCGCGCAGCACGGCCAGTCGCCAGTGAGCCTGGTCTGGTTCCGAGCAAAGGGAGTATTGCCGCACCAGCCCGTTAGGCAACAGCACATCCACGTGGGCGCCGGGCTCCCACCCTGGCAGCGCTGCTTCAAGGGGGTGTTCGAGCTGCAGGGACAGCACACAATCGGATTCTCGGGTGACAGTGGTGACGGACACGTCAAAGAACTCGTTGGGATTCATGGTCAATGCCTTCCAGGTCTGGGCCTAGCGTACGGATGACAGGAACGCCTTGGTGCGTTCGTGTTGGGGATTGGAGATCACGTCACGGGCGGGCCCTTCTTCCACGATCCGTCCATCAGCCATGAACACCACCCTGTCGGCGACGTCGCGGGCAAAATTCATCTCGTGGGTCACCACGACCATGGTCATCCCCGAAAGGGCCAGGTCCTTCATAACCTTCAGCACCTCCCCCACCAGCTCGGGGTCCAGTGCCGAGGTGGGCTCATCAAAGAGCATCAGCTTAGGCTGCATGCACAATGCGCGGGCTATGGCTACCCGTTGTTGCTGGCCACCTGAGAGCTGGCGCGGGAACGCGTGCTCCTTGTCTGCTAAGCCCACCATCCCCAAAAGTTTCCGGGCACGGTTAGTGACGACAGATTTCTTTTCTCTCAGCACCAGGCGCGGTGCTTCGATAAGGTTCTCCAGCACCGTCATGTGGGGAAACAGGTTGAAGTGTTGGAATACCATGCCAATCTCGGTGCGATTTCTGCATATCTGGCTTTCCCGCTGTTCATGCAACCGCGATCCCTTGATGTCATAACCCATCACTTTCCCATCAACCCACATCCGGCCGCCGTCGATGCTTTCCAAGTGGTTGATGCAGCGCAGGAAGGTGCTCTTGCCTGATCCCGAGGGGCCAATGAGGCAGACAACCTCACCGGCATTGACTTCCAGGTCAAGACCGTCCAGCACGTTGAGCTTGCCGTAGTTCTTGACGATCCTGTCGGCGCGCACCATGGGCACGGCCATGCCTTTTTCCTTTGTCATGGCAGTCACGATAATCCGCCTTTCCGAGCTAGCCGGTCATGGGTGTTGAAAAATGACTTGAGTTTCTGGATCGGGGTGAGTGGCAGGTTCCGCTGTCCGCCCTTGGCGAATCGCCGTTCCAGGTAGTACTGGCCAACGCTCAGGATCGACGTCACCACGATGTACCAAATGCTCGCCACGATCAGAAGCGGGATGGTCTGGAATGTCCGGGCATAGATGATCTGTGATGAATAGAGGAGTTCCGGGACGGAAATGACGCTGACCAGGGCCGTGGTCTTGAGCATCCCGATCGTTTCGTTGCCGGTGGGAGGGATGATGACCCGCATCGCCTGCGGTAAAACGATCCTGCGCATCGTCTGAAGCTTATTGATGCCCAGTGCTCCGGCGGCCTCCACCTGGCCGCTGTCAACGGAGAGAATCCCGGCCCGCACAATCTCGGACATGTAGGCGCCCTGGTTCAGCCCCAGTCCCAGGATTGCGGCAAACATAGGCGTGATGATCGCGTTGGCATCCAGCGAAACACCCGGGATCCCAAAACTGATCGTTGGGTACAGTGCGGCCAGGTTGTACCAAAACAACAACTGAACCAGTACCGGTGTGCCGCGAAAGAAGTTCACGTATCCAAAGGCCGCCGTGCGGACCACGGGGTTGGGTGAGAGTCGCAGGACCGCCACCAGAACACCAAGCACAATGCCGATCAACATGCACACTGCCGTGAGTTCCAGCGTCACACCGATCCCTTGGACGATGCTGACTTCGCGCAGGTACAGGCCCACGGTCTCCCAGCCAAAACGAGGGTTAGTAGCCACGGAGCGGGCCATCAACACCGCAAATACGGCGATGATGGCAGCAGAAACCCATCGTCCAGGATGCTTGGCCTTCACCACCGTGTAGTGATCCTTGATCCGCGCGCGTGGTGCCGCGATTGTTTCTTCTGGTGTTGTCGTCATGTCCACCATGGCTTGCTACTTCATGACGATCTTGTCGACAGTGATCGCCGTGCTGGCCGGCATGCCCCACCGGGCGTTGATCTGGGCCATCGCCGGGCTTTCGGCGACGAGCTTTGTGGCCGCTTGGATGGCTGGCAGTAGGTCCGATCCCTTGTCCAGTGCCGTGCCGGTGAGCTGGGGTTCATAGTCCGGGCCATCGGCAAGTTCAAAACGGCCCTCGGCCAGCTTTCCCTGATAGGCAAGGGATACGCTGTCGGCCATTACCGCGTTCACACGGCCTGAGGTCAGGGCCAGATTGGCGTCGGTTTGCGTGGGAAAGTTTTGTATGTTGATAGCCTTCTTTCCGGCGTCCGTGCATCCCTTCGACAGCTTGGGCAGGACGTCCATGCTCTGGGTCGACCCCTTCTGGGCTGCGACCCCATACCCACACAAGCTTGAGCTGTCCATGGCAAGTTTGTGGGGGTTACCGGGAGTGATGGCCAGTCCGGTCCCGCTGTCCAGGTAGGGCACAAAGTCCACTGCCTTCGCCCGTTCAGGGGTGACGGAGAAGGCGGACATGCCGAGGTCATACTTGTGCGAGGTCAGGCCCGGCAGGATGGTGTCGAACGTGGCAGGGACATGCACGGCCTTCAGGCCCAGCACGGCGGCAATTGCATTGCCCATGTCGACGTCCCAGCCGATCATCGTTTTGTTGTCTGTGTCGAAGTACTCGAACGGCGGGTACGTCGGGTCCGAGGCGATTTTCAGTTCGCCGGCGTCGAGGATCTTGGCAGGCACAAGGGCTCGGGCCTCGACGTTGACGGTCAGTGCGGCGGCCACAGGGGATGCCTGGTCTGACGGCCCGCCGGCCGCTGACGGAGTGTCCACCGTGGTGCAACCGGACGCAGCGAGCGTCAGGGCCAGGGCCCCCGCAATCAAGAGTGGTTTGTGTTGTATGCGCATGAACTTACCTTTCGTGAGGCAGCGACGTCTCTGTCGCGCCAGATCTAACTACAGGGCTTGTTTACAGCTTTTCAATCGGGATCTCCGGTGCGATATAAACCAGATGCTTTCCCACACTGACCAGGGACTGGCGGCGGACGATGGCCGCAATCCCGTCAGTACGGGCAACGTATTCGACCGGGGCACGGTCGAGTTCGTCAATGAAGTGCACACGGGCTACCGGTTCACCGGCCCGGACCCGGTCCCCCAGATCAACGAGAGGTTCAAAAATCCCGGTAACAAGGGACGTGACCGTCGACTCCGGCACGAGTTCCAGCCATACCGGCTCGCCCACGTTGGAATCCTCAGGCTCCGGGTTGGCGCCGGGCCTCATGACCCCGGCGTCGCACAGCAGTGCGGGAAGTCCACGACGGATCATGGCCAGTGCTGCGCGGGACACCGTGCCGCCACCCACCAGCTCGGTTGACAGGGTCAGGATTCTGGCGTCGTCCCCGGCGGTGCTCAGCGAGCCCGGCTCCAAACGCGGAGGGACGACGATCGCGTACGGCAGGCGGAGTAAGCGGGCGGCCCGCACCTTTCGCTCCCAGAGTGCCTCGTCCGGGCCGCGGTAGATGAAGGTGCTGGGCACGTAGCTTGAGTTTGACCCGCCGGAGTGCAGGTCAAGGACGACGTCGGCACGCGGCAGGAGGGCGCCCGCCACGAGTCTGGCCATCTGCGAAGTTGGCCCGTCGTCCCCCGTGCCGGGATAGCTGCGGTTCAGGTTGCCGCCGTCGATCGGCGATACCCGCATCCCGCCGCGGACGGCCGCGGAATTGGCTGCGGGAACAATGATCAACGTTCCGCCGAGGTGCTGCGGCTGGGTCTCGCGAATCAACTCGTGGAGCACCACCTGTCCCTCGTATTCGTCGCCGTGCGTGCCAGCCACGAGCAGCGCCGTGGGGCCCGGACCGGAGCTGATGACGGCAACTGGGACTGGAATCACCGAACCGTCGTGCACATTGTCAGAATGCACCACGTGTCCGTAGCCAAGTTGCTTGCCCGGCTTGCCGAACTCAATTCCGGTAAACCGCGCGCTGACGGCATTTTGGACGACAGCGGCGGCCTGGCTCATGGCACCCACCTCAGGGCATGGGCACGTTTCGGGGCCAAGGATACGACGGAGACCTTGGACTGCGCCGCAGCAAGGCTCAACCGCAGGGTCTCATCCTCTTCACCTTCAACAATGAACGCATCACCGGGCTTCAGCCATCTCTCCCAGGGCCCATTTTCGGCAGCCACAAGGGCCTCGCCTGCGAGCCCGGCGACAACCAGCTGGTGTCCCCCGAGACGGTGCAACAGTCCCGTATGGCCATCCGTGAAGTCAGTGACCTCGGCGGCGATGTAGTCCTCGTCCACGGACACATCCACCCCCGCCTGGTCCGCGTCGAGGCTGACCGTCCAGCGCCAGGGATCACCGCGCTCGGCCGTGTCCGGGCAGGCTGCAAGTGTCCGAGTCCCACGCTCCGGTTCCGTGACACTTCCCAGGGCGTTGGCCCTGATTAACATCCACATCCCGGCTACCTAAACTGACCGCGAAGCGGCGGGCTGCGGAACGCGGGCCGGGACTGTTGCGGCTTGCTCCTTCTTCAGCAGGGCTGTGAGGATACGGCGGGCCTTCGCCACTCCCCCGTCCTGCGAAATTAGCACGTCAAATTCCCCGTCAGGACGGTCCTGCATGCCGATCTCCTGTGCCTCCAATGCTGCGGCGTCTTCATCCAGCACCGTGCCCAGGCCAATCTGCAGGTCCTCGGTGGCTTGGGCATTGTCAAGACCAAAATTCCGGCTAAAAGCGTAGTAATACCAGGAATTGTGCTCGTCAATCGGGGTGATGCCGTTGAGCACCTTGATCAGATAGCCCTCCTCACGGGGGCGCCCCTCGCCCGTGATTCCAGAGTGCAGCACGTGAAGGTTGGGGACAAAGAACTCGGTGCAGTGGAAACGGTCAAAAAGGCCGCGAGCGTCCATCGTCTCCGCATATAGCGGCGGGGCTTCCACCGAGGGCATCAGCCGGTCGACGCTGACTACATTGCCGTCGACCTCCACCGTGATCCCGTGCTGGTAGATGTAGTCGTCACCCACGGTCGTCTTGTGCAGGAACGACTCATGGGTCAGGTCCAGCAAGTTGTCGTGAATCAGGTCGGCGCGGCACTTGAAATGCACTGAATGCGTGACGGTGGCCCATTTCGGATCAACCATCCAGTGCGTGTCCGGCACGTCCCGGGGGTCGGCAAGCTCGGCATCTCCGGTCCACACCCAAATCCAGCCATCTTTTTCCACCACCGGGTATTTCCGCACGCGTGCCCGTTCCGGAATGGTGGTCTGGGCCGGAACCTTGGTGCAAACGCCGTCGGGCCCGTAGGTAAAGCCGTGATAGCCGCACTCCACGGAGTCACCGACGGTGCGCCCCTGCGACAACGGGAACGCCCGGTGAGCGCAACGGTCTGCAAGTGCGACGGCGCCGCCGTCCTGGGTCCTAAAGAGGACGATCGGCTGCTGACAGATCACTCGGCGAATGGGTTTGCGCGTCACTTCGGTGGACCATGCAGCCACGTACCATGTGTTCAAAACAAACATCTCTCAAGCCTTCCGGTTCGGTTGAATACAACGTATACCGTGGATACTATGGGGTCAAGCATTAATGTGAACTTGCCCACATTTCCAGTCGTGATGTCCTTCACCGGCATATTAGACTGTGACAACTGTCCACCATCTACGGAGACTTGCAATGGCATCAGTGACCAGAACGACCAAGATCGGCGATGTGCGACCGCTCGCGGTCCAGGTTCACGAGCGCATCAGCTCCGACATCATCGATGGGAAGTTCCCGCCGGGCTCGGCGCTGGTCCAAGAGCAGGTGGCTGTCCAATACGGCGTTTCCCGCACCCCCGTCCGGGACGCGCTGACCCTCGTGGCACAGGAAGGGCTCGCCACGCTCGTCCCCGGGCAGGGGTACATCGTCAACGAGCTCAGTGATCAGGACGTGCGGGACGTCTACGAGGTCCGCTACGCCCTGGAATCCATCGCTTCTCGACAAGCCTGCGGCAAACACACACCCACCCAGATGGTGCGTCTGCGGGCCATGGTTGACGAGTTTGAGACTTTGGACCCTGCCGATGCGAAGGGGCTGTTCCTGATGGGCATGCAGTTTCACGCGGCCCTGATAGAACCATGCCCCAACAATTACCTGCGCTCCACCTTGGCCACCATGTGGGGCCACCCCATCCAGCGCCGGATCAACATGACCTACCCCCAGGGCCCCTCCCACCAGACAAAGCTTGCAGCCGACCATCGGCGCATCATCGAAGCGCTTAAGGCCAACGACCCCGACGCCATCGTTGAGGTCCTTCGCACCTGCCACGACCCGTCCGACCACCAACTGGGGCCGGACGCGTAGGGGGACCGGCGACAGCTTGCTCTCACACAAAAGGGGGGCCGCTTGCGCGGACGGTGCGATACCCCTCTCTCGCTTGCGCAATGTCCTTGGCGCCCACATTCTACGTGTTCGCGTGCGGCAGTTCGTCAGTGTCCGCCAAACACCGGAACGCACGAGGAGGTCGTACAAATCCAAGCGGGGCCTCTGTGGGAGAACCACACTACTTGGAGGCGTTGCTGGGCGGGCGGCGGCCGTTGGCCCGGGACCAACCAACCTCGGCCACCAACCGGTCCGGGATCTCCCGCTTAGCTTTCTACGAGGCCACCCCCTACGCAGCAGCTTCCTTTTTAGTGTTTTGCCTTTGTTGCCGGGCGAGGAACCCGGGACATTCGAACCGAAACTGCCCGGGCTGGCCAGTAGGAATTACAAACCGCGGGTTACGTCCCGCTGAGTGGTGCAGTTTGCCTCGACACCGTGCGGGTCAGTTCTTTGATTGTGCTGCTGTGAGTTCTGGGAGCAAAATCGCCTCCTCCACGGGTTCGGCGGGTGTCGTGTTCATGGCCTTGAGTTCTGCCATGGACGCTTCGCAAGAGGTAGCGGCTGTCCCCGGCTTCCCCTTCGTCATGTTGCTCGACGAGAACCGCGCCGGCAAGCCGCAACAAGGCTGCCGGGTTGGGGAAGACGCCGACAACATCGGTGCGCCGTTTGATCTCCTTGCTGATTCGTTCCATGGAATTCGTGGACCATATCTGCCGCCAGTGGCTGGCCGGGAAGCCGGTGAACGCGAGGACGTCGTCGAACTGGGTGTTCACCTGTGCAGCGTCGGGCTGGGCGAAGGCGGTGCGGATGATTAAGGCAGCGGATGATTGAGGCGACCATGTCCTGGGATCCCTTGGCACGATCGAGAGCACGTCACGCATGAGATGGACCCGGCACCGCTGCCAGCTCGCACCATGAAAAACCCAAGTGCATCAAAGCCCGTGGATTACAAGAATGCTCAGCCGAAAATATTGTCCATGTTCTCCAACGACGGCCAGTTCACGAGCCCCTGGCGCAAAATACTGTTCCATTGTTCGTCAAGGGCCGATGGCGAACTGCCGAGGATGACAAACAGGTGGCTCAGCCCAGCGCAGCTCTGGCCTGTGCCACGAGGCTGGTGCTTGTGGCATCCAGTTCCTGTGTACCACCGCCGGGTCCGGCCGGGTACTTGTCAACGAATGCCGTCCGTGCCGACAGGTGCACAGCATCGACGCCAACCCCAGCCAACGCGGGAATGTCCTGTATCCGAACGCCCCCACCAACCGTGATCTCAATGCCCGCGGGGCGGTGCGCCACCATGTCTGCCAGGACGGCCAGCCCGTCGATGCTCCGTGCGGCACCTCCGGAGGTGAGAACTCTACCGACTCCTGAAGCCGTCAGGCGCATGAGCTGCGCCAACGGATCAATGCTCGCGTCCAGCGCCCGGTGGAACGTGACGCTCAGTCCGTCGGCGGCGTCGACCCACTGCTCCAACGCCCGCAGGTCAATGTCCCCCTCGGGCGTTAGCGCACCAACCACCACACCATGAACACCGGCAGCTTTCAAATGCTTGATTTCCAACGCCATCGCCGCCACTTCCTCGCGGTTGTACACGTACCCTCCCCCGCGGGAACGCACCAGTGCCTGTAAGAAATGGGGTCTGCCCTGCGACTGTGCCAGCACGGCCTCAACGGTGCCGTTCGACGGCGTCAGACCGCCCAGGCGCAGCGCAGTGCACAACTCCACCCGGGTGGCTCCACCCGCAATGGCTGCATGTGCTCCCGCTGCATCCTGGACGGCAATTTCCAAATCCATCAATGATTTCAACAATCTATCGGCGATGCACGACGGCGGTCAGGGGCGGGGTGTTGTCTGCCGCGGCAAAAGGAAATACACCATCGGCCAGATGTGCATGTCCCAGACGCAATAAGTCCTGATCCACACCGCCAGGGGTCAGGGCCAGCTTCCATCCTGCCGCCGCGTCAAAGAGCTCTGGCTCCAAGTAGCCAATCTTGACCACGATGATGCCGAACTCTTTCAAGTCCAGACCCAGCTGGGTGAAGTCAGAGACATGGTGGAACGGTTTCCGGCGCTGCGTCACAATGGAGAAAACATTTCCTACCTGGATGACGGCCTGGGTTCCCGCCGTCGCATCACCATCGGTGATCGAATACACCGTCCCCTGCAGTCTGACCGGACCATGGGCGTTGTGGTCAACCCGGGCGCCAGCTTCCACATCCACGGCACCGCCTACTCCGGCAGCCACCGCCTGGGCAACCGCACCGGGATCAAAGATCGATGCGTGCACCAGCTTCACGTCGGCCGCCGCCAGTTGTTGGCTGTCCAGCAACTGGGCCAGTGTCCAGGTAACGTCCCCGGCTCCGCCAGCTGTTGGGTTGTCACCGGTATCGGAGAGGAAGTATGGCCGCGGGGCACCGGGGGCAGTTGCCGCCTGGATGCCCTCCGTCAGGGTGGCTGTCTCGGCCACAAACACAAAATCGTTCCGGGCATCCCAGTACAGGTGCGCCAGGCGTTCGGCCTCACGGGTGATGACGGCCTCATCATCGCCGGTGACCACTACGTACGCTTGACAGCGAGGTTCATCGGCCCATGCGTACCCCACCCAAATGGCGGCGTCAGTGACACCGGCCAGCTCGGTGACGGCAGGAACCTGATCATAGATTCCCTTGGCAGGTTCCAGTCGCGTGCTGGTCTTTTCACCGGGCAAGAGGACCGGCACGGGCACCCATGCCTTAAGCGGGCGGCGCTTGTGCACATCCGAGCCGGTGGATGCCCGCAGCCGACCCAGAAGGTTGTGGACAGCGCGCTCCTTCGTGTTCATTTCATCCTCGTGCGGCGCCATCCGGTAGCACGTGATGAGATCAACGCTTTCGAGCAGTTTCCAGGAGACGTTTCCGTGGAGGTCCATCGAGGTTGAAATAAGTGCGGCGTCACCTAGGGCAGCGCGCACGTGGTGTGCCAAATCTCCTTCGGCGTCCTGGCGCCCGATCACGCTCATGGCCCCGTGAATGTCAAAGAACAAGGCATCAAGGGGCCCTGCACTTTTGATGCGCTCCACAATTTCGTCCCGGAAAGCCACGTAGAGATCGGGGTCCACGGCGCCGCCGGGCAGCGAGCGTGCATGCATCAACGGCACCCACTCGGCGGCCTCCTTGAGCTCGCTCCCGTCGTTTAAGAAGGGGTAATAGCCGGTCAGCTCTGCACCGCGCCGAACGGTGAACGCTTCGGCGCCGCTGATATGGGGTGAGAATGTGCTGGATTCAATCGATATCCCGGCAATTCCAATTCTGGGGCGGACCAATCCACCGTCCTGCACCGGTGACAGCGGCGGGCACCACACCTCAGACTGGTCTGGAAGGTCTAATAGTTTGTGCTGTGCTGTCATCGTGTGCCTCGCTTAAATCCTGTGCTGTGCTCAAAAGTTTCAATCATTTCCAACGCCTCGGACGCATTCTGCGCCCAAAGGTTGGTGGTCTCAGCGGGATCCCTGGCCAGATCATAAAACTGGCCGGGTCCGCGCCCCGTATCATCCGGGACACCCACAGGTTCCGAGAAACCCCCGGATCCGCTGCCAAATATTGCCTTGCCCAACCCATGGCGCAAAACCAACGTGCCGTCGAAGGCCTGGTGGCCCAGGATCCTAGCAGAACCCGCATCGTGCTCCGTTGACCCCAGCAGCGGGGCAAAGGAAACGCCGTCATTGAGTGTGCCTGGCTCTTTGATTCCCCCCGGTCCGGCATGGGCACCGGAGACCAGATCGGCCAAAGTAGCACGAATGTCCATGAGACTTACCAGCTCATCACGAACCTGATCCTGGGCAATGCCTGGGCCAGCCACAATCAACGGCACCCGATGACCAGCTTCCCAAGCATCAGCTTTTTGGCCTCGCCACGGCCCGTTGGGACGGTGCACCACCACGTCGCCGTCTTCCGGGAACATGGTGGGGGCGCCATTATCTGAGGTAAAAACGAAGACAGTGTTTTGATAGTCATCGCCCAAGGCCTTCATCAGTTCGCCAACCATCCAATCAACCAAGATCACGCCGTCTCCGCGCAATCCGGCGTTGGAACGCCCCTGAATGAATGCCGGCGGAACACACGGACGGTGGGGCGCGGCGGTGGCAACATACGCGAAGAAGGGCTCGGCACGGCCACGCTGCTCCTGTATCCAGTCCGCAGCCTTCGCCACGACGGTGGTGTCAACGGCATCGTCCTGCCACCCCGGGCTTTGCAGGCCCGGACGCTGGGAGGAGACGAGATCGGTCTTCTCTTCCAGCGGCAGCCCAACGGCCCGGTCCTGCTCCAAAAAGCAGTACGGCGGCATGTCCAATGATCCGGCTATTCCAAAGTACGTATCAAAACCAAGCGCCACCGGACCGCCGGTAAACGGGACCGCATAGTCAATCTCCCGGCCGTGGCCTTGCATCTGGGATGCGAACCCGGGAGCGAAAGCGTTGCGCTTGGTACCGTCGTGGGCCGTCCAGTCCAAGCCCATGTGCCATTTGCCAAACGCAGCAGTGGCGTAACCGGCGTCTTTGAAGTCCCGTGCCAGGGTGGGAGCGTCGGCATCAATGATGGCCGGGTCAAGACCACCAAGGACTCCACTTTTCAAGGGGCTGCGCCACGGGTACGACCCGGTCATCAAACTGTATCGACTGGGCGTGCACACAGCCGAGGACGCGTGCGAGTCAGTGAAGCGCACACCATCGCGGGCTAGTCTGTCCAGGTTCGGGGTGTGTATCTTTTCCGCGCCATAACACGACAGATCTCCCCAACCAAGATCGTCAGCCAAGACCACCACTACATTTGGTTGAGCTACCAAGGAGCTACCCTACTTTCCTAGTTTAATAAACCCTGTGATATCGACGGTGCCTGGGCAGTGGCAAGGTTGTCCGCCACATAGGCGGCGGCCCCAATAAATCCAGCATCGGGCCCCAGTTCCGCCGTACGGATCCGCGGCGCCGACGGACGCCCGTGTTCGGCAAGAAGTTCGTTCAATCTGGCTTGGGTTGGTTGTGTGAGCGCATCACCGACGGCGCTGACACCTCCGCCCAGAAGGATCAGTCCCGGGTCAAACAACATCGCCACCTGGCTCAGCCCCAATCCCAACCAGTGGGCAATGTCGGCAAAATCCTCAGCGGTCCGGGCCACGGTGGTCAGAGTGCTGCCGCTGGCATATCGGTCCAGACAGCCGCGACTGCCGCAACCGCAAGGCCGCCCACCGGGATCAACCACCATGTGGCCAATCTCCCCGGCAAAGCCATGAGCCCCCACCACTAGTTGGCCGTTGACCAGCAGCGCGCCACCGATTCCGGTACCGACGGTGACCATGGCAACATCCTGCGCTGTCCGGGCAGCACCAAAACGGTACTCCGCCCAGAGGGCTGCGTTGGCATCGTTGATGACCAGGCATTTGATGTCCAGCCGGGATTCCAACAGGTCCGCCAACATGGTGTTTTCCAATTCCAGATTGGCCGCATAAAGCACCGATCGGTGATCAGTGGAGACATAGCCCGGAACGGCCACGCCCACCAAAAGCCCATTTGGTTCGGGCATCAGTTCAAGGATTACCGCCACCACCGTATCGGCAATGGCAGACTCACCCTGCGGGGTCGGCTTTTGCACACGCGCCACCACCCGTCCGTGGGAATCAACCAGACCGGCAGCAATTTTCGTGCCGCCGATGTCCACGCCAATCCAGAGCTCGCTCATGCCGGATCAACGTCGGCAACGTCATGCGGGATACGCAGTACGGCCACAGGCTGGCTCCGCAACGCCTCCGGCACCACGAGGGTTTGCGCTGAAACTGTGTCGGTTCCCAGCCATGAACCGCCACCAACCGGGAGCGGGGCAGCTGGCAACCGCTCATTCGGGGTCAGCACACACAAATAGCTCGCCTCCGCCGAGACCGTGACGGCGTAGTGGCGAAGTTGCTCATCGCTAAGCGTCCCTGACCAGGGGCGGGTGTGGTAGATCGCATCACCATTGGTCTCCAGCCACGCACCAAGACCCAACAACCTCTCGCGGTAAATGTCCGGGACCGTGCCGTCGGCTGCCAGGCCGATGTTCAGCAAGAAGTTGCCGTTGCGCGAAACCACCGAAACCAGGTGGGCAACGAGTTCAGCGATGCTAAGCACATCTGCTTCCGTTTCCTGCTGGTTCACACCAAAGGACCGGCCCAGCCCGCGGCAGCTCTCCCAATGCTTGTCGGCCAAACCACCAATATCACTGTATTCGCGCGTCAGGTAGCCGTGGGAGGGAACCCCCCAGCGGTCATTGACGATCCCGCCGGGCACCGACTTCTGATACTCGCCAAAAAGTGCTGCCACACCGAAGTCGGCATCCGACTTCCCGGCGTCCGGCCATTCAATGTCATTCCACAAGATGTCCGGGGAAAAACGGTGGATCAGTTCAGTTGCCTGTGCGTGTGCGTAGCGAGCAAAATGTTCGTCGTTACGGCGCAGACGGAATACGTCGGCGTCCGAATCAATCGCAGGGAAATCGCTGACGTGCCAATCCAGGGCCCCGGAAAAATAGCTGCCGAATTTTAGCCCGGCCGCGCGGGTGGAATCAGCAAATTCCTGCATGAGATCGCGTTTGGGTCCGCGTGCTGCACTGTTGAAAGGAGTAGTTTCGGTGGCCCACAGACAAAATCCATCGTGATGTTTGGCGGTCGGCACAACGTACTTGGCACCGGCCTGGCGGAACAGCGCAAGGCAGTCATCGGCGTCGAACTTCTCAGCTTTCCACTCATCAGCCAGGTCTTCGTAGCTGCTTCCGGCGCCGAAGGTTTTCCGCTGGTAGGCCTGAGCGCTGCTGCCCTCAACACGCACGGTGTTGCCGTACCACTCTGCATACTTGTGGTCGCGGTAGGCGTCCTCCACAGCGGTGGGGGCGTCACCAACCTCTGCCCAGGCCGGCACGGAGTACAGGCCCCAGTGCACAAAGATCCCGAATTTGGCGTCGGCCAGCCAGGTGGGGAAGTCCCAGTCCGGGTAGATGGGGTTGTGTTCGCCAAAGTCCGGCCCAACACGATCCTCAAAGTTAATCATTTGATACCTTTTGTGTGAGTAAAAAGTGGTGATCAGCGTCCGGCCAGGCCGACAGTCGCGATGCCCTTGACCAGGTGTTTCTGCAGGGCAATCACAATGATCAGTGTGGGCAAGATGGCTATCACTGATGCTGCCATCACCAGGTTCCAGGAACTTCCGTGCTCGCCGAAGAACGTTTGGAGACCCAATGAAACGTTGCCCAGTTCATTGACGTCGTTGACCACAATCAATGGCCAGAGGAAGCTGTTCCAGAAAGTGATGAACGTCCACACGCCCAGCACAGCCAACGACGGCTTGGCCAGGGGCAGGATGATCCGGGTAAAGGTACGCCATTGGCTGCAGCCGTCCATGCGGGAGGCTTCCACCAACTCGTAGGGGATACCCACAAAGAACTGTCGCAGCAAGAAGACGCCGAAAGCGCCGAAGGCCCACGGCAGGATCAATGCCTGCCAGGTGTTGATCCAGCCAAGTTTTTGCATCAGCAAGAACATGGGAATGACAAGGACTTCCTGGGGGATCATCATTGTGGCCAGGTAGAGCAACATGAACTTGTCACGTCCGCGCCACCGCAAAATACCGAAGCTATAGGCGGCCAGGGAGGAAACAGCCACCACAATGATGGTCCCGGCCACGGAGACGATCAATCCGTTGATGATGAACCGGAGGAAAGGGGTGTAGTTGAAGACTTCGACAAAGTTCTGCCAGCGGAACTCCGAGCCAATCAGGGAGGGCGGCTGGGAGAAGATTTCACCGTTGGGCTTGAACGCCGAGAAGAACGTGAAAATGATGGGGAAGAGAAAGAGCAGCGCCACCACAGCGAGCAGGATCTCGCTACCGAACTTCAGAGGCCTCAATTGCGTGCGGGATTTCTTTAAGCCGTCCTTTGCCAGTGTCTGCGCATGGCGCGATGATCTGGTCTGGACTTGGTTGTTAGTCATAGTGAACCCATTTCTTCTGTCCTACCCACTGCAGCATTGTGACTACAAGGATTAAGACAAAGAGGATGATGGCAGGTGCTGCAGCGGCACCAAGTTCGCCATCTTGGAATGCGGTTTGGTACACGTTCATCACCACGGTCACCGTGGAAGTTCCCGGCCCGCCAGCTGTCATGACGAACGGCTCGGAGAAGATCTGAAACGCTGAAATCATCGTCACCGTTGAGGCGAAGAAAATGGCCGGAGTCAGCAGCGGAATCTTGATACGCAGCAACTGCGTGAAGCCGTGCGCCCCGTCCAGCATGGAAGCGTCAATGATGTCTTGGGGAAGCTGGTCAATCGCCGCCGAGAAAATCAGCATGTTGTAGCCAAAGCCCTGCCACACAATAACAATCACAACAGCTATCAAGGCGGTACTGCTATCACCCAGTAGGTTGGGCATGTGGATGCCGAACCAGGATTGAAGCGTCGAATCAACAAGTCCGTTGGGCTGGTAGATCAGCTTCCAAATCACGGCAGTTGCCACGGTGGGAGTCACTACCGGAAGGAAGAAGAGGACCCTGTAGAGACGGCTGAAACGGCTGGTGGCAACCCAGAACGCTGTGGATAGCGTCAGAACCAGGTTCAGTGGAACCACAATGATGGTGAAGACGAAGGTATTCACTAGGGCTGCGGTGAACTGGTTGCCTGGGGCAAAGAGGTTGCGGTAGTTATCCAGCCCTGCAAAAGTGACTTCCCCAAAAGTAGGCCAGTGGAAGAAGCTGGTGGTAATGGCCAAAATGGTGGGGAAGAGGATGAAAACGGTCATCCCCACGGCGCTGGGGGTAAGAAACCCCAGCGCCGGACGGGAATCAGGATTCTTCCGCTTCTTCAACCCAACAGGATTGGTCATCCTTTGTGGCGCGCCTTTAGTAGTTACTGCCGTCACGTTGGCACCTTTCTACTGCTGTCAGGATTAGCGGAAATGTTTGCAAGGGTTACTTCGCTCCACTGTCCTGTACGTTCTTCAAAGCCTCTGCCGGGGTGCTCTTGCCGCCAAAGGCTAGCTGGAACTGCTGGGCCATGAGCTTGGTGACTTTGTCCCAGTTGTTGGTGCTGATGAAGGGAACAGCCATTTCTGAGGATTTCTTGGTAACTGCCGCAACCTGCTCGGAGTAGCCGGGGTTCTTGGGGTCAACATCAGCCTTCAACCCTTCAATGAACGCTGGAACGGCAGCGGTGCGAGCCGGCAGGTTTCCTGCCTTCGCGGAAGCTTGCTGCGACTGAGCATTGGTCAACACACCAATGGCCTTGGCAGCCTCGGTCTTGTTCTTGCACGTGGAAGAGATGCCGAAACCGGAGTTGGCCGAGAACGTTCCGCCCCCATCCTTGCCCTGCGGCAAGGACACCACACCCACCTTAAAGCCTGCAGCATCGGTGACGTTGCTCTTGATGTTCCATGAGCCGTCAACCGCCATGGCCACGTTGCCTGCTACGAACTGCTGCTCCCCCCACGGCACATCGGAGGAACTTGCCGGAATGCTGCTGATCTTCTTCTCTGTGGCCAAGGATGTGTACCAGGAGAATGCTGATGCAAAAGCCGGGTCAGTCATCTGCAACTGACCCTCGGCTGAGACCGGCTTCGCCCCGTTGTACGCCAATAGCTGGGCAGACATGTGCAGATCGGAGAACGTCTGACCAAAAGCGGGCTTGTTGCTTGCCTTGGTGATCTTCTCGGCTGCAGCGACAAACTCATCGGTGGTCCAGCCGTCCTTGGGCTCTGCCACACCGGCGGCCTTGAAGGCATCCTTGTTGTAGTACATGACCATGGTTGAGAGACCGTAAGGCAGCGCGAACTGCTTGCCGCCGTTCTGCAGGGCCTTCAGCGCCCCGGATTCCCATTCACTTTCAGTGAAGCCGGCAGCTTTTGCCAGGTCACCATCAATGGGGGTCATGGCCTTGGCGAAAGCTGGCAACCTCAGGCTTTGCATGCTGACAATGCAAGGAGCGGTGCCCGATGCCAGCTGCGACTGCATCTTGGTGAAGTAATCGGAGAAAGGCGCAGTGGTGAGATTGACCTTGATGTTTGGGTATTCTTTCGTGACCTGGGCGGCCAGATCTTTCCACGTCTTGTTCCCCTCGTCGCCCTGCGACCAGAAAGACCAGTCGAGCGTGACGTCTCCGCCAGCCTTCCCGCTCTCCGCCGGGGCGGGTGAACCACAGGCGCTGGCACCAAGTACCAGGGCGCTACCGAGTGCGATTGCTGTTAGCTTCGTTGCTAATTTCATGTCATTCCTTCGTCAGGACCCCAGGCTCGATGGCCTTGTGTATATAATTAATTCGGCGCCGAATTAATGGCGTGATGTCATACTAATCACTGTTGCCGGTGATAGTCAACACGTTTCCCGGAGGGGGAGAAATCTCAACCGCACACATTCGTCCCCACATCACAGCCACCCGTGACGCTGTCAGTCGAGCCGAAATACTGGGCCTGCTGGGTCAGGCAGGCCAACTTAGCCGCAGTGAAATAGCCAAACGTTTGGGGCTTGGCCCGGCAACCGTCACAGCCCAAATCCGCAAACTCATGACGGACGGCTATGTGCGAGAACTGGCCGCTGACAGCCGGGCAGGAGCTGGGCGTCCACGCGTTCCGGTGGAGTTGATCCCTGATGCAGCGTTCGTAATTGGCATCAGCGTGCGACCCACAAGCCTGCTGGCCGTGACCATGCTCATCGACGGGACCATAACGAACGCCGCGACCGTGGACTTTGACCCCTCCGAGGCAGTGGTGAGCCAGTTCTGCGCGGTGGTGGGCGCGCAGCGCGCAGCGTTGGAACATCCCCAGCGCGTGGTTGCCATTGGAATTTCCGTTTCAGGTGCGGTGGACCAGGCACTTTCCACCGTTCGCATCTCCACCACGCTGAACTGGCAGGACTTCAATCTCGGTGCGGAACTGCAACGGCAAGTCAATATTCCCGTCTTTGTCTCCAACGACCTTTTTGCGCTGGCCACCCGTGAGGTCAGCTTCGGGTTGGGCCATGACAAAGACGATTTCCTGCTGTTGGGACTTGGCTATGGTGTAGGTCTGGGGATCGTGAATCACCGTAAAGTTTTTGGCGGCTCAGGCGGCTCGTCCACTGAATTTGGCCACATGTCTGTGGATCCACAGGGCCCGCTGTGTGTTTGTGGGAACCGTGGCTGCCTGCAGGTTTACGCGGGCTTGGCTGAAATGCTGCGCAACTCTGCCATTGGTGAGGCAGAAGGAACCATCTCCGCACTCAAAGCGGCTCTAGCAACAGATACCGGGGAGCTCCACGCATTCCTGGCCGATATTGGCCACCGGCTGGGCCGGTCCGTGGGCGGGGTGGTGAACCTTCTGGGCATTGGAACCATCATGGTGACCGGAGAAACCACCGAATTGTGGGATGCATTAGCTGGCGGATTCCAGCGTGGATTGGCGGAGTCGGTGTTGAATTTTCTTCGCCCCTTAGATATCACTATCAAGGCGTGGACCGACGCCGAAGGCGCAGTAGGGGCTGCTGGCCTTGCGCTACACAACGCCATCAGCCTCAATGTCCCTTTGCAGACGTGGCCAGCGCACGTCCCACCGGAAATCCAGGCGCACCAGCAGGCGCCGAAGACGTCAGCAGCCGAGTCCCCCCACAGTATTTAGGGTGTCGGCATGAGCCAGAACCCATCGCCAAACGACCGGGTGCGCCAAGAAGTGGTGGCGGACGGCGCGGTGGTTGCCGTGAGTGGATCCTTCAGTGGCTCCGGGGCGGCCAACAAGTCCAAAACGCTTCCAACGGTGCCCTGACTGCCGACGCCACCCTGATTGCCCCCGACGGCACGGCCTTCACCATCTGGAGCGTGATCTATCTGGGCCTGATGGCCTGCGCCGTGTGGCAGTTCCTGCCCCCACAAAAAACGGCAATCCGCCATCGGCTGCTCGGCTACCCTGCGGAAGCCTCACCGCTGCTGAACGCCGCCTGGATCCTCAGCATCCAATTTGTGCTGGAGTTGCCAGTTTCTGCATGGCAGGGTTGCAACAACGAGTGATACTAAATACTCTCCACTTTGCATGGATAAGGATGAGTTTTGTATGACGTGGTGGGAACTCCCACCCGACTTCTGACGGACGTCGAGCGTAGCCAACCAACCAACACTGCTGTCGATATCACTAGACACTCAATACATGACTTTCCGCCCGCTTTTCAGACTTCAGCTCTAGGCTGCGTCCTGTGGAGGCGCTGAAATCACTTCCGCCAACTAGTCAGTCCCTAATGTTACTGAACGTGGTATTTCTCCCTGGCAGTAGGCTAGCAAGGCAAATCTCATGCTCATCATTGCGAAACCGCATGCGCACCGCGTACCACTCCTGAAACGTCGATGATCCTGGTGGGTTTCCTCAACGAAGCTGTGAGGGACGGGCGCGCATGGCCAAAGCCCTCCGGCACAAATGCCGGTGACTCATCCAGGGCTGCATGGGGAACTTCATGAACGGCCGCGGGCCAGCACTCGGAATTCCGGGTGCTGGCCTGCGTTGGGAGTCCAGCGCGCGCACCATGCCCGGTAGTGACCGGTCTATGGCGCAGATATCCACATCAGGCCCAGGCCTGCTCCTTGAGTCCGTGGCCACCGGCGTACTCAGGCAGCTGCGGGGAGGTCCAGTCTCCGAGCACCTCGTCGGCAACTTTGTAGACCTCGACGCCGATCGGCCGGCACACTTCCACCGGGTCGTGGGCGCCTTCGCCCCACATGGGCACCGAAAGGTCCCCACCGGGGCAGGTGGAGAGAGCCATCAGCAGGTCCTGCTCGGCGAACATTTCGAAGTAGTCCCCTACCTTCGCCGGGCAGGTCTTCATGAAGTATTGGTCATTGTCGTTGAGCCCAGTGCATTGGAAGACGTTGAGCACGTCGTGCACATCGAACTCGGTTAATCCAAAGGGGCGGACCGCCCGGGTCAGGTTGGAGTGGCAGTGGTAGTCAAAATCCTCTCCGGTCAGCATCCGGTTGACGTACGGGTCGCAGCGGGTGCCGAGCGTGTCGTGAACGCGTCCGCCGTCGCTGTCCTGTCCGTAGTCTTCCAGCGTGTCGGCCGTAATGGTGACCAGGGGGCGAAGGAATGGCAGGTTGGACCACATGCGGTCGAAGGTGGTCACGTGTGCGGCCTGCAGCTGGCGGGTCCGGGCCGCCCAGAACCGCTCACGCGGGTTGTTGAAGTTCCAAATATTCAGGTCCCCCACCTGGGGGCCGTCCACGGTGACGAGCCTGCACACGTGCCCGGCCGGAACCTTCCAGGCTTTCCCGGAACGAATCGGGATTTCAAAGGAGTCCACCAAAGTGCGTGAATCCAGCGCGCTGGCAATGCCGGCGTAGAATTCCTTGTCGACCTCGAGTGCCGGGCCTTTATACGCGGCATCGGTCAGGGAGGCCTGCTTGTGCTGGTTCATAGTGTCCTTTCAGTTGCTTGCTAGAGCGATATTTGCATACTCGGCGGCCCGGACGCCGTCAATGATTTGGCTTTCGGAATCGTTGAGGTATTCAACCAGCATGGCCGCGGCTTCCTCGCGCCGGCCCGCCAGGACCAGTTCCGCAATGTCACGGTCACGGGAAACCCACGAGACCTGAAACGCGCTTTCATCCGGCATGACCGCAAAGGCCAGCCTCAGCTGGGCCACCAGATTGCCGAAGAAGTTGCCCAATCGTTCGGAGCGGGCCAACCCCACGATGCTGCGGTGAAAATTCAGGCTGGCCGTGCCGACCTTGTTCCAGTCCCCGGCCGCCACGTGTTGCTCGCTGAGCGATGCTGCACGGCGGACGTGGTCCAGGAGCGCGTCCGGGGCGGAGGAGCTCTGCAGAATGGCTCCGGTCTCAATCAAGCAGCGGGCGGAATAGATGTCATGGATGTCTGCTGCGTTGAGCATGCGCACCGAACTTCCGGCGTTGCGCACGGAAACGACCAGGCCGTCCGTGGTCAAAAGCCGCAGCGCGTCCCGCACCGTGTTCCGCGAGACGTCGTACTCGGTGGCCAATAGATGGTCCACCAGGCGGGTGCCGGGCAGTAACCGTCCCTCAACAATCTTCTTGCGCAAGGCAGCTTGAACCACTTCCGCGGCGGAAGCAGCGGACCCCGCCTCAATGACTGCATCGATATCCATGCCCCAACAGTAGCAGTGTTGAACAATTCTCAGACACGCTTGGGTAAAAAACTCTCCATGAGGCCGAGAATTCCCGGGATATAGCAGTTGTTAGGGCAAAAATGATCCGAAGTATCGACAGCTCATTGACAGGATCGTTGAACAATCCGTATATTCGTTACATGACATGGACCACATCGGCTCGAAGCCTCCGCAAGGTGCTGGCACTTTTAATTGCAGCGCTCTTCCTGTTTGTCGCCGCACCCTCGGCCCAGGCCGCCCCCTCGGATTCCGGCACGCTGAAAGTCGGTTCAGACCTGACATACCCTCCCTACGCCTATATGAAGGACGGCGTGCCTTCCGGCTTTGACCCAGACTTCATGAGGGCGTTGAGCAAGGAGATGGGTCTGGCACCGGAATTTATCGACACTCGCTTTGAGCAGCTGGTTACGAGCCTGAAGTCCGACCACTTTGACGTCATCGCCTCTGCCCTGTACATCACGCCCGAGCGCGCCAAGCAGGTCGACTACATTCCATACTTCACCACGGGAAATTCCATCGTCGTCCCCTCAACCCGGGCACCGATTGATGGAACATCTGGTCTGTGCGGCTTGTCCGTTGCCGTCATCAAAGGCGGGGAAGTGGCAACACAGCTCCGCGGCGCAGCCAGTGCTGCCTGTGCCGCGGATGGCGGGAAGTCCATCGATGTCAGAGACTTCACCACTGATTCCGAAGGCACGCAGGCCGTCATGTCCGGCCAAGTCGATGCCCAGGTGACCGATGCGGCAGTTGCCAAGACCGCCGTCGACAGCGCCAGCGGCCGACTGGCCATCACCAGTAAAGCCCTTATTTTCCCGGTTCCCGTGGGACTTGCCGTGGCCAAAGGTAACACGGAGCTCACCAATAAGATCACGACAGCTTTCCAGGCCATGAAAAACAATGGCAGTTACCAGGAGCTGCTGACAAAGTACAACCTAGCGGCGCCGAGTAGCGATCAAATCGCCGCGGCACTGGGAAACAGCAACGGCTCCACAAGTAACTCCATCGCCAAGAAGGCGTCATTCAGCTTCGACTGGGGCTACTTCTTCAGCCTGTTTGCTCAGAAGGATTTTTGGCAGGCAACCATTACAGTGATTGCCCTGTCCGCCCTGGCTTGGGGCATCTCCGTGGTGCTGGGCATGGCCGTGGCACTGGGCCGGCAGTCACGCCAGCTGTGGTTGCGCAAGATTCTTGATGTTTATGTCTGGTTCTTCCGCTCCTTGCCGTTGCTGGTCCTGCTGATCTTTGTCTACAATGCCCCGCAGGTCATTCCGGAACTGCGCACCATTGTGGGCTCCCCGTTCATGGCGGGCCTCATTGCGCTGGTGCTCTCCGAAACTGCGTACATCTCAGAAATCCACCGCGGCGGGCTTTCCTCCGTCGCCGGCGGCCAAGGCGAAGCCGGCCGGGCTCTGGGAATTCCGTGGGGTGGGGTGCAGCGGCACATCGTGATTCCCCAGGCCTTCCGTGTTGCTCTGCCATCGCTGGGCAACGAGCTGGTCACCATCATCAAGTTGACCTCACTGGTCTCGGCCATCTCGCTGACGGAAATCCTCCTGGTGGGTCAGCGGCTTTATACCCAAAATTTCAAGGTCCTGGAAACTTTGGCCGCAGTCGCAATCTACTACGTGCTGCTGGTGACCGTTTTTGACCAGGCGCTAAAGATCTTCGAGCGTCGCTTGGACTTCCGCCGCCGCGGGCTCAAGGCCAAGGTGGCACCCTCGCAGGCCCCGGCCACCGCCGAGTTGTCCATTCCAAAGACACGGGTGTCCACCCCGCATTCCGGGGAAGTCGTGATGACGGTTGTCAATGAACGCAAGTCCTTCGGTACAACCGAGGTCCTCAAGGGCGTTGACCTGAAGGTCCACAAGGGTGAAGTTGTCGCCGTGATCGGCCCGTCCGGTTCCGGCAAGACAACCATGATCCGCACCTTAAACGCCATGGAATCGGTCACCTCCGGCGACGTACTCTACCGTGGCGTGCCCGTTGGTTATAAGGTCACCTCCTCCGGGGCACGCAAAGTTGTTTCGGACAAGGAACTGTCCCGGACCCGCGAGAACATTGGCATGGTTTTCCAGCAGTTCAATTTATTCCCCCACAAGACGGCCCTAGAGAACGTAACCTTTGCCCCCACCCAGCTGCGCAAGGCCAACGCGGCAGGGACCACGGCAAACGCCATGGCACAACTGGAAAAGGTTGGCATGGCTGCCCATGCCCAGAAGTACCCGCACCAGCTCTCCGGCGGTCAGCAGCAGCGCGTGGCGATTGCCCGTGCGCTGGCAATGTCCCCCGACGTCATGCTCTTCGACGAGCCCACGTCCGCACTGGATCCGGAACTGGTGGATGAAGTCCTGCAGGTCATGACCGGGTTGGCCTCGGAAGGTCTAACCATGGTGGTGGTGACCCACGAGATGCGGTTTGCCCGCGAAGTGGCTGACTGGGTGGTATTCATGGATCAAGGCGTGGTGGTCGAGGAAGGCCCAGCAGCCCAACTCTTCGACAATCCCCAGCACGAGCGCACCCAGCGGTTCCTGACCCGTGTCATGGCAACCAACTAAGCTAGCGCATCAACCAACTCGGGAGGAAATCATGCCAACCATCGATCTGAACAGCGACGTCGGCGAGTCATTCGGCAACTGGAGCTTTGGGGACGACGCCAAAATCATTGCATCAACCTCCAGCGTCAATGTTGCCTGCGGCTTCCACGCCGGGGACCCGAGCACCATCCGGGCAACAGTCGCCGCAGCCAGGCGTGCCAACGTCGTCGTTGGGGCGCACCCCGGCTACCGGGACCTGGCCGGTTTTGGCCGGCGCTTCATCGACATGGAACCGGCCGAGCTGACCAATGACGTGATCTACCAGATCGGAGCCCTGCAGGCGCTGGCCGCAGCGGAAGGCACCACCGTGGCGTACGTGAAGCCCCACGGTGCCCTGTACAACACCATTGCCAAGCACCCCGGGCAGGCGCTCGCCGTCGTCAATGCCATCCTTGCGGTCGATGACACCCTGCCCCTGATGGTCTTGCCAAATTCCGTGGTCCACCAGGTGGCCATGGACGCGGGTCTACGCACCGTCACTGAAGCCTTCGCCGACCGCGCCTACAACCCGGACGGCAGCCTCGTTTCACGCACCCTGCCCGGATCCGTACTCAAGGACATGGACGCCGTCGTAGCGCAAAGCCTGCGCCTGGCCACCCGCCAGGAGATCGTGGCCATTGACGGCAGTATCCTCAAGGTCACTGCGGAAAGCATCTGTCTCCATGGCGACACCCCCGGGGCCGTCGCCATGGCTGCCGCCGTCAAGGCCGCCCTCGTGGATGCCGGCGTGCAGATTCAGAGCTTCGTGTGAGCAGCGCATTGCAAATAGTGGGGATCCGGGCGGTAGGCGAGCGCTCCATCCTGGTTGAACTCCCCGGCCTGAACGAGGTTCTCAGCCTCCAGGCCTTCCTCCTTGAGAAGCCGGACCAAGGTCAGGTGGACGTAGTTGCGGCCGCTGAGACAGTCCTTGTCACCGCCTCCTCGAAGGCTGCTGCGACCCGGATTTCCCAGCGGATCCGCCAGGCGGAACTTGTCACCGACCACGCCCGCAACGATGCCGTCGTGGTCATTGACGCCGTGTACGACGGCGTTGACCTCGCCGAGGCCGCCGCCCTGGCCGGGCTGACACCGGAGGCGCTGGTGGCCATGCATTCCCAACAGTTATGGACGGCCGCGTTTACCGGCTTCGCCCCGGGTTTTGCCTATCTCGTCTCCGATGGAAAATATCCACCCATCCCCCGCCGCTCGTCACCACGGACCAGCGTGCCCGCCGGCAGCGTGGCCATGGCGGGACGCTATTCTGCCATCTACCCAGGGGAATCACCCGGCGGCTGGCATCTGATCGGCCGCACAAGCGCCCCCATGTGGCTGCCTGAACGCTCATCACCGGCCCTGGTCAATCCCGGCAACCGGGTCCAGTTCCGTCCCGTCCGGGAAATCGTGGCTGTGCAGGCCGCCCCTAGCGCCGTGGCACCAGTCTCCCCTGCCGTCGTGGTCCGCTCCCCCGGGTTGCAGACAACCATCCAGGACCTCGGACGGCCCGGATTTGCCGGAGTTGGCGTGACGGGATCCGGGGCGCTGGACCGCGCCGCGCTTCGCCGGGCAAACAGGCTTGTTGGCAATGGCTCCGGGGACGCGGGCCTGGAAACAGTGCTCGGCGGCTTGGAACTTGTTGCCGTCCAGGACCAGGTCATGGCGGTCACCGGCGCCCCGGCCCCGGTGTCCATCACCGCCGCCACCGGCGAACAGCGACGGCAAGCCGGCAACACACCGTTCGCGCTCATGGCCGGCGAACGGATGTCACTGGGCCAGCCGACGTCGGGCTTTCGCAGTTATGTGGCCTTCCGCGGCGGGCTCAACGTCCCCCAGGTTGTGTCCTCACGGTCAACGGATATGCTCTCCGGAACGGGGCCCGCACCTCTGGGGCCGGACACAGCCTTGCTGGTTGGACGCCCGTCACGCAGCAGCGTGGTGGGCAACCCGGAAGCGCCCGTTCCACCGCCCGGCGACATCACGGTCTTCCGCTTCGTCCCGGGACCGCGCAGCGACTGGTTCACTCAGGAAGCGGCAGTATCCTTAGCCGAGCAGGTCTGGGTCATCTCACCATCCTCCAACCGCATTGGGCTGCGCTTGGACGGGAACCCCCTCGAGAGGGCCAAGAAAGGCGAACTCACCAGCGAAGGCACGGTGAACGGGGCCATTCAAATACCGCCCTCCGGGCTGCCCGTATTCTTCCTGGCAGACCACCCTGTCACCGGCGGCTACCCCGTCATCGGTGTGGTCATCGACTCCGATCTGGATAAAGCCGCCCAACTGGGTCCGGGGGCAAAGATCCGTTTCCAGTCCGTTCCAGATGCCGGGCCAGTGCCCGTGCTCCCGCAACACCTCCCCCACCATTTTTAAGAAGTAAGGACAGTCCATGCGCTTGCAAAAGGTGCTCATCGCCAACCGCGGCGAAATTGCCGTCAGGATCGCCCGAGCCTGCGAGGACATGGGCATAGCCTGGGTAGGCGTGTATTCCGACGCCGATGCCGACGCCCTCCACGTCAGGGGGTCCACCGAAGCATACGCCCTGCAGGGAAACAGCCCGGCAGAGAGCTACCTAAACATTCCCAAGCTGCTGACGGCGGCCCGCCTCTCCGGGGCCGACGCCGTCCATCCCGGCTATGGCTTCCTGTCTGAGAATGCCGACTTTGCCGAGGCCGTCCAGGCTGCCGGGCTGACCTGGATTGGCCCTTCCCCCGAAAGCATCAGAATTCTGGGCAACAAAGTCTCGGCGCGGGCGATTGCCCAAAGCGTAGGGGCGCCCATGGTTCCCGGCAGCGACGGCCCCGTTGAATATGCTGCTGAGGTGCGTGAATTCGCCGCGGAACACGGCCTTCCCATCGTTATTAAGGCAGCCTTTGGCGGCGGCGGGCGCGGGCTGAAGGTGGTGTGGGAGGAGGACGCCATCGAGGAGGCTTTCGACTCCGCCGTGCGTGAGTCCGTGGTGGCCTTTGGCCGCGGCGAATGCTTCGTGGAACGGTTCCTGGCCAATCCCAGACATATTGAGGCACAGGTGCTGGCGGACAACCACGGCAACGTCATAGTTGCCGGCACCCGCGATTGCTCCCTGCAGCGCCGCAACCAAAAACTTGTCGAAGAGGCTCCGGCACCCTTCCTGACAGAGGCTCAGCTGGAGCGGATCCATTCCTCCGCGAAGGCCATCTGCCGTGCAGCCGGTTACACCAGCGCAGGGACCGTTGAGTACCTGGTGGCTCAGGACGGCGCCATGTCATTTTTGGAGGTCAACACCCGATTGCAGGTGGAACACACCATTACAGAGGAGACCTCGGGGATCGACCTGGTCCAGGCACAACTTGCCATTGCGGCCGGAGAAAAACTTGCTTCAACCCAGGACTGCCTGCCCCGCGGCCACAGCTTCGAGTTCCGCATCAATGCCGAAGATCCTGGCCGCGGCTTCCTACCCGCACCAGGTGCACTGTCAGTTTTCACCACCCCGACCGGGCCCGGCGTTCGAATAGACAGCGGCTATACCGCCGGGGACACGGTGCCCGGGCACTACGACTCTCTGCTGGCAAAACTCATCGTCACGGGGGTTGACAGGGAACAGGCGCTGCGCCGTGCCCGGCGGGCGCTGGCCGAGTTCCGGATCGAGGGCGTTGCCACGGTGCTGCCCTTCCACCGTGCCGTCGTCGAAAGCGCAGATTTTACGGGCTCAGAACGCTTTGGTGTTCATACGAACTGGATAGAGACGGAATTCGTCAATGACATCCCCGCCGACACACAGTTTCCAATTCCGCTCGCGGAGGCGCAGCGGCACAGCTTCTTCATCGACGTCGACGGGCGCCGGGTTCAATTGGGGATGCCCACGGAACTCCTGAGCACTCTGATCGGTTTTGGCGCCGGACAACACCCGCCCACGAGCCCGCTGGTTCCGGACCCAGCCACTTCGGCGGAAGTGCCAGAGGATGCCCTTCTATCGGGCATCGCCGGCACAGTGGTCAAATGGCTGGTTGATGCGGGGTCCGCCGTCTCAGATGGCGAGCCGGTGGTTATCCTGGAAGCCATGAAAATGGAAACAACTGTGGCCGCACACCGCTCTGGAATCCTGGGCAGCTACCAGGTTCAGGTCGGGGAATCCACTGTTCCCGGACTGGTTCTAGCCATGATTGCTGACCCGGCCAGCTGATTCGGGCCGGGCACGGCCCGGCGGAGCATCGGCACGCATATCAAGTGTGGAGACATGATGTCCATAGAGGCGTGTGGAGAGTGTGAAATGGCAGCCGTGTTCCAGGTGGATAGTTGCGCAAGGAGGTTCTCCGTCCACCCGCCGTTGGCATGCGTCTTGAGGTTGGGCAATCCGATTTGCGGACGAACAACACCCACCGCAGCCTGTGATGATCCGCTGCCGACATAGGCCTACATGCCAGCCGTATCACCCCACGTAACCAACGCGGGTTTGTCCATGTGGCCGATGGCCCCATCAGCATCGTTGAACTACTTGTAGTGCGTGATGGATTCGTACACGGCGCCGTTGGCCGCAGGCCGAACGTGGGTAATCTGAATAGGCATGAGAACTCCTTCAGTCGGGCACCGCTGGGCATTGGGCTGCTTTGGAGATTTCGGACAGCGGCACCCCATGAAATGATGGGGACTACCGGAATGAGGAATCACCGAAAGGTCATCAACCCGACGCAGGTTCGGCCAAGAATTTTAGTATGAACTGTGCCGCGAAGTCATCGACTCGTCCAAACTCATTAAGACCGTGGCCACCGATTACGGCGTGGGCACCGAGACGGAGCCGGAGTCGAAAGTCTTTGACCGTGCCCGGCTAAAGGAACTCGAACGCGAAAACCAGGAGCTGAAAGATGAGGCCGCGTTCCAAAGGCCCCGGCAGTGCTGAAGATGTGCCGGTGGTTGGAGGTCTCCCGCTCGGGTTTCTACCCTTGGCGTTCCCGCCCGGTCTCATCCGCTACGGCCCGCAGGCAGGCGTTGGCTGCCCGGGTGCAGCATTTCCTTGAGGAATCCAAGAGGACGCACGGGTAGCGCCGGATCCACGCCGACCCTCAGGCTGAGGAAACCGAATGCTCCCCGGAGCTCGTGCGCCAAATCATGAGGGCAAGAGGGCCCGGTTCCGTGCCAGCCACGACCCTTCAGCACTACGACGGTCGCTGACTCCTAAGCGGCAGCCGCCAAGAAAGACCTGGTTAGACGGGATTTCACCGCCGACCGCCCAGGGATCAACTTTGTCGGCGACATATAACGCCGACGTCGGCACTATATGTCTGCGACCCAGAGGCAGTTCGGTGCCGGAGCAATGTACTGCCTGCGGACCAGATCTGCCGGCCGATCGGATTAGGGCCCTGGTACGGTCGCGCGTGGCCCTTTGGCCCGACGCACACCATGAAGCCCGGCCCGGCGCATCAGCCCTTCTACCGTGCACCGCGCCACTTTGTGGCCGGCGCGGTTCAGGGCGGCGTAGATCTTCCTGGCCCCGTACACACTGTAGTTTTCCTGGTGCACCGCCTTGATTTTCTCGGTCGTCACGGCGTCGCTGACGGCCCGCTTCGACTCGGGGCGTGCCTTCGCTGCGGGGTAGCTTGAAGGGGCGCACAGCTCCGCCGCGAAGAAAGCAGATGCGGACTTCAAGATCGCATTCGCCCGCCGCAACTCAGCAACCTCACGCTCCAACTCGGCCAACCGGGTGGCATCATCGGTGCTCATACCAGGACGCACACCCTGATCAATCTCCACCGTGCGAACCCATCCACGGATCGTGTCAGCCGGGATACCCAACTGCGTGCCGATACGAGTAGCAGCTCTACGCCGGTCAACAGGGTTCTTCTGGACGTCCATCACGAGGCGGACTGCTCGCTGGCGAAGCTCATCAGGATACTTCTTAGGTGGTGCCATGAGGGCTCATCCTTTTAAGGAATCAACACCCTCCACTAAACCCGGGGCGGTTCAATACGCTGCCCCCGCCCAGAGCCAGCTCCGTCCCATCGAAGCTCGGCGCGCATCCGGTGTGGTTTGCGTAGGCGATCATGACCTGGTTTTCCAGCCCTCGGGCACGCAAGAGCACTTGAGGCACATCGTCATAACCGGCACCAAGGGCGGTGGGAACCAACACGGCATCAGCACCCGCTTCGGCCAGCCGACGCACCGATTCGGGAAACTCGACGTCGTAGCAGACCAGCAGTCCCACTCCGTATCCATGCAGTGAAGCCACCTCAGGGGGTTGGCTCCCGGGGAGGAAGACCGAGCGTTCTTCCTCCCCGTAAAGGTGCACTTTCAGGTATTCGAGCAGTTTTTTGCCGTGGCCATCGAGCAGTATTGCTGCGATGTGCCAACCCTCCGATCTGCGTCTTGGCACCGAGTAAACCAGCGCCATCGAAAATTCCCGGGCAATCTGTTGGGCCCCGGCATCGATTTTCTGCACAAATTCCGGACTCAAGTGTTCCTGCAGCATGGCTGGGGCGTATCCGCAGATGAAAAGCTCGGGCGTGACCCGACAGTCGGCTCCGGCAGCTGAGGCCTCACGTGCTGCGCGTTTGAGCATCTCAAGGTTGGACTCCAGCTCCAAGACCCGACTGGATGCCTACATTACGGCGATTCTCAATCCTGACTCCGGCAGCAAACCAATATTCGGCATGGCTAGTCGCCTGCGGCGACGGCCAGCAAATGCTGGGCGGGGGTCCCTGCAGAGAGGCGAGTCTGGCGTTGCTGACGCAACCGGGCGACCAGTTCCTTGTTGTTGGCAACGTCGGCAACGGTCAGGGCCAGACCCAGGGCGCCGTTGAGCAAGGCTTCATCCCCCGCCGAGGAAACCGCAGCCTGCGCGAAGTCTGCGGTATGCATCACCGCTTTGCAATCGCGAAGTGCAATCATGGGATGGATCGAGGGTAGGAACTGGGAAACATTGCCCATATCCGTTGAGCCACCCATTGCCCCTTCCGGAGCGGCAATGCTATACCCCAGCCCTTCGAGGTTCCGGTCCCAGTATCCGGCCATTGCTTCATCTTGCAGCATTGGAGCGTAGGGTTCCTCTGTCTGTTCCATTGAAAGTTGGCACCCCGTGGCCAGTGCTGCGCCGCGCAGGCAATCACGGACCCGTTCCTTGGCATCGGCCCAATCCTCATTATCCAGAGCGCGGATTTCCACCTGCAGGTTCGCTTCCCCGGGAATCACATTGGTTGCCGCCCCGCCACTGACGATGAACGAGGCGACCACCACGCTTGGCTTCAATTGCTGGCGCAATAATCCAATGGCAACCTGCGCCAGGGTGGCGGCGGATCCTGCGTTCACACCTTGGTGAGGTGCCGCCGCGGCATGGGCGCTCTTACCGGTGAAAGTGACATCCAAGTGTTCATAGGCCTGGGTGATAGAAGCGGAGCAAGAGTATTGCTGGCCTGTGGCTCCATGCACCATCAGCGAGAAGTCAACGTCGTCCCACGCGCCGCGCTGGAGCATGAGGATCTTTCCGCCACCCTTTTCCTCGGCCGGGGTCCCCAAGACCTTGATGCGCAAATTGAGGCTTTCCGCCACCGGCTTCAGGGCAAGGGCCGCACCCATCGCTGCCCCGGCGATGATATTGTGTCCGCAACCGTGACCGATGCCAGGCAACGCATCGTATTCTGCAACGATGGCCACGGTGCATTCACCGCGCCCGTATACCGCTTCCAGTGCGGTGGGCAGCCCATAAGCGCCACGGGTCACAGCGAAACCTTCGTTTTCCAACATCTTCGCCACCTCGGCCGAAGCGTAATGCTCCTCGAAGGCAAGCTCGGGCCGATCACTGATTCGACGACTCAAGGCGAGCAAGGAATCCTCGTGCACCATCATGTTATCGGTAATGGAAAGACGAATATTTTGCTGCGTGTTCACGTATCTTCCTTAGAATGGTTCAGTTTGTTCAAGTCGGGAGGCAGTTTTAGCGGGTATCCGGGCAGTCCGGGATCCACGGTTCTTAGTTGTGCACACCATTGGTTTTGCGTGCGGTGAGGGCCGAGACCACCGCGGCGAGGATATTGACTGCGGCGAAGGTGACCCAAATGGTTTGGAACGCCTCAAACGAAGGAGCAGCGCTGTTCTGGTCGCCGTTCGATGAGACAACAAGCAAGGTGGTGATTGAGGCGACGAACGCCCCGGCCAGCGAACCGCCAATGGTGCGCGCCGTGTTGTAGACCCCTGCAACGGAAGCTGCCGCGGACTCGGATGAGCGTTCGATCACCATGCCGGGAAGAACACCCAACACGACGCCTGTCCCGATGCCACTAGCCGCCAGCCACACCGTGAAAAGCACGGTTGAGGAGGGCACAAAAGCCATGCACAGCATCGCTGCGGCCGAAAGCAGGCAGGAAATCACCAATGCGCGGGTTCGGCCTAGTGTTCGCGACAGGGCAAAGGACAAAAAAGCGCCGAGAGTGAGGGTGGCTGAGGAAATTGCCACCACGACTCCCACACCGGAAGCGCCCAAGCCGTTACCGTACCCAAGCGTTTCGGGGGAGGCGGTAAGAAATAGGACCGGGGGGGATTGGTTGCCGAACATCGTCACAGCGACGAGGAATCCGATAATGAGCGGGCTGGTAAGTCGCGCCGAGCGCATGGCTGGAATATCGACGAGCGGGTCTTTGGCTAGGCGTTCAACCTTCAAAAACGCCAGCAAGGCAGCAATACCCACTAGCAGAGGGATCAAGGTGGATAGCGAAAGCAAGCCCTTGTGGGGTGCTTCGGAGAGTCCATACATGATTCCCACCAAAGCAACGCCCAACAAGGCGGCCCCGAGCCAGTCAACGCTGCGTGCGGAATCAGGGTTGCTCTTGGGAACTACGAGTGCCACCAAGGGAATGAAAGCGGTGAGGGCCACCGCAGGGATCAGCTGCACCAGGTGAAGCTGACCAATGGCATCCATCGCGAACCCGCCCAAGATACTTCCCGCGGCCACACCAAAGGTCAGGGTTCCAACAATCAACCCCACATCCTTGTTTGCCGAATGCGCCCGATGAGTTTTCAATAGGGCCATCGCCAAGGGAAGGAACGCTGCGACGGGACCTTGAATGGCCGCGCCAGCAAGGACCAATGCGAAGTTGGACCCCAGCGCAATCAGGATGGAGCCCGCCGCGGCGAGTACAACCGAGACGATCAAGAGCTTACGGTGACCAAAACGATCCCCCATCACCGAGAGCAGAGGTACCGAAACAGCAGAGGAAAGCAGGCCTACTGCCAAGACCCAGCTGGTGGCGCCAATAGGCACATCATAGGCCTTCGAGATCTGGCCCAAGAGCGGAATGATCCAGCCCTGGGCAAGCCCTGAAAAAAATTCCAAGGCAATCAGAATGGGCACAAGCAGTCTTAAACTTGTGCGGGGGCTTTTAACCGGCCACTCCAGTACTGCATCCATGCGTATCTCCTTCGGCAACGCTCGTATAGCGGTGAGTTGTATTACAGTGACACGTGGCATGAAAACGTGTGAAAAAACGAAAAATTTTCATTGGAATGAGCACATATATGAGAAAAAACGAACTGGACGACGTAGATTTGCAAATTATCAACGCGCTCCAGATCGAGCCCAGGGTTTCATGGACCTCATTGAGCACCATAATCGGGCTTGACTCCCTGACCCTGGCGCGCCGGTGGGATCGAATCGTGGCGCATGGCCTCGCGTGGCCCGTTGCTATGCTGTACGACTTCCGAAGCAACAGCGTGGCCATTGTTGAGGTCGAATGCCGTCCCGGTGAGGTGCTCACCACCGCACAGCGCGCAAGTCAGGACCCGGCGATCTCCTCAATCGACCTCACCAGCGGAATGCGCGACATTGTCATGACGTTAAAGGCCAAGGACGATGATGAGTTGGCTGATTTCATCTTGAATCGTCTTGGGAAGCTGCCGGGAGTGCGATCCATAAGAACGTACATCTTGAACTCAACACTCAAGCTTGGCTCGGAATGGACGCTGCGGGCGCTTTCCACCTCGCAAGCCGAACGCGTACCAAGATATAGGCCACCTCGATCCGCTGCGGCAAAGATTGTTCCGACCCCCACGGCTTCCAAAATTGTGAGTCTTTTGGAGAGGAATGTCCGTATGACCAAGACGGAATTGGCGGGATCACTGGGCATCAGCCAGCAGCGGGTTGGTGATTCCATTGCAACCATGCGGATGCAGGGTATGTTGGACCTCCGGGTGCATGTCTCCCAAAACTACTCGAATTGGCCGGTGGTGAGCTGGTATTTTCTTCAGGTACCGAGTATTTCGCTGCTCAACACCGATAACAGTTGGCTATCCATGCCAGAGCTACAGTTCGCGGCAGTGACCTTCGGCCAGTACAACCTCATCGTGGCCCTAACAGCCCGCAGTAAGTCCGACACCCTGCGTCTTGAGGCCGAGCTCGAGCGCAAGCTCAAGGGGGCGTGCGTAGTGGACAGATCCATTGTTATCCGCGTTTACAAGCATTTGGGACACCTCCTGGATGCCAGCGGTTGCGCGACGGGTGAGATTGTTGGGCTTGTGCGGCCATAGAAGACCGAGCATCCATTGAGTTCCCAGCCAATGAGGCCGGGGCCTCGTCATATGCGCGAGGGCGTCAACGGTTTTCAAGTGGAATCATCGCGTCTGCTGTGTCTACAATTGCGCTTTTCGCGCTGGTGCTTTCCGGGAAGCAAGGCAAGTACATCGCCCTCGAATTGGCTTTCCACATGCCCCAAGCAGAGGTGGACTAGCCGCAATGCCGTGAAGTTAAGCAGTGGGTTCTGTTGTCAATCCTTTGTTGGGGTGGATGACTTGGATGGTCAGGCGGGCTGGTTGGGTGGGGCCGTGGGGTTTGGTGGCGCGGGCCTGGTATTTCGAGATGGCTCGTTTTACGGTCCTTGGGCCGGTGCGTAGCCTGCGTGGGGGTAGGAGGTTTGCCAGGAGGTGTTCTCCGATCCGTCCTGCCAGTGCATGCCAGCCGGGCCCGGGGCAGGCACGGGGTTCGGGTCCGAGGATGATGGTGTCTCTGGCCGTGGTTAGTGCGATGGTGAAGCTGGCCCGGTCCGGATCCAGTCCGGGTTCGGCGTTGGTGGCCTCGCTCATGACGGTGCGTAGCAGCTGCTCTGCGATCAACAGGGCGTAGATTTCCTGCTCGACCAACTCCAGGGTGCGCGATCGCAGCACCCTGCCGCGGAACATGGTGGATTTGATCTCGCGGAAGGCCGTCTCGATTTCCCAGCGTTCGTGATAGAGGCCCATCAACTCCCCGGCTGTGCCTTGGGCCGGGTCGGTCACGGTCGTGACCAGCCGGTAGGTGTCGGTGCGTTGCCCGTTGGTGGTGTGCAAGGTGATGGTCGCGGTGATGACCCTGATCCTGTGCCCGGCCAGCACCGAGAGGTAGGACCCGTCCGCCAGGATCTGGTGGATGGGTAGGTGGCGGGCGTTCTTCACCCGCACCAGGTAGTGCGCCCCGGTGTCACTGATCCGGTGCAGCAGGGCCGCGGCGGCGAAGTTCCGGTCGGCCAGGATGATCATCCCAGCCCCCATGCTTGGCAGCAGGGCCGGGGTGTAGGTCGTTTCCCCAACACTGGTGGGCCCGAATACGGCATCAATAATGCTGCGGGTGCCGCAGGCGATCAATGCCACCACCCGGGCTTGGGGGTACCCGGTGCCACCATGGTATCCGGCCTGTTTGGTGTACTTGGTCAGGATCGGCTCGGTATCGGGCAGGGTCAGGATCGTGCCGTCCAGCGCGCAGATTCGCCAGGCACCGAACCAGGACCCTTCACCGGTGATGGTCGGTGCCGGCCCGCGCAGCAGCTCGAAGATCCACCGCAGGGGTGCACTGCCGATCCGCCGGCGTGCCTGGGCCAACGCGCTGGCGGTGACCGTGCCCAGCACCCCGGTGCCCAGGCAGAGTTTGCTGAACACCGATTTGTACCCCAGCTCGGGGAACAAAGCCAGTGCCAACACGAAATACACGATGACACGCGAGGGCAGGGCCCGGGTGCGACGTTCACGCTTACCAGTCGCCTCCAAAGCCGTATCCACCAGCTCAACAGGCAGGTGCCCGCTGAGCTCACCTAGGTGCCCCGGGGACCAGATGGTCCCTCGTACCCAAGGCGTCAATGGTGTGGGCTGTGCGTGGCCAGGCATGGATTGGTCATGGACGGTCAGGGAATGAGACGATGGCACGTAGGAACTCCTGTGCAACATGTGGGCTTGAACATTCACATGTTTAACTGTGAGAGTTGTTGGTAGCTGGTCTGGGACTAGCTGGCAGGATAGATACCGGCCGCACCACGCCAAGAACGTGACTCAATGTTTAACTGACCCTCAGGGTGTCATTCTCCTGACTTGTCCGTTCAGATGTGTGGTCGGCCGGTACCAATCCGGCCCACGACGGTAGCCTGATTAGAAGATTGTCCACCCTTACGGGCGTGACCCATCACAGTTCTGTTCCGTTGTGATTCCTACCCGGGCTGGTACCGGCCTTCACGGCCACTAACCAAGTCCATCACAAGAGGAAAAGTATGGTGACCGCCATGTCTATCGTCTCCCATTGCCACCCCTTTGTCGTAGGTGTCGACACGCACGCCCGCAACCACGTCTACGCCATCCTTAACGCAACCAACGGCGCCTTGCTGGATACCCAGTCATTCCCGACAACCGGAGCCGGCATTAACCGGGCCATCACATGGGTCGCCCGTCGCACCAACGCCGACGCCGATACTCTCTGGGTGATCGAAGGCGCTGCGTCCTACGGGGCGATCCTTGCCGGCACCGTAGCCACCCACGGCTTCCCCGTCGCGGAGGCTCCCCGCATGGATGCGAAGAAGAACCGCGGAGTCGGTAAAACTGATGCCTTGGATGCCCATCGGATGGCCATGGCCGTGCTGCCGTTGCCGGTTGAGAAACTGCGCCGCCCGCGCCTGAATGAAGGGATCCGACAGGGCTTACGGATCCTGGTCACGGCCCGTGAATCTATGGCCAAGGACAAGACCAGGTCGATCAACGCATTGAATGCTTTGGTGCGCAGCAACGGCCTCGGTATCGATGCCCGCAAGAAGCTCACCCCGGTCCAGATCGAGGAGATCTCCCGGTGGCGCGAACGCGAGGAAGAACTGGCGTTGAGCATCGCCCGTGCCGAGGCCGTCCGCCTCGCCAAACACATACAGGACCTCGGCGAGCAGCTGAAGTCTAATGAGCAGAAGCTGGATGAGCTGGTCGAGGTCAGCGAGGCAGCGCCTTTACTTGAGATCAAGGGCTTTCGCGCGGTGACCGCAGCGAAGTGCTTGGTGGCATGGTCGCATGAGGGACGGGTCCGTAGCGAGGCTGCCTTCGCTTGTCTGGCCGGCGTGAATCCCATCCCTGCCTCGTCAGGAAATACCGTGCGATATCGATTGAACCGTGGGGGTGATCGGCGGCTCAACAGCGCCTTACACATGGCTGCGATCACCAGGATGACCTATGACGCTGAAACCTGCGACTACGCCGAGAAGCGTCGCGCCGAGGGCAAAAGCGACAGGGAGATCCGCCGCTGCGTCAAGCGCTACCTAGCCCGACGTGTGTTCAGAATCTTGAATACTGCAGCCGAGGCAAAAAAGGTTCAGGAAGCGGCTTGACAGACATAGAAGAGTCAGGAGTTCCGCTGCATTAAAAGGGCGTTCCACATCTTAAGACAGAACAATGCAGCACTACAGATGCCCGGCACCGAACACGCTCAAAGGCAGCCAATCACCCGACGACGCCGCGAAGTTGACAACGGTAGTGATCGCTTAACTTCACGGCATTGGGACTAGCCGGGCCACTATGGCGACTTTTTGGTGTGGTTCAGTGATGAACGAGTCCGCCGGCGGGGCATCATTCCCAGCCCAAGACCGTGGGCTAAACTGCGATGCGTCGCGCCGTTCGAGGCCATCAGTCCTGATGACGGCCACGCCCATGGCTCCGTCAATGAGGAGCGCCGGTGGCGACGGCCACTCAAACGCCTACCCAAAAAAGCTAAGTAACTGGTATTGGGGTTAGCCCCGCTGTCGACGCGCTCCACAGTTTTGAGATGTCAAAAAGTCGTTCTTAACCCTCGTTGTCAGGGCAGTGTCAAGACAATGAATGGTACTAAAGACTCCCCACTTGTCAGCCAATTTAATGAATTTCCAATGAGTCGGTCTTGAATTCGAGGCGCACGAACCGCGATATGTAGAGGATCATCGTGCCCAGTGGGATATATGACCTTGCATCAATTATATCGAGGTTGGGCTCCGCAGTGCCGCCGCTTTGGTATCCAAAAGCCCAGGACTCCGGATATAGCAGGGT